>NZ_JACHYY010000014.1:0-109107 GCF_014193155.1 Rhizobium sp. BK098 | reverse complement strand
GCACGCGATGGCGTCACCATCACCTCGAAACAGAAGGTCACTGCCGCCAAGGTGACCTCGAGGCAGAAGGTCAAGGTTCAAGCCGATCAAGGCATTACCCTGCAGTCGATCGCCGCCGATAGCGATATCGTGCTTGCAAGCGGCGCCGGTCTGCTCAGCATTTCTGGTGATGTCAACAGCGGCACGACTGTGCAGATGAGTTCGGGCGGCGGCATTGCTGCAGGCAGCGTCACCGCTGGGAGTGGTGCTGCAACGCTTTCCGCGACCTCAGGCGATATCGCGATTGCAGGGGCGGCCAATAGCACCGGCGACCTTACTCTGACCGCTTCTGTTGGTTCGATCTCGGCCGCTTCGCTGTCAAGCAACCAGAGCATCACCTTGAATGCCGGCCTTGATATTGCAGTCGCCGGTAATGTCCTGGCGCAAGGCAATGTCAGCGCCACCGGCCGCTCGGTGTCCGCCGGTATGGTCGTCTCGGGCATCAATATCGCTGCCACCAGTGCCGATCCGAGTGGTAATGTGGTGCTCGGGACTGCAGGTAATCTTAGCCTGACGGCGACCGGCGGCAACATCACGACGGGCAACCTGTTGTCCGCCGGAGCGCTCAATACGACGGCGACCGTCAATATTACCGCAGGCAGCCTTCAGTCTACCACCGATCTGACGGTAACCGCGGCGTCGCTGACATCGAGCGATATCACGTCGCATGGGGCGCTCACGCTGAACGCAGCGACGAATGTGAGCGGTCAGATTCTCGGCGCAAACAACGTCCTGATCTCGGGCTCCGCAATCTCGGCTGGGACCATCGTCTCTGGCGTCGATTTTGCACAAACCGCTGCGAGCGGCGGCAATCTCGTGCTCGGCAGTGCCGGCGAGATGACACTGGCGGCCTCGGGCAACATGTCAGTCAATACGCTGCTTGCAGCCGGAACGATTTCCGCCACATCCGCCGCTCTCACTGTCGGGAACGTCACCGGTCATCAGGCCGTCACACTCACAGGCACTTCCAGCCTGACGGCGACCGGCCAGGTTCTCGGTGCTGGTAATGTTTCGCTTTCTGGCGGCACGATATCCGCCAATCAGATCGTCAGTGGTCTCGATTTCGCCGGAACCCAAGCCAATGGCGGCAATATTACGCTTGGCACGGGTGGTGATCTGACATTACAGGCCTCGGGCAGCCTGACGGCCACAGCCTTGCTCACGGCCGGCACGATCACGGCTACGGCGGCGGACCTCAGTCTTGGCAGTGTCACGGGCCACAAAGATATCGCTCTTACCGGCACTTCCAGCATGACCGCGACCGGCCAGATCCTCGGCGCGAACGACGTCACCCTCTCCGGCGGCACTGTCTCGACCGGCCAGATAGTGACTGGTGTGGATTTCGCGGCGATGGCGCGATCTTCGACCGCCGCAATCGTCATAGGCTCGGCTGGCGACCTGACGATCAACGCCACGAGCGCGACGACGGGTCCGCTTCTTGTCGCTGGCGATTTCACTGTGACGGGCGGCTCGTTCTCGGGTTCGACTGTCACCGGTCACGGCAATGTCACGATCAATGCCGCTACGAACTTGACAGGAACGCTGCTGGCGGGCGGCAATGTCGGTATCACTGGCGCTGACATTTCCGCAGGCACACTCGTCTCGGGCGTCGATTTTGCCGCCACCAGCCAGTCCGTGGACGGTAGCGTGGTGCTCGGCCCCACCGGCGCACTCACGCTCAATGCCACCGCTGGCAATCTCAATGCTTCCAACTTGCTGGCGGCAGGCGGGATCAACGCCACCGCAAGCGGCAGCATCGGCAATACCACCCCGGTCAACGTGGTTGCTCACCAGAGCCTGACGATGACGGCCGGTGGCACGATCGCCCTTGCGGGCCAATCCATGGCGGCAGGCAATGTCAGCCTGCAGGCCCAGTCGATATCAGCTGGAAGCCTGGTGTCTGGCGTCGACTTCGCGGCTACCCGTGCGTCCACTACCGGGGCTCTGATGCTTTCGCAGGGCAATGCCCAGTCCGGTACGATGACGCTCATCGCTACGAATGGCGATATCACGGCCAGCAATGCGCTATTGTCCGGCGGCAATTTCTCCGCCGCGGCAAGCAGCGATATTAGTTACGCATTGCTGCAGAGCCTTGCGAATGCCTCGCTGACCGCGCCGGGTACCATCACCTACACCAACAACACCAATGCCACCGGCAATCTGACGATCGATACCGGTACGATCGATTTCTCGGGAACGCGCGGCGCCAAGCTCGCCGTCGGCGGTGATCTTGCCGTCACGGCCACATCCGCAGACCTGACGGGAAGCAACCTCGTCCTTGGCGGGCTCACGCTCAATCTCAGCGGTCAGGCCGATCTGACCGATGCGCGGGTGAGTACGGTTACGTCTAGCGTTACCGGTACCGGTAACGCGGGAGCCGGCGGCTCCGGCGACATCGCCATCACCGCAGCCGGTCTGACCGCAAGCGACACCACGACCTTGCTCGCCGCCCATGACGTGACGCTCACCCTGCCGACGCTCACCAACAGCGGTCAGATCGCCGCCGGCAACGATTTGACCATCAGTACATCAGGCGATCTCACCAACAATGCGACCGGCCTCCTCTATGCCGGGAAGGACGCGTCTCTTCTGGTCGCGGGGACGCTGACCAACGATCAGGGCGCTATCCTTGCCGGCAACGATCTGACGATTGCAGGCAGCACGATAACTCAGCGCAACGGGGCGACCACCAACATTTCCGGCTTGATCCAGGCCGGTCGTGACATGTCGATCCTGACATCCAATCTCACCAACAAGCGGTCAACGACGCCGACATGGGTTACCGGTCAGTTGGTTTCCTCGGGCGATGTGGTTGGCACCTTCGTTCTCAATCCCGATGTTGCTGGCAAGCCCTTCGCCTATCTGGAAACCAGCGACCAGAACATTTTCCAGCTTTATCCCGGCATCGATCCGCCGGCATGGCAGGATTACCAGCCGCTGCTCTGGTCGCAGGCAACCCTTGCCGACGGTACGACATATCATGCCTGGACCTGGACTTCCGCCAATGGGCCGGTTCTGGTGGGACCGATCTTCGACTGGATCAAGGCGCGTGTGCCGAAGGACGCCAACGGCAATCCAGTCCTCGACCCCAATAACCCGTCGAAGTATTTCATTGTTGATGAGGTCGTCAGAAACGGCACTGACGCCAGCACGACCTACACATGGGACCCAACAGCCAATCTCAGCCAATCGGTTTATGAGGACCGGTTTACCGGCGCACTCAGCCCTGAGGCGGTCATTCGGGCCGGTGGCAACCTCGCCGTCGACGCGACCAACCTCACCAATTCCTACAGCAGGATCGAGGCCGGCGGTAACGCGACGCTCAGCGGGTCTACGCTCACCAACGAGGGCGTCGTCCTCAATCGCACCACGATGCTGACCTGCAATGCCCAGAGCGCCTGCACGGCCTACAATGCCGATGGTACGGCTGATCCCTCGCGCGATATCGCCAATGGCACCTCGATCGTGTCAGGTTCGCAGGTCGTCGGAGGTGCCGCCGGCACGCTCAAGGCGGCCGGTGCACTGAGCCTCAATTTTGGTACGGTCAACAACACGTCCCTCGGCTCGACGGGTGGCGGCGCGACTGTGAGTGCGCCTTCGACATCAAGCGACCCGCTGTCCGCCCTGGACGGCATGACCGCGGGTGGCGCTCTCTTTACGGTCAACAGCGCACTCTCGAATGTGGCTGGCAACAGCGCACCGACCGCGGGCGGCGGCCTTACCGCGGCGCTTGGAAACCTGACCCAGATCTCCGCGGCGAACGTCGCGCAGCTGGCAGCGCTGGCGAAGCCCCAATCCGGCGGTGTTGGCGGTACAGTTCCGGGGCAGGCGTTCATTTTCGAGACGCGCGCGGCTTTCCTCGACGTTTCGAAGTTCTATGGCTCGGCCTACTTCATCAATCGCGCCGGCTACAATCCGGAGACAGGCATTCCGTTCCTCGGCGACGCCTATTTCGACAATCAGCTGATCGACACGCAGCTGCGGCAGCTCGTCGGCGATGGGCTCGGAAACGGCTCCTTCATCCCCGGCAACAACGCCATCGACCAGATGAAGTCACTGCTCGACAATGGTGCAGCTTACGCTGAAGCCAACGGTCTGGCTTTCGGTCAGGGCCTCACGCCTGAGCAGGCTGCCAATCTGAAGCAGTCGATCGTCCTCTATCAGGCCCGGACCGTCAACGGCGTCCAGGTGCTGGCCCCCGTGGTCTATCTGTCGGCTGCCGACCGTGCCAAGGCGGGAACATCGGCCGGTGCCATGATCGCCGGCAACACGGTCGATCTCAATGTCGGAAACCTGAACAATTCCGGTGCGGTTGCAGCTGCCGGCGGGCTCAACATTGCCGCCAGCACGATCAAGTCGACCGGCACCTTCTATGCCGGTGGCAACCTGAACCTGACGGCTTCGAACGGCATTACGCTTGCCGCCCAGACCATGACCATCGGCGGCCAGAATGTCGTCAGTCCGAATGCGAGCGTCTCGGCCGGCGGCAATGTTCAGCTGGCCGCCAACAACAGCGATCTCAATCTCCAGGGCGCCAGCGTCAAGGCCGGCGGCAACGCGCAGCTATCCGGCAACAATGTCAATCTCGCCGCAGTCAAGGTTGACAATAGCGGTCAGCAAAATGCGACGGGCGCCCGCGTCGATGCGGGCGGAAGCCTGAACATCACCGGCGCCAACGACGTCAACGTCATCGGTTCTTCTGCTAAATCAGGCGGCGATCTCAGCGTCAAAGCCACGAATGGCGCGGTCAACGTCGTCTCGACCGATCTCACCCGCAAGACGGACGATGGCTACACCAGGACATCAGGCACCGATCAGCAGGCCTCGCAGCTCTCGGCCGGCGGCAATCTACAGGTCAATGCCAATACCGGTGTTCTGATCTCTGGTTCCGACCTGACAGCCAAGGGTGACGTTGGCTTGACGTCCAACGGCGACATCAATGTCACCACCTCGCAGAACCAGTCGAACTCGACGTTCGGCAAGAACTCCTCGTCCGAGCTGACGCACAACGGCTCTACCATCACCGCCGGTGGCGATCTGGTCGCGAAGTCCAACAGCGACATCAATGTCATCGGCTCGACGATGGCGGCGGACGGCATGCTCGGCCTACAGGCGAAAAACAACGTCACCATCGCTGAGGCGACCGATGCCTATACGCTCGATGTCAAAAGTTCGAGCAAGAGGAGCGGCTTCCTGGGATCGACGAAGGAGAACGCTTCCGGTCATCTGGAAAATACCACATCGGCTGGCTCCACACTCTCCGGTAAGGGCGGCACCACCCTCATCTCCGGCGGCAATACCACTGTCTCGGCCTCTAAGGTGACGGCGGGAGACGCCACGCATACATCCGATCTCAATATCCAGACCGGTGGCAATCTCATTGTCACCGCCGGCAAGGACACTGAGACCGAACACGACAGCGCCAAGCGCAAGGGTTTCCTGCGCAGTGGCAGCTCCAGCTATGACGGCTACAACGAAACCACTGTGGGATCGCAGCTTTCAGCCTCCGGCGACGTCAACCTGGACGCCGGCAAGGCGGCGGCCATTGTCGGCTCGAAGGTCAATGCCGATGGCTCGCTGAATATCTCAGGTGAGAGCGTCAGCATTCTTGGCGCGCAGGAGAACCATCAGTCCGACAGCCAGCGCAAGGATTCAGGCCTCTTCGTCGGCTCCGGTGGTGGCTTCATCTCGCTCTACGGCAAGAACGAGAAACAGGGCCAGCAATCCTCCACGGACAATGTGAGCTCGACGCTTTCGGCCGGTCAGGATGTCAACCTGACGGCGAGGGGCGGCGCGACGATCGCAGGCGATCGCGCTGGTGATCTCAACATCATGGGATCGTCGGTCAGCGCCGATCGCGACATCAACCTCTCCGCCACCCGTGACGTCAATGTCACGCCCGGCGCCGAGAGCTCGTCACAGTCCGAACAGCAGAAGAAGTCCGGCTTCGGCTTGGCCCTCTCGGCCGGCGGCGGCGGTTTCTCGATCGGGATCGGCGCGCAGTCCACGAAGGACAGCAAGGCGCAGCAGTCCGACACCAATGCCATGTCGACGCTCTCGGCTGGCCGCGACCTCAACATCTCGGCTGGTCATGACGTCAACCTGCAGGCGACCAGCGCCTCGGCCGAGCGTGATGTGAGCGTCTTTGCCGGCAGTAACATCAATCTGCTGTCGGCCAACGACGTCACCAATTACCAGGAGGCACACGAAAAGAGCTTCGCCGGCGTGACGCTGACGGTCTCCAGCCAGGTCGGGAAGGCGGCCCAAAGCATCATGAACTCGGCCGAGCGTCTGTCGGACAGCGGCGACGTCAATGCGGTGACCAATACAGCCATTGCTGGCCTCGGCTTCTATCAGGCCTACAAGGACCTGCAGGGCGTCTATGATCAGTATCAGAAGTCCGGTGATATCGGCGTCAACGTCTCATTGACGGTCGGCGCCAACCATCAGGAAAACAGCTGGTCCTCCTCATCCTCGACGCCCGTCGTCACCGATATCCGCGCTGGCCGCTCGATCTCGATGGAGGCAGAGAACGGCTCCATCACCAGCGATGGCGCGCAGATCCTGGCGGGTTATGACAAGAACGGCATACCCACGACCTCCGGCGATCCGCTGGTCGGTGATATCTTCCTGTCGGCCAGGAACGGCGACATCAACCTGAATGCTGCGACAGGCACGTCGGATTCGACCAGCGCCAACTCCTCCTGGAGCGTTGGCGTCGGAGTCGGCGCGACGTTCGGCGGTGGTGGAAACGGTGATCTTGGTCTGGTTGCCAATGTCGGCTATGGCAAGGGCAGTGGCGACACGGAAAACCTTAGCCACACCAATACCCACATCAATGGCACCGGTGACATCACCATCGTCACCAACGACCTGTCGCTGCGCGGGGCGACGGTGACAGGCAACTCCGTCACCGCCAACGTGAAGAACCTGACGATCGAAAGCCAGTTGGATACGGCCAAAGCCAAGGCTGATCAGCTCAATCTTTCAGCACAGACAGGCTTTGGCTCGACCAATGCTTCCGGTGTCACCCAAAAGGCCAAGGGCGATGCGGCGCTAGTCTCCGAGCAATCAGGTATTCATGCTGGAACGGGCGGCCTGTCTATCGATGTGAGTGGCCAGACTTCACTGGTCGGCGGGTTGATCACTAGTGAAGCTGGTGAAGGTCGCAACAGCTTTTCGACCGGCACACTGACGGTCACCGACATAGATACGCATTCCACCTGGAAGGCCGATACTTACGGGCTTTCGATTGGCACCAGCGGCATCATGCCGACCCCGCCAGTGAAAGCGAGCGAAAACAAAACCGGTCAGGCGCTTTCGGCGATTGGCGGCAATATTCCGATCATCATCACCGATCCGGCGCATCAGACGCAGGATGTTGATGCGATCCGCCGCGATACCAACAACACCAATACTTCGCTGCCCGGTCTGCCCGATCTCGAGCATATCCTGCGCGATCAATACAAGACCCAGGCGGATCTACAGGCGGCGCAGGCAACTATGGCAGGACTGGCCGGAGACATCGCCAGCCAGTTCTACAGGCAAGCCGCTGAGAATAAAGACCAGGCTGGCATGGAGTATTGGAAGGAGGGTGGCGCGGGTCGTGCGCTATTGCACGCCATAGGCGGTGGCATCCTCGGAGGGGTTAATGGATGGGAGGGAGCGCTTAAGGGCGCCCTAGGCGGTACCGCAAGCACGATAATGGCGCCGGCCATTGCCGACCTTATCAAGGGTATGCTGAAGGATAGCTCCTTGTCGGACGCCGACAAGGAGACGCTTGCCACGTTTGTCGGCTCAAGCCTGAGTGCTGCGGTTGGTAGTGCCGTCGGTGCCGGTGAAGGTGGATCCTATGGAGCCGCAAACTATCAGAACAACTATCTCAATCATGCCGACAATGACGCTCTTGCCGCCGCAAAAGCCGCATGCGATGGCGGAAATGGGGATCCGAAGGCTTGCGGCGAGCAAACTCGACTTGAGCAGAAAGACAGCCAACAACAGGAAGCCTACGTCGGGTGCCGGGCCAATGGTTACAGCGGTTCTGGTTGCCTTACAGTTCTAAGCGATGTCGTGGCGTCGCTCTCCAGCTATGCCGGCACGATATCCTATTGGGCGTCAGAAAAAGACCAACAGGCCGCCAAGCAGCTTCTCGAAGGGTCCGGCGGAGCTGACCAAATCCTCAAAATTCTCGCGCCAAACGGTGTCGAAAACCTGACTGCCGAGCAGAAACGTGACCTCCCAGCAATTTATGGCCTCTTAGTCACGGATCCGGCAGGCTTTTTCGGCATTCCGTCGATGATTCAGCAGGCAAGTAATGGCGATCCTGCGGCCATGGCGCAGATCGTCGCATTGGCCACCAAGCTCAAGATTTTCGGCACGTCGACGCTTGGTGAGATTGCCAAAACAAGCGAGGCAGCCTCAAAGTCGAATGTCTGGTCACTTAACCCAATCGATAGAGGTAACTCGATTGAGACATCCCTGGCGCAAACCGACTACAGCAGTGCGAATGGCTGGTTCCGCATCGGTGCGGAAAGAAACGGCTATTTCCCATTAATTGATTTTCAGAACGGGAATACAGTCGTCAGTGTGAAAACCGTCGACACCACAGGTTCGACCTGGATGTCGCGAATACAAAATACAATTGACGAGCTCCGAAGGAGCGACATAACCGTTGATGGAAGTCCGGCAACCAAGATTCTTGACATTCGAGTTCAGCCGGGTGGAATTGATGCAGCACAAGCATTGGTAGACTACGGCAGAAATCAAGGCATAACGGTGCTGGTGAAGGAGTTTCGATGATGGCGCGCGACAGATCAGAAAAACTAAGGCTTGTTTTTACCTTAAAACCGCGCAGTGGAAACACGGTCACCATCACCGAGAAGCCCAAAATCGAAGTGCAGCGGCGATACGGCGAACTCTCTGCTCTCGAAGCTCTAGAGGCCATTCTCTCAGTGCTGCGTACGCTGCAACTGGATGACAAGCTTCACGCTAACGGCAGGCCTATAAAGCTAAACAACCTTTTAGCATCAGCTAAAAATACTGACCATCTAGGTCAATTTGAGACAACCACACTCGTCTTTAACTATGGTGCCGTGGCGAACGCTGAACTTTGTCAGGTGATAATCGCGGAGAAGATTGCAGGCGCCGCTATCGATTGGGAGAAATGGGCGGCACCGTTCATCGTCTCTCCCCATTTTGTGCAGGCATGGATTGCCGATGTAGAATACGACAAGTGGCAAAACACTGAAGATCCCTTAATCTACAAGGCCGCCAATCGGGATTACTCATCTCTACCTATGCGTTCGAATGGGTTGCCGCCGCCAGTGGAGCAGATGGTGATTGATATTTCCCAGAATCCTGGTCGCTGGGAATTTCGTTCCGGGTATATAGAGGCAGTCGGTTCCATCATGTGGCTCAGCGATCTGTTCTGGCGGTATGTCGGTTCAAACCGCAAAGAGTGGCTAGCCGAATTTTCACAGGCGAAGACGGAGCAATTGACGGAGAACGTGCTCCGCGTAGAGGTCTCCGAGACCAGTTTTAAAGACCAATCTACCCGTGATCTGCAGGATCGTTTGCGCAACGTTCTTTACGGCTGAGGTTGCGTAGAGAAATGCCGGCGCTGTCGATGGCAATGGCGATCTGGAGTCAGATGTAAGAACCGTTTCCGGAGAATTTAAATTGAACGCAAAACTTTTTGCCACAATCGCGCTCGGCTTAGTGACGAGTCTCCTGGCAGGATGCGCCGGAGGGCATGATCCGGCTAAGGCGGCCGCTGAACACAGCGCGGCTGTCGCACAGATCGCATCGAAGAAAAGCCAGAAAGGTGCCTTGCTGCTCGTCCGGATCGTGGATGGGAACCTGATGGGTGATCAATATTGCTCAGGGCATATTCGCCTGCGCCGGATGGACAACGGCAAACCTGATAAAAATACGCCGTTTGAAGATATCTATTCCGCCGATCGGTGGCTGCTGCCCAATGAAAAGAAGCCGAAGGATATGCAGGCGACTTTCCTTTATCGCGTGGCGAACGCCAGCTCCTATGCCCAGTCTTTCAGGCCTATCGCACCCGGCCGCTATGCCATCACCTATGCGGATTGCCAGTACGGCATCAGCCAGTTTAGCAACGGCGTCAAGATCGAGGCCGGTGGTGACCATAATTTTCTGTTCAGTTACGTTAGCCCGCTGGGCGGCGCCAGCACGATTACAATTGGTGCCGGGCAAATTGTCGATGCCGGCTACATCCGCCTAGTGGGACGACGTAGCAATCCTATCGTTGTAGCATCTGAGGCCTCGGCGGCAGAGCGAGAGGTGATGAAGGAAGTTCTTCCTGAAGCGTACACCTCGATAACTTTTACCCAATTTACCCCTTAATGGGACGTTGCGCGGCCGCGCTTGATTATGCCTTTTGTGCTGCCTCGCAAAGGACCGATCGAAGTTCAACGCTCCACAAGTTCCAGCTACCATTACATCTCTCGCCGTCCCGATCAGGCCAACCCCGGAGTGAATGGCCTCGCTCGATTGCAGCCACTTCATGAGCGACGTTCGTTCCGCGAACGATCAGCACAGGTTCCACTACGTTGAGCGGAATGATGGTCAGATCGGTCGGATCATGTGCCCAGTTGTCAAACGCAGGCGACGCGCCCTTTCCATGGTGGAACGCCGCAGCAGATATCGGTGGTTTCCATTATTCGCATCGGATCCTCATGTCGGCGCCGGGATTGGCGCTCGTAGAGTTTCGTTGCTGCCGCAGCCAATCACGGGAGCGGCCGCTTGCGTCGCGCCAGCACGATCACCGCAACGCCGACAATGGCGACCAGGGCTCCCCGATAAATCCAGGGCGACTGGTCGATCATGAAGCTCTCGGCCGGATAGGGAAAATACCCACTGCCCTGCCCCATCCAGACGAGACCGATCAGAATAAGCAGTCCCCCTAAAACATATGCAAACTTCACCATGGCGATCTCCTTGTTCCAGATTGGCGGGCAGAAAAGTAGCGACAATTTCAACGAATGCGACGGTTGGGGCTCCGCCTGCAGCAGACCCCCTCGCCCGAAAAAGGGTCGGGATAGCCGAAGCCAAATGGCCTGGTGCCTTAACCCGGGACATCCACTTGCAAGCGAACTACATCCCCAATCCCAGCCCTTTGTTCAGGGTCCGCTTTAACTCGTATTGACGCGACAGCTCTGCCTTCTGTGCCCGATCGGTAATACGAGCGACAGCCTCGATGCGATGGAGCTTATCGGCAACCTCTGGTCCAAGCCGCAGGTTCCCTTTCTTCAACTCGCGCGGATCGGAACTGCCGAACCGTTGCTCAAGCGCCTGGACGATCGTCTTCGCCTCATGGAGGGCCTGTCGTCCTTCCGGCGTGCCGGACAGTTGCTCAAGGAACTTCGGCTTGTCGGCCTGAGAGAGGGCATCGAACTGCTTCAGCAGCTCCTCGCTGCGGCTAGTCAGTCCGGGCACCTCGACCACATCGCGCTTCTCGCGGTGCCAGGTTTCGGATTGACGCTCCGCCTCCAGCCGGCGCTCCCAGCTGAGACCTGCGGCCGCGACATGATTGCTCAGCGCGGTGGAGTAGTGCCTTGCAGCCTTGCGCTGCCTGTTCTCGCCCAACAGGCCCACTTTTCCACACAGCTCACCGAACTGCTCCGGATGCTCGGCGACAGTTTTGGCGAGCGCCTCGCGGCCAATCCCTTGGTCCACGATCGCCGCGCTGATCCTCTCCGCGGCGCCGACGGGATCCGTGTAGACATGGCGGCCAACGGAACGCACCGTGTCCATGGCATCCTGCAGATGCGGCTGTGCCCTCTCCCGGGCTATGTCCTCGACACTGCGGGAATATCCCGTGATCGCGGGCACCAGTGGCGCCACCCTCTCGAGCTGCTTCTCCCCTACCCGCCCGACCTGCTCCGGTGCTGCCGACATCTGAGCCTGGGCCTGCGTCGGTGACGCAAGATCGATGGCAATCTCGCTGCGAACGCCAAACTCTTCGGCAATCCCCCGCCGCTCGGCAAAGGCGCCGATATAATCGAGCGTCGTTTCCTTCGCGCCAGAGCGGCTCAAGCTCGTGCTGAGCACCTTCATATCCTTGAGCTCGTCCGAAGCCGCATAAAGCTTCACGCTGTCGCGGTGACGCGTCATGGCCACATACGTCAGATGCCGGTCCATGCTGGCGGACGCCATGACGAACGCTCGGTCGACGGTCGCCCCTTGAGACTTATGGATCGTCGTTGCGTAGCCATGATCAAAGGCTTGGTAACTATTGACTGGTATCGAGATGGTCCGGGCGCCGTTCCGCCCGTCGCCTGAGCCGTCGAGACGTATTTGTAGTGCGTCCGCCTCGACGGCCTCAACCGTTCCCAACATGCCATTCTTCACACCGAGATCGCGGTTGTTCTCCAACAGAAGGATACGATCGCCGGGTGCAAAGGCGCGCTTGCCGTCATTGGTCTGATAGACCAGTTCGCGGCCCAGCGTTTCTGCGTCCCGGTTGACCTTGGCCGCGCCCTCACCTGCGCCAGACGCCAACAGCCCACGCTCCTGAAGCGCGGCACGAATATCCGCATTGATCGCCCGAACGTCGGCGCGGCGATGCGCCAGTGCGATGCGGGAACCCGATGGATGCTGCTCAAGATCCGCCAGGTAGTCGCGCACCAACGAGGCCCGTGTCTCGTCCCTGTCAGCACCGAACTGAACCCCACCCCGATCGGCATGGGCGGTCAGTCCCTCGACCGTTCGATGGGTGGCAAAGGCGATCGACGCATGGCGCTGCCAATCCTCCTTCTGTCGGCGGATTTCCGAGAGCTCGACCGCACCCACCTGCTCGGCGATCGCCCTGAAGGGTGAGCCGGCGCCGATCGCCTGCAACTGCTCGTGATCGCCGACGAGCACCAGCTTTGCTCCCCTCGCCTCCACTTCAGCGACGAACCGTGCCAGTTGTCGGCTGCCAACCATGCCGGCTTCATCGATGACCAGGATGTCGCCCTTTCCAAGCTCGCCCTTCCCTGCCTGCCAGCCATATTCCCACGAGGCCAATGTGCGCGAGGCGATGCCAGAGGACTCTTCCAATCCCTCCGCCGCCTTGCCGGCGAGTGCGGCCCCGTGAACGCGGTAGCCCTGGCGCTCCCAGGCATCGCGCGCGGCCGCCAGCATCGTCGACTTTCCCGCTCCCGCAAACCCGATCACAACAGCGATCTGCTGCGCTCCGGTGACGTGCTGAATGGCCAGGCGCTGCTCCTCGCTCAAGCCGGACCGCTCGATCGCTCGCTCTCGATCGACAAGCGGCATCACGTCGCGTTCAACTTTTCCGGAGAGGGAGGACGCGGTCCTTGCCCGGATGGCGCTGTCCTGTAGGATTATAGCCTGATCGACATGATGTCGATCAACACCATGGCCGAGAGCGCTCGCCATTTTCGATGCCCTCTCGGCCATGGCATGTTCGATCTCGACCATCTCCCGCGTCGAGTAACGCGCCAGCTCACCGTCCCGCTCGGGCTGCAGTTCGACCAATGCCGACGACGCCATGACGGAAGCAAAGGCATTCGGGAAACCTTTGATATCGTCGATATAGCGATGCAGCGCCCGCGCCACGTCGTGTCGATCGAACACACTCTTCTCAGCCGTAATGATCGCCAGAACCTGCTCAGGCTTCTCCCGGATCAGTTCGGCATTGCGCCGGGCCGCCTTCTCATCGAGCCGCGTCCGTGACACCTCCAGCCCACGCCGATCCATCTGCGAGGCATGCACACCCATATGCTCGGTCGGCTCGATTTCCAGCCCACGTTCCTGATGCGATCGATGATCGATCCGCACATCAAGTCCGGCCCGCACCAGATGACGATTGGCGTGGCTATCCCAAGCCTGACGGATATCGCGAAGCTGCATATGAGAGGTTGGCTGATCATGGTTCAACAGCCACTTGTTCTTGCGCTCGATCAGCGTCTTCTCGCCAAGCCCAGTCTCCCGCACCATCCGCGTCGTCATCAACAGATGGGCATGAACGTTGCGAACGTCCTCCTCCCCTTGCGGCTGGTGAATGGCAAAGTCGACCGCGGCACCATAGCGGTTTGCCAAGTCGCGCGCGAAGTCCCTCGTCAGCGAAAGGCGTTGCTCCGAATTGAGCTCATGCGGAAGCGCTAGTTCGAACTCCCGCGCCACCCGCGCATCCTTGCGCACCTCGGCGCGTTCGACCGCATTCCAAAGGTCGGATCGATCGCGTGCCCAATCGGCCACGACACCTTCCGGTAGCACGATCTCCGCGTGTTCGACACCTTGCTTGCGGGTGAAGTCGTGCACCAGGCCATCGCGCTCATTGGTGAGTTTGACGGCCGCACGATAAGCAGCGGATGCAACCGCGCTGCGGCCGCCGCTACGGGCTATCGTCTTCATGCTGAAGTGATAGATCGCCAAATGAGAGTTTTGCGAATTGAAACGGCCAATCGAACATAACAAGCCTTGAGTTGCGCTGCAACTCGTAAGTGCACCCTTAGAAACTACACTCGCTTCGCTCCCTCCGTCGGGATTTAGGCAAGACGCACCAACATCAGTATATATTCAGGGTTGTTGCAGACGCAACGCTGTGTAGTCTCGTGAGCATGCCGGAAAACAATACATCACCGCAACGGCAATCCTTGTTCATCTTCAGAACGGTTCAGTAGACAGCCGGCAGGAAAGGATAACATGGCGCGCAAAACCCTGGAACAACGCATTGCCGAACTGGAGGTTAGCAAGAAGGCGCTGCAGGCGCGTCTTGGAAAACGAGAGCGCGCGGAAGACACGCGGCGAAAGGTGCTGCTTGGGGCGCTCGTGCTGCATCGGCTGGAGAATTCCAACGATGCAGACTTCACCCGACGACTGGGCGACTGGTTGCGGAGCGAGCTACCCGGCTTCCTCACCGCGATGGTGACAAAGCTCTGTTCGACGACATCCTCAAGCCGGGCTCCTCGTCTGAACCGATCGGCGGCGGGAAATGACGTTTGCCCGATTGGTGAAACTGACTGTCAAGGCGCCGGTCATGGCCGTCGGATGTGCGATCATCGGCACTCTTCTTGCCGGACTGCTCGTGCTTGCCAACGGTCTCATCCATCTGGTTGCTGGGATTGAGCATGGGGCTGTCAGCCAACTCTTCGTTGCCGTCGTCAAATATCTGCCGCTTCTATTTGGTGTCGGAGGTTTCCTCTCGGCCTTCATGACGGATGCTCCGATCGCTGCCGTGTTCGGCTCTGCCCGTTGGGCAACGACGAAAGAATTGCGGACGCTCTCGGCCATCGATAACGGCCTGCTGATCGGCCGGGATCCGGTGACGAACAAGCTGCTGCGCTATGACGGACCCGCGCATCTGCTGACAATGGCGCCGACACGAACCGGCAAGGGCGTTGGCACCATCATTCCCAATTTGCTGACCGCCGAACGCTCGGTGATCTGCATCGATCCGAAGGGTGAGAATGCCAAGGTCACCGGACGCACTCGGGCGCGGTTCGGGCTGATCCATATCCTCGATCCGTTCGCCGTGACGGGACAACGATCGGCCGCCTTCAATCCCCTCGATACGCTCGATCCGAATGGCCTCGACGTCGCCGAAGACGCAAGCACGCTTGCCGACGCGCTCGTCTTCGATGAACCCGGCATGGCCGGGGAAGCGCATTGGAACGAGGAGGCCAAGGCGCTCATCGCCGGGCTGATCCTCGCGATTGCCGTTGGGGAATCTCCGGAGCGCCGACACCTCGCAACGCTGCGAGAATATCTGACGTTTCCACCGGAACGGTTCGCCACGCTGCTCGCCGTCATGCGGGAGATGGAAGAGGTGAACGGTCTGATTGCCCGCGCCGCCAATCGACATCTCGGAAAGTCCGATCGGGAGGCGGCCGGCGTTCTCTCTGCCGCCCAACGTCACACCCATTTCCTAGACAGTCCGCGCATGACCGCCGTGCTCGGCCGATCGGATTTCCGCTTTGCTGACCTTAAGCGCAACAACGCAACGGTGTTCCTGGTACTGCCACCGGATCGGCTTTCCACCTATTCGCGATGGCTGCGGTTGCTGGTCACCCAAAGCCTCACCGACATGGCGCGTGATCCCGCCTCCCCTACCCGGCCCGTGCTCTACCTGCTCGACGAATTCGCCGCCCTTGGCCATCTCGCTCCCGTTGAACGCGCCATGGGTCTGATGGCCGGTTATGGCGTTCAGCTCTGGCCAATCCTCCAGGACATCCATCAGCTGCGCGCCACCTATGGAAAGCGCGCCGGCACCTTCCTGTCGAATGCCGCTGTCCTTCAGGTGTTTGGGGTCAATGATATCGAAACCGCTGAGCTCATCACTCGTTCGATCGGCAAAACAGACGCGCAGTACATCACCCGATCGTGGAGCGAGGGTAAGAACTCCACATCGGAACACATCTCGGCACGTGATCTCATCAACGCCGACGAGATCCTGCGCCTGCCAGACGACAAGATGGTTGTGCTGAGACAAGGGCAGCGGCCGGCATGGGTTAAGAAGTTGCGCTACTATGCCGATGTGGAATTCGAAGGGAGGTTCGATCCGGCGTGAACGGCCTCCCGCGGGTCGGCGCCCCTTCACGGGCAGGTTCGCAGGACCTCCCACAAGCCATCCTCACGATGCAAATCGCTCTTCCTAAGCTTCGCGGTGCGCCGCAACCGACCTCATGGGGAACATGTCTTCCCCATAATGGTGAAGGCGTGTGTGATGGCGCCGGCAGAGCCAACGAACTTGCAACGGGTTGTCGTACTGGTCGTGGTGGGCGTCGACTGCTTCAATGCCGCAGACCTCGCAGACACCTTTTTCCAGTTGCCCGGTCTTCAAGGCTCTCTGGACCGCCAGATGCGCGTCGTACTTTGCTGGGTTTGCCCGACGCCAATCCGCCTGTCGTGTCTCGCTCTCGATCATGATGTTGGCCCAGTCATGTTGTTTCGAGTATGTATTGTCGAAGGCAATGCCCGTAATGGTTTGTGCGCCAAGCACTTACGGTAGTCGGCGACTAATCTTCGAGAGATATCCAGTGCCAAAGCCGCCTCCTGATTATAATTGTGATTTTGGCCTAGAGAATCGAACGCCGACGCCACCCCCGTTTTCGGGGATAAATTCGATACCTGCCTTCTCGAAGGCAACTTGGATAGCTTCAACGGTTGAAGCCCGAAGCTGTTCACCTCGTTCTAACCTGGCGATCGTATCGGGAGATACGTGCGCGAATTTGGCCAAATCGCGAGTTCCCCATCCCAGCGCCGCGCGCGCCATTTTGCACTGAATCGGAATCATTTCGTAACACCGATACGATTTTGTATTGAAGTCTGCTGCATTGGCGGATATCGTATCCATGTTACGATTTCATCGTTCCACCGCTCCTGGTTAGCCCACCACGAGCGGCACGACCAAAATCCATAAGTGAGGCTCGGATCATGGCTGATTCTGAGAATAGCAGAACTTTGCCTGCAATTACGCCTAGAAAAAAGCACTCAGTGAGCGGCGCCACCGAAATCTTACCGCGCGTGATCGACCGCCGGAACCTGCTTCCCGTCGCCGCGCGCCTGCTGAGCGCACTGATCGCGGAATCCCGGCAACCCAGGCAGAGTGGTCCGACGCCCGTCAGAGAAATGTGGCCTCGCTGGTACGAGTACCACCAGCAGCACGTGAGGGCCATCCGTCTTAGGGAAAAGCTGAAGGCGGAACTGCTCAAAGCGGCCGGCGGCCTTCCTGTGGTTATGCTTCCGAACGTCGGAAAGGATGGCGTCGTCGAGGTTCGCTCTTTTGCCGACATCAATCGAATGGCCTCTCAGTTCGATACCGAACACCTGTCTCAAGCGCGAGCGGAGCTTCGTCGGCGCCGGAAACGATGGAAAGAAGCGGATCGGCGCCTGGGATACAGTGCGATCCTTGCCCGAGAACAAGAACTCGCGGAACGGGCTGGGATATCCGGACGTGTCATGTGGATCACACGACCCTCCTCGCTGATCGAAGTCACGGCGAAGCTCCATTGCCTGATCGTCATGCACGATCCCGGCTTGAAGCTTGAAGAAGCACCTTGGCCCGAACTACGGACAATGCTGAAGGATCTCCTTCTCCTTATGGAAAAGGGCTGGCCGGAACCAGGCAATGGACCTGCATATACCGGCAAGGCAGCGGATGTACGAGGCATTCTAAATTTGGCAGCCCGATACCGAGACGCCGCCAACACGCTTGGCGAGGGTTTGTCGAAGCCCAATCACCTTCCGCGACGTCTTCTGGCTCTCCATTCGATTAAGCTGTATCTGGATGCTCTTCTGCTTGCTAACGGCCTTAATCGCCAGACAATCTGCAGCTTTGAGGGCAATTTAAACGAGCGAACTCGCGTCGCAATGGATCTCGGCCTGGTTCTACGCAAGCGTACAGCGGCACATTTGGCAACTCTCTCATCAAGCAGAGAGTATCTCGCCGTCAGTTATGGATCGGAGACGACGGCTACGCTCTCGCAGATGAATCGAGTCATGGCAACTCTGGATGAAGTCTCGCTAAAAGTACGAAAGATGTTGAGAGGGTTGCACGGTAGAAGAGACGATCATTCCCGTCATAACGCAAGCTAGTTGGTGATTTCGGGCAACAGTGAGGGTGCTCATCATTTGAAGCTCTGAAAAACGTCATTCCTTTCACGACGGTGTCACCGACGCAGCCTAGCCGACCAGTCTACGTTTTTCTTTTCGTGAGATCCCTTTCTTGAAACATCATCGTCCGCACATCGTAGTTATCGGCGCAGGTATCATCGGTTCGGCGATAACATACAATCTAGCCATTCGGGGTGCGGACGTCTCACTCATTGATCAAGGCATAATGGCCGGTTCCGGCGTGACAGGTCGAGCGTTTGGTTGGATCAACGTTATCAACGGAGTACCAGGCACCAGTAGTTATGCCCTCTGGCGCCAAGCCGTCGCTGAGTACCGAAACCTGAGAGATGCCCTGCCAACGACCTTTTCCGACGCTCGTTCCGGTTCCCTGCTGTGGAAGGCTACATCAGAGGAAACCGAGCAGTTTGCAGAACTTCACCGGAATGCCGGGGAGCGCATTGACCTGTTGCAACGAAGCGCCATACAGAAGCTGGAACCACGCCTCCGCCAAGTACCGAACCTCGCCGCGTTCTCACCGAATGATCTGGCTCTCGACCCAATGCAGCTTGCCAAAGACTTGGTAACTGCTGCAAGTGCCGCTGGTGCCTCGACGCGTTTCGGGGCGGCCGTCAGTGCTATTGACGCTGTCAATGGCAAAGTCTCCGGGATACGAGTCGGGGATGAGAAAATCGCTATCGACATTGTAGTTATAGCGGCGGGTGCTGGTGTCCACATGCTAGCTGATCGACTTGGTGTTCAAACAGGCCTGAGGACGTCTCCGGCCTTGCTTCTCCGCTACGCTTGTGATTGCCGCATCATCAACCACATCCTGCGTAGTCCGCAGCTGGAAATTAGGCAGGCCAGCGACAGCACGCTACTCGTTGCGAAATCCTACATCGACAACGGAGATGAGAATGGCCCTCGGCTCGTCGGTGAGAAAATGTTAGCTGTAATGAAGGAAGAGCTGGATTTACCCAACGAGCCCGCTCTGAAAGGTGCGCAAATCGGCGATCGCCCTGTTTTTGCCGACGGCTTACCGCGGTTCGGATTCCTTCCGGAGATCAGTGGTCTCTATCTTGCAGTCGGCCATCCCGGCGTTACCCTTGCACCATTGATTGGGCGCTTGACCGCAGAGGAGATACTCGAAGGCAGGAACCTGAACTCGGCGCGGCTCTCGCTCGAATGAGCATTGGTGCGCCGCACGAAAATCCACGTCTGGTGCTGCGCAGCTCTACCGTATATCTACGCGCCTTTCATGTTCAGCGACCAACAAGGCCACAGAACGGGTGAGGCAGCTGGCGGCATCCGGTTCATCTACGTTGACCAAGGTCTCGTGCTCGTGCAAACCTGGGACGGAAGGTACGGATAAGTGCAACTACGGCGGAAGTTGCGGCATCCTACAGGTCGATGGAAAGGATTTCGGCCAGACTTAGATAGCGGAGGGACTGGCGGTGCCATTCGTATGCGGCCGAAACGGTTGTCCTCCTACTCCAAGCCCCTGGTGCGGCTACACTCCCCGGAAAGCTCCTACTGGCTCGGCGCTCTCATGAGGCATCTTGACCGGATACGTGGCCGCAGAGAAAATACTTTCCATATCGTTCCGATCCGCAGAGATCAAAACTGAGGGCTGTGTCATCCAAGCAACCAGTGACGTCTGAAAAACAAACCGATCTGGTGACCACCCTTTGGGGAATAGGCGAAGCGTATACCTGCACATGCAAACCTCATTTGAACCGCAGTCTATCCACTAATTGTGCCCACCGCGTTCGTAGGAAATTTGGCTCGGCTTCAGACCGGGTTGCCAGCATGAAATCGGGCAACGGTACGTTTGGCATGGTATCGTACGCTTTGAGGATGGTCTCCAATGGCGTCAAAGTCTGCTCGCGGTCCCAATAGACGATCTTCAACCATGTGGCCGCGCGCGCATATTGGCCGGCTCCCAACCAAGTTTCCTCGAGATTGGCCTGTAACATTCGCCGCCCGGCCTCCAACAGGTCATCTTCATCAAACCGCGCCCGCCCTAGCTTATTTAGACAAAGCGCATAGGCAAACGCCCGCGGCTTTAACGTTGTTTTGAGCGATGGGGTTTTCGGCTTCAAGTGCCGCTCATATTCCTCGACTGCGGTGTCGTGCTGACAAGCCTGAAGGCTGAACGCCATGAAGTCGTCAAGAATTCTGTCGACGAGCAGCCGCCGCGAACTATGCGGCAAGCCCTTGATTTCCTGAGGAACGAAACGTTGGAGCTTGTAATCAAACTTGTCGACACCGAGTACCTTGGTAAAGCCGGTTCGCATGTATTCAATCTCTGCTTCTTGTGCGGTTTTCCACGATGCTTCGTCGTTTCCTTTATCGTGCATCCATTGGCCAAGGGCCTTGGCCCAGTGCAATGTCTTGCGGTGGAAGCAGGGCAAGGATCCAAACCTTTCCTCTTCTTTTTCCTCGATGGCCTTGTCCAGCCATTGGAGCGCCCGTGGAAGAACGGGTGCTATTTGCTTTTCACGACGCACCAGCCAGGCACGGATAACATCACTAATGTCATGCACCGCAAAATTCCCCATCGGCCTTGCGGGATCGTATTCTGTACGAAGTGCATGGGCGATAGTTCCATCGATCACCTCATGCATTCGAATGGGATCGAATTTCTTCAAAACTGTCTCCGCTTCCTGGGATTGAAATTCGGAATCCTTGCTGACACCGAGTTCTTGATAAACGCCGTTCCCGCTCTTATGCTGACGGGGTGTCTTCAATGTCGAAGTCCAGAGCCGCGACGAAGACGACGGCCCTTCGCCGTACGCATGAAGCCAACAAACGTCGACGAGCCAAATCGCTCAACTGCCGCCTCACAAGGTACTTGCGACATCCATAAACGCTGGTCGTTTTAAGCAAGTTAAGACCATGGATCAAATGTCGACAGCAGCCCGTAATGTGCGGGACAGAAGTAAGCGGTGCGCCAAGACGACTAAGAAGCCTCTCGAGACGGCGCTCCGTTCAAGCGCATCAACGCCATCAACATCGGCCCCATTGAAAACTCGCCGCGCTCGGCCTTCCGGGTGAGATCACGCAGATATGCTCCGGCCGAATTGATGTGCCCTGCCCTTTCGAGGATGCAAGCCATCACTGCGGCGGCGTTTTCGGGACCGAGGATATCGCAGGCATCCTGATAAGCGCTCGGACTGACGCCCAGCATGGATCGAACCACGACTGCCGCTGACATCAGCTCTCGCCAGCTGCCGATCGAGCCTCCCCGCCCGTAATTCGAGATCTCAGGGCAGGCTTGCAGGACCATACCAAGGGGGAACGCCTTTATCGGCTCCCCCGGAAGTTTCATGGCTTGGCTCGATTTCGCCCCCTGCTCTTTTTCGAGAGCTGGTTCAAGATCAGAAATGGATTCGGGATTTGAATTCTGTATGTGCCGCTCAATTTGAGACTCATTGGCGCGCAATTTATTCATTTTGATCCGCATTTTCAGACGGTTGAGTACTTCTTCGCGAAGCATCGTCAGCTCATCGAGCACATGGGCGACATCATCGATCGTAGCGGCTCGCGGAAGCCGCCCAATGATGTCACGGAAGATAAGCATGATCTTCTCCCAATCACCCTCCACACCCTCCTCTATCGCAACGTTGACGAGCTTCGAGATGTCACGGCGGCAGATGGTCAGCGTTCTTTGGTCGTACGGAGAAGCTCTCGATCTGCTTGAACCTGGGCAGCGATCGTTTCGATCTCGGCTGCCCGTGCGAGCAATGGAGCCAACGAGAAGCCAAAAGCCTCTGAGACCTCGCCTGCCCCGTCGCGTCGCGCATAGCGCTTTCCATTGGCGCTGTCCTTCCGCAAGATCAAACCGGCCTCTACTAGGACAGCCAAGTGCCGTCGAAGTGTTGCAGCAGTCATTCCCCGGGCACGGATCGAGAGCTGAGCGTTTGATGGGAATACCACCAGCCCGCGCTCCTCCGAAATTTCATCGCCCGGATAGAACGTTAGCAGTGCGTCGAGAACTGTCAGGGCGCGGTCCGATACCCCTAAAGAAGGCCTTGCTTCACAGATCGCGCGAAAGAGCTTCCACTTGTTCCTATTAATGCCGGGTTCGATCTCCTCGGCCAGTTGCTGGCTTGCCAACATGCCAAGCGTCATCGCCCGCCGCCCAAAGGGCGTCGACACACTTCCACTCTCCATTTCCTTCACCTTTCAATAGGCAAAAGAAGTTCGCTCACCAAAACGGTGCCAAAGACCCTTGACTGCGATTCGTGGAAATGCGATTCTCGACCTTGCTAGAGAATACGAGAGAGGCTTCCACGGGCAACCGTTTGGGGGCCTTTTTCTTTTGCTGCCTACCCTTCCTCAGTTTTGGTTGACGACAGAAACTCTTGGTGCAACCGTTCCAAATTCTCAGCGATGAAGCGGCCAAAATTGCCTGCATCATCAGACTTGAGCGCGATTGAATAGCTCTTGCCGGTGCCCTTGAACTCTGCGCGAACCGACGCATCACCCGCTCGCCACTCGCCCTTTTGTGGCACTTCCTTCTCTACCTGATCCGCCTTCTTGATCTCGGACACCAGGAACTCGAAGCGAGCGTCCGATTCGAGGGAGCCGAATGTGTCCCCCTGGACGAGCTTGAGGACAAGCTTCTTGGTGGACGGCTTCTCGATCTTCTGCGCGAAATCGATCCATCTGTCTCGGCCGATGGATTTCGCGGGACCGATCTTCGTTGCAACGGCTTCAGGCACTCGGCCGGATACCGAGAGCATGCGGGTCAACATCGGAGCGTCAGTTGCAAGAGCCGACTGGATCGTAGGCTTGTCATAACCTAGATCGAGCAAGCGTTGAGCAAATATCGATCGCTCGATGAACGACAGGTTTTGTCGAGCCGAGTTTTCCTGGCCTTGGGCGATCACATGTTGGGCGTCAGTGATTTCCTTGACGACTGCCCGAACTTTGCGACCCAGGTCTTTTGCGGCCCGGGCTCGGCGATGGCCGAAAACGATTTGATATCTACCGTGCTTCGACTGGTGAGGGCGCACCAGAATTGGGGAATCTTGCCCTCGTTCCCTGATAGCTTTCACAAGTTCCGAATAGGCGACATCGTCTTCGGCCATACGATCCGAAACAAAGGAGCCGTCGAGATCGGCAGTGTCTAGTTCGAGAACCTGTTCGCCCGCAAGATTCTGGTCGGCGAGGGCGGCTTTTTCAGCTAGCTCGTTCAACGAGCTGATCATCGATCGGGACGCGCCTTTGGCAGCGTAGGTCGGCGCAGGCTTCCTTTCCTGGTCGTCGCTTTTAGGCGACGTGATATTTGAGAATACGTCCCTTCTAGCCATGACAGACACTCGCCTTTGTTGATTTCATTGGAGAAAAATGCCGTTTGTACGGCTGACAATTCTGCTTATGCATTCCGACGCCCCCATGCCTTATGCAGCAGATCGATCACCTCCGCATTCACCGCGTCCATTGATTCACGGGCACGGTCATAGGTCGAAGGCGTGAACTGCGAGCGCTCGACTTCATAGAGCGTTTGTTTGGTCAAACCGGCGTCAGAAATTGCCGTTGATTTCACCATTTGATTTCGCATCATCTGGGCGGCAAACATCGACTGCATGAAACCGACCATTTGCTGCTGTGGAATGTCGGTCGGCTCATATCTCGTCACGAGATACCGGAACCAGTCGAGCGAGACATTCACGCCGACGGCTTCAACCGACTTCAAGATGTTGCCGAGCATCAAGAGGAACTGGCTCATCGACATAATGTCAAGCATCTGAGGATGAACGGTGATCAGGACGGACGTAGCTGCCGTCAACGCTGTGAGCGTGAGGTAGCCGAGCTGCGGAGGGCAATCGACCACGACGATATCATACCGATCGTCGACCTCCGCGAGAGCGTCTCCAATCCGGGTATAGAATAGCTTTCCCGCATTGGAATCTTTCCGCTGCATGGCGATGGGCGTCTCGTACTCGTATTCTTGAAGTTCCAGATTTGCAGGGACGATATCCAGATTAGGGAAGTTAGTCGACTGGATGATTTCGGTGATGGACTTCCGCTCTTCATCGTAGCGCAGCGACTCGTAGAATGAAGCCTTGTCGTCAAGCTCGGGCTGAATGCCGTAGAGTGCGGTCAGCGATGCCTGCGGGTCGAGATCGACCGCAAGGACACGATAGCCACGCAATGCCAGGAACTGCGCCAAGTGTGCAGAGGTCGTTGTTTTACCGGAGCCTCCCTTGAAGTTTACGACGGCGATTACCTGGAGTCGCTCGCCTTCCTTACGGTGCGGAACGCGATCAAGGAGGGCGCGCAAATCATTCATCTGGTCGGCCGAATAGTATCGCCGCCCTGTGGACGTCGTCGTAGCAGGCTCGACGCCCTTGCCTTGAAGATGTAGCTTCTTGAGATAGCTTTGCGAGACACCGACGAAATCGGCAACCTCGGCCAACGAAAATTGGCGCAAAGACTTCTGCGCGTTCGGCGGAAATTTTTCCTGCCGCAGCATGTCGAGCTTTGACGAGATATCGCCCCCTTGTTCAAGGATCGTATCTGCAAAACCCGGCACTTTCTCAGAAGTGGCCATTTTCACGCTCATCTTTCGAAATCCACTCAGTCACGATATTTTGGCACTTCCGCACCAATTATCGGGACAATGCTCCGATTCCGTCTTCATGGCAAGAAAAAGAGGGTAAACGAAAGGTTAACGCGGTCATTCGCTTACAGGAGCCGAGTCGTCGTTCGATGGGAATAGAGAAAGAGGCGGAGGCGGAAGGGCACAGTTTTACACACAAGTATCGCTCCAGCTTGCCGCCACGACCCGGTATATGGCAACACAGCGAGGGGACTGAACGCGCATGATTAGACGGCCTTCGGTCCGGGCGGGCAGGGGTGCGCGAGGATTCTCCTCGCCATCCGCCGTGCCACTGTCTTCACAGAGGAGCCGCATGTTGAATGGAAGCGGTCACATTCCGCTTCTTAATCATGCTACCCTTTTAGCCGGCGTCATTACCATATCCACATGGATATTCTCAAACGGGCAATTTAATGCGCCGCGCTCGTCCTTCTCGATCAACCCCAGATCTACCAATACCGCCGCGTCTTCATGGACACGCTTAACGTCCCGGTCCAATCTCCGCGCCAGTTCCCGCACCCCTACCGTACCGCTTCCCAAAAGCACGTCCAGCAATTGCCAGCGGCGCTCGGTCAAGCGGGAAAAGAAAGCGCCCGGCGTCTCGAAGTTGAGCGTTTCACCCTGATATTCACCCGTCGAAAGACCGCTCGCGGCGCGTTTTCCGGCTGCGCGCAGTGCCGATTTCCAGTCGGCGTTTGTCGTGATCGTCAGTGTTCTCATGACTGCCTCCGCTTTTCGATTTCGGACAGAAAGTCCTCGATGAGTTGGTCGAGTGTTGTGAACTGGTAGGGAAACTCCTTGCCATCCAAATGCATGTGATCGCCTTTTCCACGCTCATTGTCGAAGCCAACAACACGCGCACCGTTCCGAATGTAGACCATACGGTACTTAAATCCGTGGTCGGTTGGGGGAACAGGCGTTGGCACTTTCCAGACGACGAATTGAATAATGCTTCCGTCTGCCTCGACACTCTTATGTTCGGTGATCTTCTGTGCCTTCATGTTGTCCATAATGCCAACATCCTACGGCGTTGTCAAATCCGCCAACATGCCCTCCATTGAAAAACCCGGTGGCAGCGAGGAGAGGCTGCGACCGGCGACCGCTGGTGTTACTCAGCCGCCTCGGGGAAGTCGACTATGCCACCATCGTCGGCGTCATTAATCACGCCTGCAGTATTGTCGTTGCCGTCTCCCCCGCATAGGCCTCTGACAAGAGGCCATTGCCGCCCTGTACCTTGAACATGGCGACACGCAGCGGCGAGGGGAGCCATGCCGTGCCCTGGGCTTGAGCCTCGGCATAGATGCGGCTTCGGCCTTCTTCATACGATTGATCCCGCGGTCCTTTGATTTCTGTCAATGCGGCTTCGATACGATCGCGGGTGAGGTGATTAAATACCTTCCCACCGTCGCCTCGAAGTGATTGCTCATGTCGAGGTCGAGAGCCTTACCAGCACCTCGGCGCGGGCGCTGCGTCTTGCGAAAATCATACTTTTCCTTCACTGCGTCGATGGCATGTGCTGCAGCAAAGGCCAGCAATTCGACAAGCTCATGCTGATCGCGCACAAGGTACCATTCGAGGATATCGGCAGGATTGCCGGGAACGTGATCGAAAATGCATAGACCTTTGGTAACGTAAACAGCATAAGAGCGCTTTTGCATAACCTTACTTGATGCGAATGGGGAAAATATAATGAATATCGCCATTGTCGCGACGGTCGTTGCGTTAGCTCTTCTGCCATCTCCATTATCTGCAGCTTCATTTCAAAATAGGGATGCTGACGAAGCAGTCACCCATTTGATTTTAGGCTTCGAAGAAGGCGACAAGGTCGATATCAGAAGCCCACAGTTTACAGGTGTTCGTATTGCCAGAAAGGTCTCTGAAAAGCCGTTAGCTTTAGCTGTAGATGAAAACGGCATCGCAAAAGACGGCTCACATCGCTCAAGACAAATTTCCTCGCTGTCCGTGACCAAGCTGGACAATTGCACCTTCAGAGTGCGCGTCCAAATATTCGATAACCCGAATTTGGGGGCCGAAACTGCAACTATAAATGAGAAAACGGGGCAAAGCTCGAACGACAGTGTTTACCAATTCGATTTCAGCGGCCTGACTGCGGTAACAATTAGGCCGATATTCGATGGCGTGGCGGAAGAGGTGCGTTTCGAAGGAGCGAAATTACAATGTGTCCAGTCGGTGCCGCTTTCGTTCTGTGATCATGGATCCGGTAAGACTGTGTTCGAGGAACAAGGTATGTGGACCCGTTCACGCGATTTTCTGTTGCCGTATCCATACACTGATGAAGCGAAAATATCTCGACAGAAGAATGCCCAAGAGGCGCTTGTTTATTTTCGCGAGCACATCTGCAAACCCAAGGATTAGGATTCTTTGCTCCGGTAACTACTGAAACCATCTTTGGAAGGCGTGGCATTGCCGCCTAGAACAGGTGACCAGACAATCGGAGACGGCTTCAGTATGACTCCGGGCCTATATGTCGATCTTGAGCCATTTTGCATCAAGGCGAGCTAGGCGTATGGTGCTCTCGCCATTCTTGATGTTCGGCCGTTGATCCGAGTGGAAATTGAACACTTAGAAAAATGCTCTACTCTCGCCTCAGATAGCCAGCCGTGCCGCTACACAAGCAAACGCGCTGCGCGCCCGTTTTTCCTCTCGGCATTGTTATAGTAGCTCGCGGCCTGGGCCACCGACTTATGCAAAGACTGCTGCATCGCCTCCTGCAGCGGCACGCCGCGGTTGGCCGCCTCGGTCAGATAGCCCGATCGCAGCCCATGCGCCGAAAACATCTCTACGTCCAACCCCGCCAGCTTGCACCGGCTTTTCAGGATCAGATTGACCGATTGCGGCGTCAGCGCGCGCCGGTCGATGTTCCCCCACTGGTCGATCCGCCGGAAGAGCGGTCCGCTCTCGATCCTTGATTCTTCAATCCAGCGCTTCAACGCGACAACCGGCCGGCCGATCAGAACGGCATGCGCCTGGTCTTCAGTCGTCGTCGTCTTCGTGCGGCCGAGATGAACGGTGAGACACGGCAGGAGGGGGGAGGCGGGGTTTCGTGGATCGGCATGGACCTGGTCTTCATCGACCAGATCCTCGACCCGCAGACCGGCAACTTCGGAGCGCCGGCGGCCGCCGGAGGCAAAGGCGGTCAGCAGCAAGGCGCGATCGCGAAGATCGACCAGGCGCTCGCCGTTACAGGTGGCCAGCAGCTTTGTCAGAACGTCGGCGGTGACCGCTCGTCTGCTCTTGCTGCGGCGTTGCCGGGGTGCGGCGCGGACTGCCAGTCGCAATGCGGCCTTCAACGAGGGAGCGGTAAAGGATCCCGCTAGGCCACGCCAGCGGGAGAGGATCGACCATGAGGTGAGGCGACGCCTCACGGTATCGGGCGCGTGTGGGCCTTCGGCGCGCAGCAGGCCTTTGGCGCGTAACCCGATCTCGACGTCATCAGGCATGCCGTGGGAAGAATCCTCGGCCCGTTCGACCGGGTCCCAGAGATGATGAGCGACGAATTTCAGGAGCAGGCTCTCCGGCGCCGGCCAGGGGAGGGGGCTGCCTGTCGACAACTCGCACCAGGCTTCGAGATAGCCGAGATCGGAGGCGAGCGCTCTCAGTGTATTCGCGCCCATGCCCTCCTTGGCCAGATGCTTGAGGGTGGCGACATCCTCGTCGGTCAGCAGCGTTGCCAGCTGATCGCGGCGATCGAAAGGCAGGATGGCGTCGAGCGCATCGAGCTCCTCGGCGCGCGCCAGCACCGGATCGGCGGGGGAGATGCGGACGATCGTTTTCCTTGTCATTGGGTAGCCGATGCGGGATGACATCTCACGTCCGTCCGCCCAAAATCTTGCCCCTTGAACAGCAAAGGCGCCTTGGCGATCGCGGCAACGGCGTACGAATAGCAGTCGCCCATATTGAGACTAGCTGGATGGCGACCTTTGCCAAACAGGTCGAAGGCCTTCTCGGCAGCATAGTAATGCCGCTCGCCGAAGGCCACAGCGGTCACATTTGGCAAAGCGACGAGCTGAGAAATGATGGCTGCGGCGTTAGGAAAGCTCTTGCCGGTGAGCACCATTCGTGCCTCAAGCAAGGTCGGCCAGCCAATGACGACCTCCTCACGGGTGACGAGCGCATGAAACCGTTCAGCTTCGGGCTCTCCCAGCGACGTGGCCACAATCACCGACGTATCGACGGCAATCATTTCGGCAAACCGTTTTCGTCGTAAAGATCGTCATGGGCGGAGGTGGTGCCGGGTGGCACGGACCGGCGGCCCTCGGCCATCAGCTCCCAAAGCGTGTCGGCTGGCGTCTGTGCCGACTTTTGCCGCAGTTCTTGGTCGTAGTGCTCGAGCGCAATTTCGACGAGCTTGTTGATTGGTTGGCCGGTGCGTCTGGCCAGCGCATGTGCCAGATCGCGTGCCTTGCTGCTGCGGATGGAAAGCTGCGGTTCGGACATTTGGGCACTCCTGACGCGGATATTATGCCGCAAAGATAGTGCTTTGGGCCGAAGATAGCAAGGAAGGGCCGTCAGATGGCTTACTATCGATACTTGAACACTATCGATGGTTAGGAACCCGACCTTCAATTATACCATGTGAGGAACCGTAATATTCAGATAGAGTTCCTGTAAGGAATCATTTACCGTGATTTCAATGGCTTACGATCTCGCGAAAATCAGCATCACAGCCCTGATGCGACCGGCTTTTGACGCCGGGGTCGCTCTCGCCCGTCTCGACGAACGCATCGCCCGCTCGCCGGTCGGCGCGGGCTTCTTCGAACGCCAAAACTTCGCCGACGCCTGCGCCTCGCTGTGGATCGATGGCGAACTGGTCCATCTCGAGGACCTCGTCCTCCACGATGCCACCCGCGACATCCGCACCCCGACGCACGAACTCACCATCGCGCGCGATGTGCTGCGCACCCGTCGACGGGTTGCGGCCCAGTCACCGGATTGGGCGCTCTCTGCCGGCGGCATCCGCTCGCTACGGAAAACCTCGGAGATCGGGTCGGGGGGCGGGGAAGAAGCGACGGCCGCCGGAGATATTCGGGCGGCGGTCGCGATCGAAGCGGAGGAGGAGGGGTATGATGTTGACGTCGTTAAAAATCTGCCCGGCGTCGACTATGCCGCGATCGATGCGATCCTCGCGCGCTCTGACGCCGCGATCGAACGAGCAAAAAAGCCCGGCCCGGCTCCGGCCGATCCGCTGGTCTATGATCTGGACTGGGATGAGGATGCCCGACTCGATGAATGGCGCGCCGTGCTGCGAAAATCACAAGAACTGCCAGCGGTACTGCAGGCCATCGTCGCCCTCGACGCGTGGAACGAGCTGTCCGTGCTTCAGCACGCCCCCTGGCTCGGCCGATTGTTTTGCGCCTCAATCCTGCGGGAAACCGGCATCACCTCCGGCGCTCACCTCGCCGCCATCAATCTTGGTCTTAAAATCATTCCCGTTGATCGCCGCCGGCATCGCGATCGGGAAACCCGGCTGCTGGCCATCGCCCACGGATTTTTGGCGGCCGCCGAGATCGGCATGAAAGAGCATGACCGGCTGGTTTTGGCGCGCACGCTGTTTGAGCGGAAGCTGGAGGGGCGGCGGACATCTTCAAAACTGCCGGAGCTGGTCGAGCTCGTCATGGCGAAGCCATTGGTATCGGCCGGGATGGTGGCCAAGACGCTTAACGTCACGCCGCAGGCGGCGCGGCGGATCGTTTTGGAACTCGGCTTGAGGGAGATGACGGGGAGGGGGAGGTTTCGGGCGTGGGGAGTACTTTGACGGACATCCGTTTTCTTTTAGACTAAATTTTTATGTCGCATGGGACGGAATATGTCGCTTTCTAAGTCGTCGATAGAGTGGGCAATAAAGTTCATCACAGAACATGCAGATGGTGATTTATTCCCTCGGCTCCTTGAGATTGAAGCAATACGCGAGCGAGCGAGTGAATTCGCAGATTTAGTGCTTAGCAAACAGCTCAAGGACCTGCCGCATGGGTCGCACCGACGTTTTATTGTGCCTAAAGATGAAATCTCGTACCGTCAGGCGACGCAACTCGATCCGCAAGACAGTGTCATACTTTCCGCCTTGATCTATCAGTACGGGTCCCATCTGGAAAACCGCAGAAGGCCAGCCAATCAAGTTTTTAGCTACAGATTCGCTCCGTCGATGCACAATGGCCTCTATGATCGTGAAACATCGTGGAACGACTTCTGGACCACTGCATCTTCGCGTGCGCGAACTGCCGAGAAGGTGCTGTACTGCGATATCTCTGACTTCTATAATCAGATTTATCATCACGTTCTTGAAAACCAGTTGCTCGCATCGGGATTACCGAATCAAGCGATCAAGTGGATAGTTTCTCTCATGGAGTCCACCACCGCTGGCGTATCTCGCGGTGTCCCGATTGGTCCGCACGCGGTTCATTTGCTGGCAGAAGCTTCACTTATTCCCATCGATAATAGCATGCACACATTGGGAATAGATTTCGTTCGGTATGCTGACGACATTATCATTTTTGCAGACTCAGAGTTTGCTGCGCGGCGTGATTTAGGCCGGGTAGCTGCAATTCTGGACAAGCAACAACGGCTTACGCTTCAAAGACATAAAACGCGTTTTTTCGATCGAAGCGATTTCATACGCTATTGTGCCGAGATGATCGAAGACCGTCCAATAAATGATGAGGAGGATATGCTGCTCAGGGTTGTGAGCCGTTATTCTCGCGGTAACCCCTATCAAACTATTTCATATGAAGAAATCCTCCCGCAGGACTGGGCGCTATTTTCGGAAGAAGTGCTACGGGCGGTCATTGAGGAGTATATTCAATCTGATGACATCGACTTTATCAGGCTGAGGTGGTTCTACAGGCGGTTAGCACAGATCGGTCACCCGGATGCAATCGACGTAACACTTGAAAATATTGAGGCACTAGTTCCTTGTTTTGCCAGTATCTGCGCATATCTCGTTTCTGTGCAAACAATACCTCCAAATCAGTGGCGAGATATTGGTTCAAGGCTCCTCAAATTATTAGATGAGCCCGAAATAAAAGAGAGTGAATACTTTCGTCTATCAATCTTGAGCATCTTCACTCGCAATCCCCACATCAATCATTTCAGCTCCTTGGCTTCCCGATACGGAGGCTCTGACGCGTCCGCAAAGCGAGAGATCCTGCTTGCCGGCGCGATAGGAAGTGCTACTGATTGGCTCCGTGAGTTAAAGGAAGGCTTTGACGGCATGGATCCCTGGCAGCAACGAGCATTCATCTACTGTTGTGCGCTTTTGCCTGAGGATGAGAAAAAGTATTTTTTGAATAGGGTGACTCCGCCGCGTCCATTCGAACTTGTTCTAAGTAAATGGGCGAAGTCCGCGCGGCAATGATCCGAGGCGTCGGCATGGGTATTGTCAGAAAGGCTCCAACGGAGACCCCACGCACAGCTTTATGACAGCAATTAAGCACGGCCCTCAAAAAAGAAGTTCACTTCGGGATGCTGTTCGGCGGCCAGTAACAGGATAGCGATCGCTTCTCGGACGAAAAGCCGATCGCGTCGCTGATCAGTGTCAAAATATTTCCCGCCATGGAACAGATTGTTCCGCACGCGGCGGACCGCACCGAACAACTCCTGAACGCTCTCAGGTGGTGATGCATGCTGTTGGAAGCCATATTGACCATTGTCTATGCAGTCAGCCTTAGGCGGCGCGTCTAACAATGTCGGGCAGATATTGAGCTGTCGCACGTGGTCAAAAAAAGATCGCCCAAGTGGCGCGCTGTTCGCGAAACGGTCCCAAGCAACTTCGACTTTGCCTTTGCTCATCACCGCGTAACCAGCCATTTTCAAAGCGAATTCAAATCGAGCAAATATTTTGAAAAGCTTATAGGACAATGGGGGAAGGGAGTTGGCTGCGGTAAGGTCGATGCTCATTTCACACCTCGAACGATTTGACCGGGACGTAAGTGGTGTTCTGTAAGGTTCCGCCATCTCCGGCATCTCGAGCGAACAAAAGATCATAGTCGAATGTGCAAGCAGCTAGAACTTTCGTGGCCTCGTAGGCCTCTCCACGTCTTGTTTGTCTCCCGCATTCGGAAATCAAGTGAAGGTGTTTGCGGGCCCGGGAACCGATAACGTACAAAAGCTTCTTCGCGCTCTCATCATCGATGGCCGCGAAATTTGGCACCATTCCCTGAAGAAGTGCAAAGGCGATGACCACATCAAACTCTGCGCCCTTGACGTTATGAATCGTGGAGACCGTAATGCCGGCGCGTCCGGCGAAGACTCGTCGGAAATGAGTGACACTTGATATCCCCTTTATTCCTTCTGCTTCCAGTTTTTCGACGCGATCTTTTGAATCACGAAAAAATGTGTCGGCGTGAGCCTTGAGGCCCGGGTAGTGATCGAGTTCGAGGCCCAGATCGTAGAAGAGCTGGTCAAAGAATAGCTTGAGGTATTCTAGGCCATCATCAACCTTGATTTGTATGCTATTGCAAAGACGCAGGAAGCTGGCGCGAGTTTGTTGTTGGGCGTGCGCGCCGCTATGGTCTAGCTCACCGAGTATTTCTCCCGCCCACCTCGATCGTCTGACGTACAGGAAAGGCGAAGGCTCCGTTAAGGCCAGGCGTGCAAGCTTATAGAAAAAGTTGTCGATGTTACGAGCAAAGGGAGCGATGCCCGGACCGTCGAAGTCGTATTGGGGCATCGCCGCCACGAGCCTTCTCGTCATCGCCGCCAAAGGTATCCATTGGGGAGCCACAATGCAAATGTCCTTCGGCAGAACGCCCGCACTTTCGATGCTGTGACGCACCAGGCGTATCAGCTCATCTTCAAGAGCGTTCCTGTCTAACGACGCATTGAAGGATACAACGCTCGGAAAATTTCGGTTCTCGCCCTCCGCACGAATTGTTGCCGGCGAGACCTGGAAGTTGCTGAAGTAGCTGATGATACGGCTGGAGGAACGATAATTTAACTCGAGACTTTTGGGTGTGAAGGACACCTGACACGCTCTCTCAAAGTCTTCTCGTGAAATAGCATAGCCGCCTAGAGACCCATAAATAGCTTGATTTGCGTCACCGACAACGAATGCTTGGGTACCGCCCCGGCTTGCTCGCATTATTTTCGCCAGAATACCGTATTGGATTTCTTTCGTATCTTGGTACTCATCGACAAGTATGAACCGGAACAATTTGCTGAGCAGCGTCGTGATCGTAGAGACACGGGAAATAAGTTCATACGTAAATCTGAGTATCATTTCGAAGTCGACCTGACGATGTTCCTCGAGATCCATCCAGTAAGCTTCCAAAACCTTCATGACTGCCGGTTTGAAGCTTGTAGAGATGCCGCGTAATTCGCAACCTTCGGTGGTGTAATTGTAAGCGCAATGGAATGGCTTCACGTTATTGCGAGCAGCATTACAGTGTAGCGCAAGCCGGTCTTCACTTTCTTTCGCATCAACAACAGTGAAGCCGTGACGAAGTGCCGGATGGTAGATTTGGTAAGGCCTCAAAATCCACTCAAGGCAAAAACTATGGATCGTGCCTATCCATAGTTGGTCTGTGCTCACCCCAAGAGTTTCAATACGCTCGCGGATCTCATCGGCGGCGCGATGCGTGTATGTAATGGCCACTACACGCTGGTTCTCATTTGAAAGACGAGACAGCTCGAGTGCCGCTTTGTACGTCAACGCTCGTGTCTTACCACTGCCCGGACAAGCTGAGAGAAATACACTGCCCTGGGTCGTAATAGCATCGACCTGTTCAGCATTTAAGTCATCTGTTTGCCAGACAAATGTCATTTCAAAAAACTCAGCAAACGCACAATCTGATCGGCAGGGAAAAGGCTGGTCATATCAATTAGCAAATCAGCGCGAGTTATGTTCCCCTCGAGATACAGTTTTGTTTGCGCCAACATTCGATTGATGGAATCTGTATTTGCGACGCCGGACTCTCTGACTTTGCGCAGTCGGTATCGCATGATAGCGGCTATGACTGGAGGAGAAGGTTGGTGTGACTGAAATAGCGCCTCCGCGACGTAGTCAGGCAGGTGTGTGTTCGCGTTTATTTTTTTTGCAACTTGAATAGCGAACCAGCCTTTTCCGGCTCCTTTCGCCACCGTTAGAACCCGCTTTCCAAATCGGGCAATGTCTTTCGACTCTAGGTCTGCTGTTGCTTCTGCAATTGTCGATGCGTCCTTATAGAAGTCTGGGAGAGCATCGACGATTTCTCGAACGTTGCCACCGTCGACAAAGTCGACCTCGAACGTGTGCGGAGCGTAGTGAACACTCAACCAGCTGTTGTTTTGCGAGAACTCGTTCAGACGCTGCTGACGTGCGAGGCCGGCCTTCGCCGAACCAAGAGCCTTCGCTTTGGCGTTCTTTACCTTATCCGGGTCTGATGGGTCAGGGGCTGTATCAAAGAACATCGCATCAAGGTCTGTAATGATGGCGCAATGCTTTCTTATTCTTTCTTCATGGAAAATCACCGCTACATTCTCAAAGCCCGTGCTTCCGATGTTCACAAGGCTGATACCGAGCTCGTCAAGACTCAGCCCTAAGACTTCTTTGACTAGGGCTGGGATAAGTATTTCCTCCGCGTCCCCCTCGACCATCAGGACGCTTTTAGCAAAGAGGAGATTGCTGCGGACTGCATCAAGGTACCGTTGCAGGCCCCGGATTTGATCCTTCGGCAATTTATTGGCTGGCTGATAAGCCTCACACCTACCGACGATACGGCCGAGGACGTTTACGTTCTCAATGTTGCTGACTTCTGAAATGTGTGCCGAATGGGTCGAGTATATTACTTGAGTGTCTGGATAGTTTAGGCGATCGAACAAGGTCTTCTGGATGTGGGTGTGAATATGCGCTTCGGGCTCTTCGATAATTAAAAAATTAGCGCATGCCTGTTTTGCCGTTTGATAGCGGAAGTGAAGCAGCTTCAAGGTCAAGTAGATCAGATTGGCGCCTCCAAGGCTTAACTCGTGGATCGCGCCTTCGTATCCGTCGTCCGTCTCTCCTATAAATAGCCTTAATGACTGGAAGAGCTTTTCAGCCTCGGATGGTACCCCAGATCTTATCCACAAGCCTGCAGGAGAATATGTCTCGCCTGCGGCATCCTTGATTGTTTGCCGAATATCGCCTCGAATTTTCTCGACATCTTCAAGGCTTTCGATGTCGCTGTTTAAGCGATTGACAAGATCAGTGATTGGCTGAAGCTTATTGGTGTCGAGGCTTCCGGTTCGATCTTTGAGAAGACTGAGAAGCGGATTAGTCCGGTTATCTTGGAAGTCTGCAACCACATCTCGTAATGCTTGGACGAATGTGAACGAAATCTCCTTAGCGACGGATAATATTTTTGGTATGCGCGTCCCAAGCTCTGGGGGCTCCATCTCGGAAGGAAATCTTACTTGGTCAAAGTCACCGACTAATTTGCGGTATGTCTGCGGATCGGCAAAGTCGGCGGTGCTGCGGCCGGTGAAAACAACTTCGTAGTCAAGCGTCGTTATTGATTTCCGGACTGATTTCAGCCCGTCCGTGTTATTTTCTTCAAGGCGGGCGAAGCGCTGGCGTGTCGCCGTATTTGGACGAAAAATAAGATTGTAGGTCGCCTTGTTTACATTTTCGTCTTCGAGGTTTCCGGAGCCGTGGAGAAACAAAGCTTGAAAGGCTTCGTCCTGAGATACGTGATCGAATTCGATGCTTATGATGATCCAGTGACCACGCCAGTCATCTAGCCCTCGATGGAAATCACTATCCTGCATTCGATACGCCATGCGTATCATGTCGTCATCCAAAAGGAGACGCATCGCCCGAAACACGTTGCTTTTTCCCGCCCCGTTTTCGCCGATGATCGTGTTAATGCCCTTTTGGAACTTCAGGTTCGCTTGGGCGAAGTTGCGATAATTCACTAATTGCAAGCGCGAAATGTGCATGTCACCCCGACGAATCTGAGACGCCGACAAGTATAAGCAGAGGACATCTTAAAGGCGAGTGTTGTAAAGGCGGGTCATGGAGGCAGTTGTGACATTTGCCTAGGAGAGAGGAGTTTCCAGAGCGCAGATTGCTCTCGCTTGGGTTTTGGGGAAATCAGAAATAACAGCGCCCATCATCGGCGCGGCCAGGTTGCAGCATCTGGATGACGCTGTCGTCGCGTTTGCCGTCAGGCTGAGCCCGGCCGAAATCGACGCCCTTGAAGGTAAATATATTCTCCACTCGGTCGTCGGACTTACGTGACGAGATGTCAGCGGCACGTATGTTGCGGCGCGTCGACCGGATTGAATTTGGCGATCCTCCGCTAGCTGTTTGCAAAAAAACAGGTGACTGACTGAGTGAATGGTTGCCATGGATTTTGATATTGGGGACACGGTCAATCAGCTCTGGCCGAAATGGCGCTGTTGTTTAGCTTTTAACCGTGAGAAATCTACCACGATTCTGCTACCAGAGGGCGCATTTCCCTTCGAAGCAAACTCGCTTTTGCGAATGGAGGCAGGGATCAACCGGCGAGGATTCAACTAGGTCGCTACACATTAAAAAAAGAACACGGCATGTCCGGGTCAAGAAAGGAGAGTGGGTTTTTCGGCCCCACAACATATTCGGGCCATTCAGTTGCGATCTTTTCAGCTGACCTCGCCGAGGGAGCAATCTGGCGGGAAACATTGTATCGGCCAACCTCGACAAACCGCTCCACCAGCTCGATGACTTTCTGTGATCCGACTTTCGCGGGGATGGTGAGACGTACGGAGTTTCCGAATGTGTCCAACAGGATATGAACGATATGGTGATGAATAGCCTTTGTATCTTCTAGAAGACTTTTATAGTTGAACTGTCGCCCGTCCTGCGCGTGCAGTCTCACGTCGTAAAGAAATCCCGCTTCGCCATCGATGTTAGACCATTCCGCCCAAGGCCGCCGCTGAACATTGACAGTTACGCCGATCACGAGTGACTTATCAACGAAGCCCACTTGCGCCCATTCGTGCGGGCGAATTTCACCCCAAGGGAGAGGATCCATAGGAAGCAAATGCTCAGTGACCCTATCTCGTGATTGAGGAAGGATCGGCCGAGCGTCATTGTAACTCGTACAGAAATTCCAGAATCCGAGATCGACGTCTCTCATGAATTGGAGAAGGCGAGATAGGTCGTCGCCGTGCCCTAGCCGAAAATGGGCAACCCGGTTCCTGATCTGAAAAACCTCTTTTAATTTTGCATCAAGAATGTCTTTAGGAGGAAAGTAGCACTCGAAGCACGTCCAGTGCTTCCCAATCGCTTCCATAAGTTTTGTCAGCGTGGAATAGCTTAGAACGTTCATCTCGGGCGTCGGCATGTGCCTTAGCGCTTTGTCTGCATCGAACGACTTCGACAGCGGAGGTAGGTTTTGAGCCCAGTCATCACCTTTTAGTGCTCGCAGCTCGACGTATACCATTCGCCGCAACCATGTCTCGAGCTGCCATAACCGCGCGAAGATCTCGAGCGCGCGCTTGGGCACCTCTGGAACTATTTCGAGAAGGTTCGGCTCTTTCGTCTGTGAAATGTCTTCCTGTCCGTCTTCTTCCACATTTTCCTCCTGGAGATCGCACAGCAAGACTATCACTACCGTTAATCAACACAACAAATTTGATGCGCCATTGACCACAACAAAAAAGTTGTCTATATCACGCCTTATGAATGGAATCGTACTAAACGAAAAAGAGCTGCGAGATGCTAAGGCGCGCGTTGCCAAATTAGCTGATGCGCTTTCCTCTGAGAGCGGCATAACCCAGCTCGTATCGAATCTACCGCCCGAAGTCGTGACGCAGGTCACGAAGATGATGAAGGCGGAGCGAGTCCGTCTGCTGTCAGCGATTGAGGCTTTTGAGAACGCGAAAGGCGGCGGCGATGCGTCCTCTCTCCTGAAGCAGTCTGGCACGGATCCTGGCGTTACGCTCATCGTCGCGCGGATCGCCAAGGGCTATTCTCAAAAGGACCTTGCATGGCGACTAGGGGTGAAAGAGCAGCAAATACAGCGGTACGAGGCGGATCGATACAGTTCGATCAGCCTGAAAAACTACGCGCGAGTGGCTGCACTACTCGGTGTGCAGATGACAGCTACGATAACGGAAAACCCCAGCTTCCGTGGCCTAGACGCAGTCATCGCTGACGTGACCCGCGAGGATATTCGGAAGATCCTCAAACATGGTCGTTCACGTGGTTGGTTTGCAGCTGAGATGAGCGAAGCACAGCTTCGGCAATATATCGCGGAGAATCGGATCGAATTCGGAAGCCCATCATTGCTGCGGACTGGTCTAAACGTGACAGATCATAGTGAGGATGTCCTTCTGCATGCGTGGAGGGCGCGCGTTGCAACTCGCGCTCGTGAAGAGCTATCTCTACAGCCAACGACCTTCGACCCCCTCGAGATCAACTGGTTGTCCGAATTAGTTCGGCTGAGTGCCTTTTCCGATGGGCCAATCCGAGCGCGGGCGGCACTCAGAGAAAATGGGATATTGCTTATCGCGGAGCCTCAAATACCGGGCCTCGCGATTGACGGAGCCGCATTCCTCGAAGGCAACGTACCAGTTATCGGGATGACAATCCGAAAGGATACGATCGACAATTTCTGGTTTACTCTCCTTCATGAGATCGCGCACGCGGTCCTTCACCATCGAACAGGACTGGCAACTGGCTTCTTCGATCAGCTTGAGTCAGTATCTACCGATGAACAAGAAGCGGAGGCTGATTCTTTTGCTGCCAATATACTGATACCCGAAGAGAAATGGCGAAGATCGACTGCTAGAATTGCGAATTCTGGCGATGTGATAGAAAAATTTGCAAAAGAAATCGGAATTCATCCAGCCATAGTATTCGGTCGCATACGCAAAGAAAGAAACAACTACGCATTATTTTCGAACAAGATTGGCGCCAACACTGTCCGTGAACAGTTGGTCGGCCCTGTATAAGGAAACATGATGCTTCCCTACCATCCGGCTCTCCGCTTCAAGCAAGGCGAATACATCGCAACAGCACGAATTGCTCGCGATGTGCAGCGACACATTCAGCCTCGATTCATCCTCGCTCCGCCGAAGGAGAGGGACCCCGAAAAGGGAAAGCCGTTGACCGAGGAAGAGATAGCCGTTGTGACCGGGGAAAGGATCGCGAAGCACTGGCCGTTGTATCCTGCGTATCTGGATGCTCGATATGTCGCTCCTCTTTTGGGAGATGAAGGCCTCAGATCATTGTTTCGGATCGCGCAGCGGAAGAATGAGCAACTGGCGGCAGTGGCCTCCGTCCAGGATCTTTTCAACCCGATATTCCGCGAGTTCCTGAGAACATCCGGTCCTCGCATTGCAATTCATCTACCTTACGAAGATATCGACATTGATGCGTTGCTGAACGGGGTAGAGGCTGTTGGCTGTAAGACGAGCGAGTGCGCTCTCTTCTTGGACTTTACGAAAGCACCTCTGAGTATGGAGGGTGTCTCTGGATCGGTTGCCGGTGTCTTCGACACCCTCGGTTCCGTCGCCCAATGGGCGCGAATTATCTTCCAAGCGTCTAGTTTTCCATCCAAGAATCCCGCCGAAAGCGATGGCCAGTGCGTAATACCGCGTCACGAGTGGGAGGTTTTTCTTGCCGCATTGAAGGAATGCTCAGTTGCGCCGAACCTAATCGGTTATGGAGATTTTGGCCCGGATCACGGCGAAATCCGGTTCAGGCGCAAAGGGGGAGGAGCGGCACCTATCCGACACCTCCGCTACACTGGAAAGAAATCGACGATCGTCGTCCGCGGGAAAGAGACTGGCAAACAAGGCGACGTCATGAAGGCGGTTTGTGAACGCGTTCTCAACAGCGGCGAGTTTGCAGGGCAAGGGTACTCCTATGCGGATGACATGATTTGGCGGGTGGCGAAGGGCCTTTCGAATGCTGGCACACCGTCCATGTGGCGCGAATGGAATATGGCCCATCACCTTTCTCAAGTCGTGAAAGATCTCGGAATATTGTCCGGCATGAGTTTCGCAGAAGGGCCCGTCAGCCGTATCGCGGAACAGTTTGCGCTGTTCGCTGAACCCGTCGAAGAATGACGACTAGCCGCAAACAGCACCTGAAGCTATTCTGTCAGGTCGGCGCATGGCACCCACAATTCCAAGGGCTTCGTCTCGACGGGAACAGGAGCCTGTATGAAAAGGATCACAATTGAGAGCCTTCGCCCCGGCGACATCATCCTGACGGCACGCCCTGGAAAGGGAAGTAAGTTTATTCGAGGGATGACAGGGGGGCTCGTTTCCCACGCTATGATCTGCGTCGAGCAGGGGTCTTTTATTGACTCTACGATGGATGGCGTCCAAGCGCGAAACGTCCAACGCGAATTTTTCGAAAACGACGAGAATGTCTTTGCCTTTCGGTTGAAGACCCCTCTGCCCGACCACCTCGTTTCGCAGGTCGTCGATTATGCGAGATCCCAGATTGGAACGCGTTACTCTCTCGCTGAAGCAGTAGTCTTGGTAACCGGGGGTCCGAGGCTTCGAACAAAACGTTTATTTTGCTCCAGGTTGGTTGCCAGGGCGTATCAGAGCGTCGGTATTCATTTGGTGCCGGATCAAGACTACTGCTCGCCAGAGGATTTGCGGATCAGCCCGCTTCTCGTTGAACTGGAGTTGCAGATTGAGACTATAGCGCAAGACGAGATCGAGGCGATGGCTCGGCGTCCCAATCCTATAGCGATGACCCACACGGTCCAGAACCAAGTCCTCGACTTTGCCCGTTCGCTTGACGCCAGCGTGGAAACTTTTCAGGACCTTGACCAAGTGATCAACGACCATCCTGAATGGGACAGCCGCATAGCAGATGTCCTGCAACGCTCCGGATATTTAGATCTCTGGCGATACGAGCTTGAGACGCATCCGTGGCGCTACGACCATGCAACAATGGCGACGATGACAGGATTGGAAATCCAGCAAGAGCTCCGGCTTTATTGTGTCGATACGGTTAAGGAGGCCTATAGCGGCGGGATCCGCTTTGCGGTAAATCTTGCGCACTATAACCAGCGGCATTTGGCCTCGCCTCGCCGATCTTGGCAGCTATTGATCGGGCTTTATGAGACTTTGGTCCGTAATGATCATTCTCGGCGGGAGGTCGCGCGGTCCTGGCTGGCAAAGACTTATCCCGCTGACCTTAAACTGCATATGGAGAGGATTGAGCCGCATTCCGAAATGTGGTTCGCAATCGTGGATCGCGTCGAACCGCGTCTTGGCGCACTGGCGCGTATCGTGATCGCGAATGAAAAGAGCAAGATGGTCTGTTCTTCCTGCGGCGATGAACCGACGACGGACTACCGAATTGCAAACGCCGCAGAAGCTATGCCCGGCGTTCCCTCGCTGCGGCTTTGCAATGACTGCGTGAACATTCGTCGGGGCTTTGGCGAGCGACTTGAACCTCTCAGCTGAGCATCGCCTACCTGAACCCGCCGGAGAGAATTGCGCCGGGCGTGCCTCAATCGGGAACTGATTATATGTCCGTTAATGATGATGAGAAGCGGATTTGCTTCCGTTGCGTTGGGAATGAGTTCTTAAGTCTTCGCGTGAAACGTGAAGGACAAACAGGGAGATGCTCCTATTGTTCCGATGGCGAGGATCCAACCTTCAAAGTCACAGAATTGGCAGATTGCGTCGCGCTGGCTTTTGAACAGCACTATGTTCGGACTGCGAGCCAGCCGAACTCAATGCAATATGCTATGTTAGCCGACAAAGAGTCCGATTACTCGTGGGATAGAGAAGGAGAACCGGTCGATGACGTGATCGCGAACGCTGCTTCAGTCGAGCCGGAGGTGGCCTGTGACATCCGCGAAATCCTCGCTGACAGGTTCGGAGATTGGGACTCGGCGCTGTCGGGCGAGGAGACGGAATTTGACGGCGAAAGCTACTATGAACGCAAATCGGTGGGTAGCGGCCGATGGACCAGAGAGTGGGACGACTTTGAACATTCTTTAAAGACAGAGGCGCGGTTCTTCAGCCGCCGTGCGTCGACATATTTGGTCGATCTCTTTGAGGGATTGGACACACTAAAGGCCCGCGACAAGACTTCCGTGCTCGCGGAAGCCGGCCCCGGCTTCGCGATCTCCGGTTTGTATCGGGCGCGGTCATTTCCCCGATATGCCGATATTCAAACGGCACTCGCGAGGCCCGACATCCATCTTGGCCCACCGCCAGCGCCTGTTGCCCGTGCCGGTCGCATGAATGCACACGGTATCTCCGTCTTTTACGGCGCCAGCGATCCCTTGGTTGCTCTGGCAGAAGTTCGTCCGCCGGTTGGATGCACAGTCGCCGTTGCGCGGTTCGACATCACGAAGCCTGTGCTTCTTCTTGATCTCACGGCACTCCGCGATGCAATGACAATCGGCAGCGTCTTCGATCCAACCTATCTTGATCGCCTCCAGCGAGCTGAGTTTCTCAGGCAACTGAGCAACCGGATCACGGTTCCCGTCATGCCGGATGATGAAGATCTTGGCTATCTTGTAACCCAAGCTATCGCTGATTTTTTGGCAACGATAGAACGGCCGGAGATCGATGGAATTCTGTTCCCCTCGGTTCAGGTGAAAGGTGAGGCACGCAATGTGGTGCTCTTTCATAAGTCGTCTCGCGTTCGCCCGATGGAATTCCCTGCTGGAACTAAGTTCGAAGTAAACGAAGGTTTTACGACTGAAGACGGATGGGAGCCCGACTTTTCCGTATATGAACGCATACCCCGAAAATCTGCTGAACCGAAACCTGAAGCAAAGGTCCCACCGACTATACCATCGTATCAGCAAGTATTCGATCCGTCGGATCCAGACCCACGCGACTTCACTTTACGTGTTGACCCAAAGTCGCTTGAAGTCCATGTCGTTGACGCTGTGAGCTACAAAACGGATAGGAATTCCGTTCGTCGGCATCGATTTGAAGATTTCGATCCGCCGTTTTAGTTCAGATACTAATGCCACCGGATCGCTCGCTGGCGCCTTATTTAACTATGGATGAGCAATGCCTTAGCGTAACAGCAGGCTTCAAGCTTTTGTTTTAGAATATATTTTTCAATCGTGGTCATTGGTTCGGTTCCCATCAAGGCGGTCCTATCCGAAGCGCAGGGTAAAGATCTTGCCGAATCCCCATCGTAACGCGCCGCGACGCGGATTGGGCCGGTGCGTATCGAAAATCCTAGCGACGAGCTGTTCAACCTGTAGCAGAAGATTGTCGCCTCAATCGTATTGGCATTCATTCTTTAGAAGACGCTTGCGGCTCATTACGCATCCAAAGACTCCAGAGCAGAAGCGACCATCCTGCACCGATGCTCCAACCACCAATAACGTCGGTTGGGAAATGAACACCGAGAAAAATGCGCGAAAAGCCTACCAAGCCAGTGATCAAAATCGCCAAACCCAAAAATGCCCTTCGCCCTGCGGTTGATTGCAGCCGCGAGGCAAAAAGCAACGCGAGACCGAGATAGACTGCTGAAGAGAGCGTTGAGTGACCGCTGGGAAAGCTCTGTCCACCTGCAGCCACCAAATGCGAGATGACATCGGGCCGCGCCCGACCTATCAGAGGTTTGATGCCGTTGCCGAGAAGTTCGGCGCCGCCGAAAAGGAGCACAATGAATGCAGCCTCTCGATACGCGGCGTTCGCGACCAGAAACATCGCAAATACCGCTGCAACGGATCCGGTGACGGCTGAACTGCCAAAAGTGGTCAGGATGATCATGATGTCGGGCAACCATGTCGGACCGACAGGCAGTTGCGTATCCGCGCTTTTACGCAAGGCGAGGAGAACCTCGTTGTCGAAAGCCCAAGTCTGACCGCTCATGACGCCAACGGCAAGTGAGCAAGCAATACTCAGGCAAATGGCAGCGGCTATTCTTACCAATGTCGCGGCGTTGCCCGTTTGATTGTCTCCGTACACTGATTTCCTTGCCGATTTTCCAGTATAGAAGCGATATGCGCGGCGATGCTGACAGCGCGCTGAAGGCTTGACTTACAGGACCGGGCGATCATGCCCGGTCCGACGGGATGGCGTTGCCACGCAACGGCCTTTGAAAATACCCTACTTTGCAGGCGTCACTCTTGAGGCCAGTGCGACGCCGGATTTCTGGACCGCGTATTGCACGGCAACCTTCTCGCCGACCCTGAACGTCTCGGCTTCGATGTTTTCTGGCAGCTTGATCGTTGTCCCCGTGGAAAGCGTGATCTGGTCCGCCTTGACGTCGATATTCGTGATCGTTCCAGTTTCGTCACGGGCCAGCGCCATTCCCGCAGCGAGGGTCGAGGTCGCGATAACAGCGATCGCCAACGACTTCTTCAGCATAATTCACTCCTTTGATTTCACCGGACTTACTATTGCGGCCTTGAGCGGCCTTAGGCCGGCATCGCCGACCGCCCGGAAAATCTAAGCTGCGATTCTTCCCTACACTTTGCCGAATTCTTACGAATTGGATATTGTATGAAATATCGAATGTTATTGGCTCCCGGGCCGTTTTTCCATCAGAGCGAACCGATCGCGGTCTGCAAATGCGACGGCTGCGTCGAGCGCCTTCCCCGCAATTTGTCGAACGCCAGATAGATGACCGGTGTGGTAAACAGGGTCAACGCCTGCGATACCACAAGCCCTCCAACGATCGCGATGCCGAGGGGAACGCGCAATTCGGATCCCGGCCCGGTTCCCAATGCCAACGGGACAGCGCCGAACAACGCGGCGAACGTCGTCATCATAATGGGCCGGAACCTCAGCATACAGGCTTGGCGTATGGCATCATGGGGTGCCAAATTCTGTGTTCGTTCGGCGTCCAGTGCAAAATCGATCATCATGATCGCGTTCTTCTTGACAATCCCGATCAGCAAAATGATTCCGATCATTCCCATGATCGATAGATCCAGATTAGCGAGCTTCAACGCCAGCAGCGCACCGAGGCCTGCAGAGGGCAGCGTGGAGATGATCGTGAGCGGATGTATCGCGCTTTCATAGAGAATACCCAGCACGATGTAGACTGCCACGATAGCGGCCAGGATGAGCCAAGGCTGGCTTTGCAGCGAGTCCTGAAAGGCCTGTGCGGTTCCTTGGAACGAGCCGATCACCGTTGCTGGCATACCTGCACTGGTCTCGGCCGCTTTGATAGCTGTAACCGCGTCGCTGAGTGCATTGCCAGGTCTAATGTTAAAGGAAATCGTCGTTGCCGGCATGGATCCCTGATGATTTATGGATACGGGCAGCACACCAGTTTTCAGCGATCCGAGCATGCTCAATGGAACGAGCTTGCCGGTGGTGGAGGATTTCACGTAGAGATGCGACAGCGCTTCGGGCGACAGGGCAAACTCTGGCGCAAGCTCCATCACAACATGATATTGACTGACCTGTGTATATAGCGTCGCGATCTGCCGCTGCCCAAAGGCATCATAAAGCGTCTGATCGATTTGAGAAACGTTTACACCCAGACGTGAGGCTGTCGAGCGATCTATATCGAGCGTGGCGCTTGTGGCTGCCTTTTGCTTATCGGAGATCACGTCTTGAAGCTCTGGCAGGCTCTTCAGCACCTTGGTCATCGTCGCGGCCCATTTATCGAGCTCCGCCGTATCCGGATCCTGAAGAGTGTATTGATACTGCGAGGCCGACGCGCGCCCGCCGATCTGAATGTCCTGGCGAATCTGAAGGCCAACGGTCAAACCTTCCAGGCCCGTCGTTGCCGCTCGTAGACGCGCCAACACCGTTGAGGCGGGGTCTCGTGTGCCGATTGGTTTCAGGTTTATTTGAATCTGGCCGACGCTTGCGGAGGGGCTCGGATTGATCCAATAGGCAACGTTGTCGACGGCGGGATCAGCCATCACGACCTGTGCCAGCGCCTGCATCTTGGTCGACATATCCGCGAAAGAAATGTCTGTGGCCGCCTGCGCCTGGCCTTGAACCCATCCGGTGTCCTGTTGTGGGATAAATCCCTTTGGTATGGAAACGTAAAGCCATCCGGTGGCTACCATGGTCGCCAAAGCGACGGCCAGCGTGACGGCGCGGTAGCGCAGGACAACATCGAGCACCTTGCCGTACCCCGCCGTGCACCTTTCAAAGAAGGTTTCCGACCAACGGAAAAGGGCACCATGCGGCTGATTATGGTCGTGCTTGATCAGCCAGGCGCACATCATCGGCGTGACAGTCAGCGACACCAGCCCCGAAATGATGATCGCGACGCTGATCGTCACCGCGAATTCGCGGAAGAGTCGGCCGACAATGCCACCCATCAGAAGAATGGGGATGAAAACAGCCACCAGGGAGACGGTCATGGAGACGATGGTGAATCCCACCTCCCGCGACCCTTCGATAGCCGCTTCGAGCGTGGACTTTCCTTCTTCGACGTGACGCATCACGTTCTCAATGACAACGATGGCATCGTCGACGACAAACCCGACTGCGATGGTCAGTCCCATCAGCGACAGATTGTCGAGACTATAGCCTGCAACATACATGATGGCGAAAGTGCCGATCAAAGACAGCGGAATGGTTGCCGCCGGGATGATCGTCGCCCACAGATTCCGCAGGAAGCTGAAAATCACCAGCACCACGAGCCCAATGGTGATCAGGATCGTTGTTTTCACGTCATCCACCGAGGTCTGGATCATGCCCGACCTGTCAGCAACGACCGAGAGTTTGATGCCCGCTGGTAGCGCCGCCTCCATCTGCGGCAGCTTGGCTTTGATCCCTTGTATGGTGTCCAGCACATTCGAGCCCGCCATTTTATGAACGTCGAGCATGACCGAACGGGTATCCTGCAACCACGCCGCCTGGTTGACATCTTCCGGACCGGATACAACAGTCCCGATGTCGCCAGCTCGGATGGGCGATCCATTCTTGTAGGCGATCACCATCGAACGAAACGCCTGGACGTCCATGATCTGGTCGGTTGCATCCAAGACGGTGGTCCTTCCATTGCCGACCAGTTGCCCCTTGGGCTGGTTGACGGTCTGAGCGCCGACAGCGTTTCGGACGTCTTCGAGCGTCAACCCGCGCGCGGCGACCTTGTCCGGATCGAGCTGAATTCGGATCGACGGCCGCTGCGGCCCGTGGTAGTCCACGAGCCCGACGCCATTCATCTGCGAAACCTGCTGGGCGATGATGTCTTCAGCATAGTGATCGAGTTCGGTCGTCGGGATTCGATCGGACGTCAGCGCCAAAGTGAGAATCGTCGCTTCCGCCGGATTGCTCTTGTGGAAAGTCGGAGCAGCCGGAAGATCCTTGGGTAACTGACCGCTGGTCGCACTGATTGCCGCTTGAACGTCCTGTGCGGCGCTGTTTATATCCCTATTCAGATCGAATTGCAGCGTAATCGAAGTCCGCCCGGACGAGCTCGTCGACGTCATTTGAGATACACCCGAGATCGTCGAAAGTTGGTTTTCCAATGGTGTTGCAACCGAAGTCGCCATCGTTTCCGCGCTTGCCCCAGGAAGAGAGCTCGAAATCTGGATCGTGGGGAAATCGACCTGCGGCAATGACGCGACAGGCAGCAAGTTGTAAGCAATGGAGCCAACGATCAGAAGGCCTGCGGCCATCAGGCATGTTCCGATCCTGCGGTTTATGAAAATAGCAGAAATGTTCATTGGACCTTCTCCTCGCCGACCGCTGCCAACTTTTTGCCGTCAGCATTCTCGGTCGAGACGAACGTTCCGTCTGAAAGCCTGGATTGACCGGAGGTTACGACCGTTTCGCCGCTTGCGATGCCCTGCGTTATCGCGACGAGACCTGAATAGGCGCCGCCCGTGGCCACCGATGCGGTCGAGACCTTGTTATCGGGCTTCACCACGAAGACATACGGTCCAGTCTGGCCATTCTGAATCGCCGAAGACGGCACGACTGTCGCATTCGGATCAGTACGCAATCTTATGTTTGCGGTTATCAGCTCACCCGGCCAAAGTGTTAGGTCATCATTCGCAAATACGGCCTTTAACTTCACCATGCCAGTCGAAGAGTCGACCTGACTATCAACCGCGCTTAATTTCCCATCAGCCAGGTGTTTGGCGCCGTCGCGACTGAATGCTTGTACGAGCAACGGCCCCTTCGCCTGGCCCGCGATCAAATCGGGAAGATCATCCTGCGTCAGCGAGAACTCGACAGCGATGGGACGCATCTGCGTGACGGTTACCACGCCGGTCGTATCAGCGGCATGGAGGATGGCGCCCTCTTGCTGCTGGCGCAAGCCTACCCTGCCGCTGATCGGAGCCGTGATGGTTGCGAATTCAAGATTGAGTTTCGCGGTATCCAGTACCGCCTTTCCCGAGGCTGCCGTGGCATCCATGACTTTGACCTGAGCCGCAGCGGTTTGGGCGGCCTGGGTCGTGCCGCTGCCCGTCGTCGTGAGCTTCTGCGCTCTGGCGTCATCGATTTTGGCCTGTTCCAGCTGGGCGAGTTCCTTATCATAGTCGGCCTGCGCCTGCGCCACCGCCGCTTCATAGGGCCGCGGGTCGATCGTCGCCAAAACGTCTCCGGCTTTGACGTCCTGCCCCTCGGCGAAGGCTATGCGTTGAAGCTGACCTTCGACACGGACCTTCACATCGACGGCAGTCAAAGGTGAGACCACGCCCAGGCCACTGCGCACGACTGGCAAATCCCTCCTAGTCGCTTTGGCTGTCTGTACCGGAACCGGCGCGCGCTCGACGGCAGGCGCTCTGGTTTTGCTCAGACCAGGCTGCGGCCAAGAGACCAGATACGCGGCAGCCGACCCCACAACCGCCACAGCGCACATCCCCAGGAGATACAATCTTTTACGTGATCCATTTGACCCTATGCGGGGATGATCCACTGCAATACTCCATCAAGCGTTTAGAAGTGCTCGGCGGGACGACAGCCCTCCGAGGGTTGCTCTGGAATTTGGCGGATTGCAAATGGCGGGTAATTCGCGCCAGCATGAATTTTTTTTTATGTTTCGCCGCGAATACGTGTCACGGCTTGATGAGGTACCCGGCACCTGGGACCGTGGTGATCATGCTCGTCATCGCCCCCATGTCGATCTTCTTGCGCAAACGGTGGACATGCATATCGACGATGTTGCCACGGGGATCGAATGCATAGTCCCAGGCTGCTTCCATAAGCATGGTACGAGTTACCACCGAACCCGCATTTCGCATGAGGGTTTGCAAAAGGAGGAACTCTCTGAACTGAAGATCGATAACGCGTTCCTTCCTGCGAGCAATCCGCCGCCTGATATCGAGAGACAGTTCGCCGACGACCAATGTGCTCTCATGACCTTCAGCTATGAAGTGCTTGGTAATCGCTTCGATGCGGGCAAGTAGCTCCGAGAAGAAGAAGGGCTTGGCGAGATAGTCATCGCAGCCGGCACGCAGCCCTTCGACCCGATCCATCGAACTGGCCAATGCGCTGACCATGATCACCGGCACATTGACCTTCATCTCTCGAAGACGCCTGACCAGCTCGACGCCGTCAAGCTTGGGCAGGAGCCGATCAACAACCAGCCCGTCATAAATCAGCTCCATCGCGAGCGCGAGACCGAGCTCGCCATCGGTTGCCACATCCACGACGTGGCCTGCCTCCGAAAGCCCCCGCTTCAAATAGGCCGCACTTCGGTCATCATCTTCCACTACCAGCAGGCGCATTCAATCCTCATTATAGACAACACGTCATTCCGAGCGCTTGCGAAGATGAAATTGATTTAATGTCCGGGCGAACCGGCATTCACGATAGGTTGTTTATCTGGATAATGCGGGGAAGGTAGCCAGCGTTCTTGGAGGAAATGTGTCGAAGATACTCGTAGTGGAGGACGATCAGGGAACAGCATCGGAGATCGAGGCAGCACTTGTCGATCACGGCTGCACGGTCATGCGGGCGATCGATGGCCACGATGGCCTCATCAATGCCATTTCTGGCACATTCGATGCGATCGTGCTCGACCGGATGCTGCCCGGTACATTGGATGGCCTTGGTTTGCTGGCTGCCTTGCGCGCGGCCTCTGTACAGACGCCGGTTCTGATCCTGAGCGCGCTCTCTGCTGTCGACGAGCGCGTACGCGGTCTCAAGGCGGGTGGAGACGACTATTTGACAAAGCCATTTGAAGCGCTCGAACTCACGGCGCGGCTGGACGTCCTGATGCGCCGGCGGACGAATACGACCCAGGAAACAGTTCTGAGAGTTGGCGATCTTGAGATCAATCTACTGGCGCACACCGCGAGCCGGGCGGGCCGCGCCATTGATCTTCTCCCTCGAGAGTATCAATTGCTAGAATATCTGGCACGGCATTCCGGCCAGATCGTCACGCGCACAATGATGTTCGAAGAGGTTTGGCATTATCGCTATGGTGAAGCCACCAACGTCATAGACGTCCATATCAGCAAACTTCGCAAGAAGCTCGATCTCCCGGGTTTCACCCCTCTGATCCGAACTCTGCGTGGTTCAGGTTATGTTCTCGATGCGACCAATTGAACTTTTTCGGACAAGCGGCTTCCGATTGGCGCTAGCTTTCCTGCTTGTTTTTGGCGCGGCCGCGAGTGCGTTGTTCCTGTTTGTCGACTGGCAGATGCGCGACTTTCTCGATCAGCGAAGTGATGAATGGCTCACGCGCGAGATGCAATCGCTCCAAATCCTTCCCACCGACGAAGTCGTCTTGCGTCTATCGGCGCGAAGCCAGGATTCGACAACTATCGAGCGGCCGTTCTCGCTCTTCGATCAGAGCGGAAAGCTGGTCGCGGGAAACAAGCTTACCTACCCGGAGAAACCGACGTTTGAGGCCCCCTTCGATTTTGTTGACCATGGCACATCAAGAGGAGCCCATTACAGGGGCTATCTGCATCGGCGCCCTGATGGCGGCTCTATTCTCGTCGCGCAAAGTCTGCATGAGCAACGCGAATTTCGCGAACGGCTCGAAAATGCCACACTATTTGCCTCGCTGGCGACAGCCATCCTGGGACTCGTTGGCGCGATCGCCGTTGGGTTGGGCGCGGTTCGGCGGCTGGACGAAATATCCGGCGCTGCCGTGCAGATCATGAAGGGTGACCTCAAGCGCCGACTGCCGACAGGTCGCGCCGGGGGCGATATCGATCGTCTTGCCAAGGTTGTTAATGAAATGCTCGACGAAATCGAGCGCCTGATGCAGGAAGTGAAGGGCGTTTGCGACAACATTGCCCACGACATGCGAACGCCGCTGACGCGCCTCTTGGGTAGTCTCGAGCGAGCACGCAGGCGCGCCACCACCATTGACGAGTATCACGGCTATGTCGACGAAGCGCTTGAGGAAATTCGCGGCATTCTAAAAACCTTCGGTGCTCTTCTGCGGATTTCGGAGGTGGAGGATGGCCTGCGGAGGTCCGGATTTGTTGACATCGACCTGAAGGCGATCGCACGCGATGCGGTTGACTTCTTCGAACCGGCAGCCGACGAATGCGGTGTCACACTCAAATTCGTTTCGAATACGAACGAGCCCGCAACTATCTCGGGCGATCCCAGCTTGCTCTTTGAGGCGATCGCTAACCTGATCGATAATGCAATCAAATTCACGCCGCGGGGAGGGGAAGCAACGGTGCGCGTTGAAGGCTGCGGGCAGGTGGCAACGGTGACTGTCGAGGATACAGGTATAGGTATCCGCGCGGAGGAAGCCGATGCCGTGCTTCGCCGCTTTTACAGAGCCGAAAGAAGCCGACATGCCCCTGGCAATGGTTTGGGTTTGAGTCTGGTTGCGGCGATTGCCAGGCTTCACGGGATGCGTCTTGAGATCACGGCAGCGACGATCGGAACGCGGGTTCATCTTGCCGCCGGTTGGAAATATCGCAGCAGGATAGGCCAGGCTTTGAGTTAGAATTGCCTTGCCAACCCGTAGCTCAGCAACGCGACGACGACAGCCACGGCCGAGATGGCGAATATTGATGAGCGCCTCTTCTTGATGAACGTCAGTGCGGCTGCCCCGTAGTGCTGCAGCAAAGCGCCGAGCAGAAAAAATCTTGCGCCTCTCGCGATTGTTGCCAGGCATATGAAGGCGAGCAGATTTACATGCACCACGCCCGATAGGATCGTCACAACCTTGATCGGCGGGAAATGTGTGAATCCAGAGCTCAAAAGAAGAATGGCGATCCATCGGGTGTCGACATAGGAACGCAAATGTTCAAAAGCATCCTGCTTTCCATAGAAGGCAAGCACCGGTCGAGCAATTGTTTCATAGGCGTAAAATCCCATCAGCCAGCCGGCAATTCCGCCCGCGACGGATGCAACCGTCGCGATGGTCGCCAATCGATAGCTTCGGCTGGGTCGAGCCAATACCATTGGAATAAAGAGCACATCGGCGGGCACCAGGAAAATGGAACTCTCGACAAAGGCTATCGCGGCGAGCCAGGCTTCCGCTGACCTGCTTGTGCTTAGAGCAGCTGCCCACCCATAAAGTCGCTGTAGCATTTTCTTCTTTCGACGTGTTCGCCGCTCGGACGCCGAGGCCTGCCGCTCATGAAAGAGGCGGCGAGACCTCTGGGCAGTGAGCCGATTGGCCTTTGATCACAGGATGATACGTGTGAGCGCGAAGATCGCTGACGTGATGCGGATCAGGCAAGCCGGGCATGCAGATTCTCGCGACGCTATGGTATTCTTCTTACAGGAACTTTGCTTGCAACTTACCGTTCTGTAAGAATGACCTATGGTCGCGTGGCGATCTTACGCTTTTGTAATATGCCGTTCAGGCAGCGGACATTTTCTTAAGGCAAATATCGCGGGTAAAGCAGTAGCACAGATGAGGGCCTTGGCTGGTCATGAAGATTCTCCTGGTGGAAGACGATCCGAGAACCGCGGACTATATCGCGCGTGGGCTCAACGAGGCCGGTCATAGCTGCGAGATCATCAAAGACGGCATCGATGCGCTTTTCCAGATCACCAGGGAGCCATACGACGTTCTCGTTATCGATCGGATGATCCCCGGCCTGGATGGGCTCTCGCTGGTGAAAGCGGCGAGGGGGGCGAGAGTCAAGACACCGGCTCTATTCCTGACATCGCTGAGCGGCGTTGACGATCGGGTCGAGGGCCTTGAGGCCGGTGGCGACGACTATCTCACAAAGCCATTTGCATTTTCCGAACTCATGGCACGCTTGAATGCACTTGCACGCCGACCGCCGGTCCAGGACCAGAAGACCGTTCTAAAAATCGCGGATCTGGAACTCGATATCGCCAAGCGCCAGGTCCGAAGACAAGGAGCTTCCATTGACCTTCAACCCCGTGAGTTTACCTTGCTGGAAGTTCTCATGCGTGGTGAAGGACGCGTTTTGACGCGAACGATGCTTTTGGAGCGGGTCTGGGATTTCCACTTTGATCCGAAGACCAGCGTCGTCGAAACCCATATCAGCCGGCTGCGGGCAAAGATCGACAAGCCGTTCGATGTGCCGCTTCTCCACACTGTCCGAAATACCGGATATTGCATCCATGCGCCGCGGTAGGTTGCTGCGCAGCACGCCGTTTCGGCTTGCGCTTTCTTTCGGGCTCCTCTTCATCGTCGCCTTTCTCATTACCGGGCTGGTTGCATATGGCCTTATGAAGCGCGAGCTCGCAAGATCGCTCGATGTCTCGATCAAGGATACATATTCAGTCGTCGCGTCGACTTTTTCCACGAACGACCTCGAAGACCTCGTTGCAGCGGTATCGACCTATTCGACCCTGAAGCGGCCGGAAGACCAAGTTTTTCTCCTGATCAATCCAAAGGGGGAAAAGCTTGCAGGCAACGTCAGTGCCGCGCCGATGGCGTCAGGCGTTTCGACCATAGCCGCAGCGCAGCTGGGCCTGGAAGACGGAGATCCTGTCAGGGTCATGGCCGGCAGCGTTGGCGGCAACAATTTGATTGTTGGTCAAAGCTTTCGTGAAATCGATCGTATCGAGCAAATCGCACTGATGAGCTTTTCCTGGGCCTCGATCATCATTGTGGCAACGGTGATTTTAGGAGGGACCTTGCTTGCAAGGCGCACGCAACGGCGGCTTGATTCCATTGAGCAAACCATGGTGGAAGTCTCTGCTGGAAATCTTTTGCGGCGAATCCCCATCCGCGGCAACGGCGATGACATCGACGTTGTGTCCGCGCATATGAACCAGGCTCTTGTGCGCCTTTCGGGGCTTGTCGAAGGGATGCGCCAAGTCAGCGCGGATATCGCGCACGATCTGAAGACGCCGCTCAACCGTCTGGGCTTGACGATCGAGCAATCGCTTCAACGGCTGGAAGAATCCAAAGACGTGGAGGACCTCATGTTCGACGCCAGAGATGAGATTGCCAGGATCAACGCGACATTCGAGGCTCTGCTTCGGATTTCGCAAATTGAAGCCGGGGCGCGGAAAACACGTTTCAAATCGGTGAACCTCTGGGAGGTGATGAAATCGGTTGCAGAGATCTACGGCGATGTCGCCGAAGATAACTCGCAAACCTTGAAACTAGCGCCCTTCGACGGCGGTGCTTGCGTGATCAATGGAGACTGGGAATTGCTCACCCAGCTCTTCGTCAACCTCGTCGAAAATGCGATAACCCATTGTCCACGCGATACCATGATTGTCCTGTCGCTCACGTATGAAGCGAACTTTTATCGCGCCAGTGTCAGCGACAGCGGAATGGGCATACCTGAAGGGGAACGCGAGCTCGTATTTCGACGTCTCTACCGGCTCGATAAAAGCCGAACGACGCCAGGCAGCGGATTAGGCCTCAGTCTTGTCAAGGCGATTGCTGATCTTCACGCGGCTCGCATTGAGCTTGAGGATAATAGACCGGGGCTGCTGGTCGCATTATATTTTCCAAAGGTTTGATCCGATCGTCGTTCATTCCGCTTGAGGTCATACCGCCGGGGCCAAAGGCGATCGCATGATCTCGCGCGCCTCATATTGACTAAGAAACCTGCGCTGCAGAGTGGAACCGTTACCGCATTCCTCAGCGCCGGCTCAAGATAAACACGAAGATCTTAAGAGAGGTGAGTATGGGCGATCTCCGCGTATTTGCGATCTGCAAGTCAGCCCGGACGTCGCCAGGTGATCATGGAGCTGGTAATATAGTTCCAGCCGGCACCGATGATGGCTCCCGCCAGACCGGCGAGCCACCATCGTGGCTCCTGGCTGTAAAAAAGCGACGACACTCCGGTTCCCGCGAAAATTCCGATGCTGCAGAGCGTGGAAAACAACATCAAACCTGTCAGAAAACGCACGCCGCCACGGCGCCGATCTCTGTATGTGATCGCATTGTTGAACGTATAGTTCGAGATGACCGCGGCCAACATGGCGGTAGCCTGGCTCACCGAAAACGCCAGCCCCCCGAGCAGCAGCAGCCGCAAAATGGTCAGGTGAACGACAAGGCCGCTCATTCCGACCAATCCGAATAATAGCATTCGTGAAGAAATAATATCGCCGGACCATTTTGCGACGAGGAGCCCGATGTACTCGAATATCACCGATGCATCGAGTTTGCTCTCGCCGTGAATCCGTGGCCGAAACACGTATGAAACCTCCCCTAATTTCAAAGGGGCGGGCGACGACGCTATAATATCCAGCAAGATCTTGAAGCCTTGCTGCGAGAGTTTTGGCGCAAGCTCCTCAATCAGCGCTCGCTTGACCATGAAGAACCCGCTCATCGGATCAGAGGTCTCGACATTCAATAGACGCTTTGCGATGCGGACGGCTATATGGCTCCCTGCCTGCCGGATGCGATTGAAGCCCTCCTGCGACGAGCCTTCTCCGCCATATCTGGTTGCGACCACCAAGTCGGTACAATTGCTTCGCATCATGGCGAGCATGTCCACCAGCCGCGTTTCATCATGCTGCAGATCGGCGTCCATAACCGCGACGATAGGCGCCGACGTCGAAAGCATGCCCTCCAGACACGCGCCTGCAAGTCCGCGTCGATGGATCCGCCGTATCCCTCTGATGCGCCGGTCGCCTAGAGAAAGGCTTCGCACGACATCAACGGTCTTGTCGCTTGAATCGTCATCAACAAAAATCACCTCCCATGCGATACCGACAAGCGCGGCACGAAGGCGTTCGATAAGCGGAACAATGTTCTCGCGTTCATTGAAGGTGGGTATAACAATGGAGAGCTCAATGCCGTCTTGTTGCGGGATTTTGCACTTTATGATTGCCCTGTCCCCAGGCCACGAGCCGAGGGGAGCCAAACGAGATGAAGTCATAGGCGTCTAATATTCCATGAAAGGAAGGGCGAGTATGATGTCGACGAATTCGCGGAAGGTTCGAGCCGAATACGTGCGACCGCTTCAGCGGCTCACGACCCAACTTCCTTTCACAAATCTTCGCCGCTCATTGGCTCGCCATGACACCGGAGCGACTTCGATGTAATTAATATGACATAACCACCTGACAATACTCTGAATTTGCATGGAAACTCTATATCCGCCCGCCCGCAGAACATGTAGCCGGCGCAGAAAACTCCTAACTGCCGGACGACGAAGTGCACCGTCCGCCAGCACTCTCGCATCCACTGAGATTGTAACCGATGCGATAGTAGAAGCTCCCGACGATGGCGCCATTCTTTCGCACGACCTGCTCCTGAATGTTGCTCAGCGATGAAAAGTATTGAGGCAGGTCGTCTTGCTGCAACTCGCTTCGTTTCAGGGAAACGAGCACTGCCGTACTTCCCAGCAGGGTTTCGGCCGGATACCATACGTCGTACATCAGGCTGCTGCCCCCGATGGCGCTCAGCCCTACTGAATTGGCTCGAATGCCCTGTGCTTGGCGCCCATAGAAGGCCAATTCGCTGGCAAGGAAGTACTTGTCCATACCAATCAGCACAACGGGAGCCGCGCTCTCTTTGGCTGCCGCGGCCTCCACCGCGTTGACCGCCTGGCCGAATTCGCTCCAGGCGACCGGCAAAGTGCGGATATTATGAATATAGCCGATTCCAGGGAAACCCAGAACCACGTAGTGAAATAGGAGCGCGTAAACGGCGGTTGTGATTCCGATCGTTGGTATCCATGCGCGTCTCAGGCGCTTTTCCAACCAGGTGTCTTTTCCCGTTGCTCCAATAAGCATGGATGCGACGAAGGGTAGGACCGCGAGCCACAGAGGTCCGGTCCAATTCGGTTTGTTCTCGTGGAAGAGGCTAAACAGGACAAATATGCTGAGCGGGATAAGTGTGAAGAGGAGTATGAAAAGCACCCTCGCTGTGGCAGGTCGTGATCGAGCCGCCGCCAGATTTGCCTTCAAGCTGGCCGCGGTGGCAATGAAGCCAGTTGGCGTCAAGAGGACAGCGACACTGACGATGAGAGATGGCAACGTGAATTGAAATGCCTCATCAACGCGTCTCGATCCTTGGAACGCAAATGACATCCATTGGTGCGTGGCGTTCCAATATAGAACGGGTGAAAAGAACAAAATGGAGATCGCTGCGCCAAGATATGGCTCTTTTCGACCGAGCCATTGCCGCGATCTGTGGTCTATCAGAATCAACAGCAATGCTGCTGGCCCCAAAAGTAGGATCGTATATTTCGACAATAGGCCGATGCCAAACGACAAGCCGGCGCCGAGCCACGCAAGACGCTTCTCACCAATGAGAGCTCGCTCCAGAAAATACAGCGTGGCCACCCAGGCTGCAGCCAGCGGCGCGTCTGGCATCATCAGAAAGCCGGTTGAAAAATAAAATGGGAGCACGGCAACCAGCAGAGCGCACGCTATTGCCGTCGCCTTATCGAAGAGATTCCGCGCGAGATAGAAGGAAAAACCGGCGGTCAATAGCCAACAAATATATGCGCCGATGCGAACACCGAACTCGTTATCTCCAAAGAGCGTGGTTCCCAGCCAGATCAACCATGCGACCATCGGCGGATGATCAAGATAACCGATGTCTAGATGCTGCGCATAATTCCAATAATAGGCCTCTTCAGGCAGAAGGTTGGCGAAACCGAGAAATACGAGGCGAAGTGAAAGAAGATAGATGATGATGCCGACCGCCGCGAACAGCTTTCGCCTTTCAACGGATATGGTCGGCCATAAGAAAAGCGTGTCGCCCAGCAAACCAATGGCAGCACTTGCAAGCACCACGGAGGCGCCGGAAAGAGCGACCGGAAGATTGAGGGTTGTCATTGCGACAACGAAGATCCCGCCTCTCAGACTAAGCGTCAAAATTCTGAGCAAAAGGAAAACTGTCAATTGCTGTGAGCTGGTATTGCTGTTGACAGTGGTATCGATCCGGCCCAAGCACCCTGTTACAAGACAGACAAAGTATAACAGGTTGCTACAGACGAAGCTCAAAACGTGAGCTTTCATTGGATCGATGCCAATTCGGATCAATACTAGGAAAGCCATAAGGTCGAGAAGCGCACAGATCATGCTAACGACAAAGAGGCGCATGACAGGCTGCTTGGGTGTGGCCACTAGAGCTTGAACTTGACGCACGATACTATCCGATCTCTAATTCTTATTTTGTTGTCAATGATCAAATGCGCGCCGGCCAGCTCTCAAGCAAGCAATGTCGTTGCATAACGAGCAGTCAAATACAGCCCAATGCATCTCTCAGCCGCGGCGATGACTCCCAAACTGCCATTGGCTTTCCGTTTCACACATTCGGTTTGGAGACGGCCCGATCGTAGCTATCGCAAAGTAGCACCGCTTGCGAGTTCGCCCGGCACCTGGTTGTTGTATCGAGCCTCGAAATCGCGCCAGCTCCTATCCATGGCATAGGCGGCTGAAACCAGGGGTATACCCACATGTCCATAATAGAAGGATAATTGACCTTCAGCTCGGGCTTCATCCAGCCCGGCAATTTTTCTGACATAAAGCGCGGCGGCCAAACCGCTACGATCAGAACCCGAGAGGCAGTGAATAAGGATCGGTTTCTGGGCAGAGGCCATCAGCTCGACGAGTCGCTGCGCCCTTTCAGGCGAAATAGCTTTCGTGGCCGACATACCGAAATCGATATGCGTTATGCCAAGGCCGCGAACTGTCGAAACCTCGTCGTCATACCACACGGTACCTGGATGCGCTCCGCGCAGATTAATGACTGTCTTGATTCCGTGTGCCTGTATATAAGAGGCGAGCTCGTCGGATGTCGGCTGAGCTGAGCGGTAAAATTGATCATCAATCACTGAATGAAAGTTACCGGTGACGTGCAAGAAGCCGGCATAGGCTGCGCAACTTCCGCCAAGGATTCCAATCGTGCCGAAGGCAGCGAGGACGACCTTGCGAAATACAGTCATTGCTCGTCAACCGTTCTCTCTGTGATTTTTCCATGACATGCCGAAAGAGCCTGACAGGCGCCTGAACAAAGCCGTTTAAAAACGCGAAAATTGTCGGTGCTCAAGAGCCAGGCGAATGTCGCTCGGGCGGAAAGCCAATCCCCCCGCCTCGTAGTAGGCTGATCCAGTGGGTCAATTTTTCCAGGCGAAAGGGCTTGATCAGATAGCCAGCAGCGCCCAATCGCTTCGCCTCGAGCCGATCGGACAGCTGATCCAAAGCCGACATAATGATCGTTGGGCACCGGACCAGTCCGTTGCGCAACAGATCGAAACCGTCGCCGTCCGGAAGCTGTCGGTCAAGGCAAATAATATCGAAAGACACTTGGCATAAAATATCCGCGCCAAGCCGATAGCCGGTCACCCACGTTACTTCCCATCCCATCGACGACAGGTGGTCCTGAAGAGCATCGCCCAACAGAATGTTGTCTTCCACGAGCAGTATCCGCAAACTGATACTCCCTTCATGCAGATACCAATGCTCCAGTTTACTGACATGCACATGAATCTCGTCGAATCATGCGTTGGCTCCAGCGGGCTTCCATTTTTCAGCCGATCGATTGGGACGTCTTCGGTTTTACGCGGCAGGAAATCCGACGGTGACGACAAGACCAGGTCCGTCGGTGCGATTCATCAGTTTCAGGGACAAGCCATATCGTCCGCATATGGCCTCTACGATTGCAAGACCGAGGCCCGTGCCCTCGTTTCGGCCCGAGCCGCGATAAAATCGCTCCGTAAGCCGCGGCAACTCATGGTCCGGAACGCCGGGGCCATTGTCGGAGACCATCAGTAGCGGAGATGCTCCGCCTTCTACCGTAATGTCCACTGCTCCCCCGTTCGGAGTGTAACGCACGGCATTGTCGATGATTGTCTCGATCAATGTATTCAGGTCTTCGCTATCGATCCGAACCCGGGCCCCATCGGCCAGGGCTGCAAAGCCGAGATCGAGCTGTTTCTCCTCGGCGGCGATCAGCAGCCCTGAAACCACGTCCTTGACCGTCTCCGCCAGATCAAGAACGTGGGTTGGACCCGCCTGGGGTACTCCCTCATATCTGCTAATCTTGAGAAGTTTATCGGTCAGGGCGGATACGCGTCTGGCGCCTGCACGTAGTTCGGAGAGCCGTTCCTCAAGATCAGGTCCCTTGGCCTGCGACAAATTGCCAATCTGCAGTGTCAATGCTGAAAGCGGCGTCCGCAATTCGTGCGCAGCATCCGAAAGAAACATCTGTTGCTGTCGAAATGCGACAGCAAGACGGGCTATAAGCTCGTTCATCGAACGGACGAACGGCCAGACCTCACGAGGCATCGTGCTCAGATCGACTGGAATTGTGTCTGCCGTTGCTTTCAACGAAAGCTCTTTGCCAAGATGTTCCAGATTGCGAAAAATACGCCCTGTTACAAAGGCGACAAGAATCCAGGAAAGAGGAATGGCCACCAGAAAGGGAATGGTAGCCCTCGCCGCGGCATCGGCAGCCAATTCCTTGCGGACAGCAATCTGCTGTGCCACTTGCACGCTCCTCTCCGGCGTGACCATTGAAAAGACCCGCCAATCCCTCTTTCCATCGGAGAATTCGGAAAATCCCGTCTCTTTCCGATCTGGAATGGCGATGGATTTGTCGGAGCTTTTGGCCGCGCGACCGTCCGCGTAGTTCACTTTGATGACATAATCGTCTTCGCTGTCGTGGGGAGGCAGGGCGGCCCGATCGGGTGCGATGAAGGTCAGGTCGCCGACATAGCGGGCGATCTGACGTTGCTGCAGATCGAGAAACTCACTGCTTTCGTTCATTGTGAACGCATAGGATACCGCCCCGAAGACGAAAGCAATGACGGTGAAAAGGATGGATAGCGAGCTTGCCGTTGCGGTGCGAAGCGAGATCATGACTTTGGAACCATCCAACCGGCACCACGGACATTGCGGATGACTTGTTTGTCAAAGCGCCTGCGAATGTAGAAGATCAGGACTTCAACCGCATTGCTTTCGACCTCCTCTCCCCAGCCGTATATTTTTTCTTCCAGCTGCGACCTTGATAATATCACGCCGGGCCGTTCTAGAAGCGCCCGCATGAGCGCAAATTCACGGTAGGGAAGGACTTCTGTCACGCTGTTGTAGGAAAGCTCGTGTGTAGCGAGATCGAGAACAACGCTTGATGTTCCGATCTTCGACGTGGCATGACCTGCCCGACGTCGGATGACGGCTCGAAGGCGAGCAATGATCTCCGACGGCTCGAAAGGCTTGAGTACGAAATCGTCCGCTCCGAGATCAAGTCCCTTCAACCTGATATCGAGATCATCGCGTGCGGTGATGACGACAATCGGTACGCTCGACCCTCGAAGGCGCGCGTCATGCAACAAGGTCAAGCCGTCGGGCGCGGGCAAAGATAAATCCAGGAGAACTGCCGCATGTGAATCATCTCTCATCGCCTCCTCGGCCAACCGACCGTCCGCGACCCAATCGACCGACATGCCGACATCCGTCAACGCACGTCGCAGGCCGAATGCCAGCATGGGATCATCTTCCACAACGAGAATTCTCATCTGCACTCAATCTCCCGCGCGCTGTCCGAGCTCATGAATTCGAGAATTTGGTTCAGAGTTGGCGCCAATCAAAATCACTAAGTCGCATCTAAGTATCGGATGCAATTTTTCCTCCGCTTGCGACCCGGCGCAAGACTTATACCACAATGTTCGCACAGCTGACTCGAGCCTCTGCGCGTAACGGCTTGCTGGTGAAGGACTTACCGGGAAGGCAGCGCGCCGCGATCAGCGCGGCGATATGCTACGCCTTTGGGTCAGCACTCAGTTCATTTGGAGCCGACGCCATGCGGCCGGATGTTACTGAAGTGGGGATCGGCGGCAAAGGTGATGCACGCCGGCGGAAACGCCGGGACCGTTCGCGCTGATGCTCGCCGGTGATCGGGCAAATAGCAGGCGGCGCGGACGAGGACGGAGTTACAGTGTCAATCGTTTCGCGCCGCCATTCTTCTGTCCTGATCGAGCAGGACGTCGCGGTCGAAAAGGGATCGCCGAAAATTCCATTCATCAATGTGAACCGGAGAAGGCTATGGCCAAGCGCGAACAATACTGCGTATCGCAGGACCGCGCCCGCAAGCTTAGCACCGGCGCGCATTGTCGACAGCTACTGATGGCCGCTCTCGAACTCTGTCTATGTCTACGACACAATAGCGATGAATCTGATTGGCAGCCACGGCAACCTTCATACGGCGGCCAACAGGATGCGGCGCGAAACTTAACGTAGAATTATGCGCGTCCAAGCAGCCTTTCGTGGATAGAGACCCTAAGTTTTCTCTAATTATCTGGAATGACCATGTGCCTTGAATTGATAATGGCGGAGATCCATACCGGTTTATGGCAGGCAATGAATTCAAGACCGAGGCATCGAGCTGCAGCAATCTCCCGAGAAGACGGGAAGCACTGCGAAAATTGTTGAGAAACGACCCTTCTCGAGCCTCTTCCTCACATGGAAACATCAGTTCGCCCGTGCAGGAGGTCATCGTCGAGCTCCTATGCAGGCCAGAGCGATGTCTGTTCGCCGTCGGGAGACCCTTGAGCGGCTCCGGCTCGTTCTGCTTGCTGAGGAAGGCGATTGACGATCGTTGCACCGAATTGCGACTGTCCGATGAGATCACCGCCTCCGCGCAATCTTATTCAATAAACCTTCTTGACGATGCCTTAAACTCTCTCTTCAAGGCCCGGGGATGAACATGGATGTCACTATTACGCACTGGATCAATAGCTGGGCGGGATGGAATTACATTCTAGATGCCGTGGTTATTGCATTGACACAGTTCGGAGCTCCACTGCTTGTGCTGTTTGTCGTCCTGCAATGGTGGTCTGGCCGGGATAAAAATCATGTCCGGCATGCATGCATAGCCAGTGGCCTGACCTTCCTGCTTGGACTTGGCTTAAATCAGATCATCATTCTCTTCATCCATCGCTTGCGTCCTTACGAGCTCGGCGTCACTCATCTCGTCATCAGCCGAAGCAGTGATGCGTCATTTCCGTCCGATCACGCCACCGCAACATTCGCGATTGCCTTTTCCCTTCTCGCGGAGGGACTAAGACGGCGCGCAATTGTCGCGACCTTGGCGGCGTTGCTTATCAGCTTATCTCGTGTCTATGTCGGCACACATTACATTTCCGACCTGGTGGGTGGAATTTTCATGGCTGCATTGTCGACAGCTGTCGTTCAGGCTCTTTATCGGGAAGATACGAAGCTCGATCGCGTGGTGAAATCGATCCTGTAGTCATGCCAAGGGTCGGCGAGACGGCGCCAAGCCCCAGATGCGGCGGGCGAACATGTTCAGACGGCGGAAAGGATCGATCCCGAGGTGCTGGGATGCAGGGTATTTTCGCCCGTCGTTAAAGCAAATCCCACCGACCACCAGCTGATCTTACGAAAGAGTATGGCTCAGGCAAAGGCAGGGTAATCAACATCGGCCAGTGTGAGCAGCGGTGCCACAACCGTGCAGGCATCGGAGTTTCATCCATGAAGAAGGCAATCATCATCGCTTCGCTGGCTCTTGCTCCCGCCGCCGCATCCCCCAACCCGGTTACGGAGATTGCTGTTGCCGCTTCACCCGCACCCGGTGATCTCGCGCAATTCGAGGCAATGGCCAATGATACGCTCAAGCTGGCTGAATCCGGCGATATGGCGGCTGCCGCAAGGCGCATTTCCGACTTTGAAGCCGCTTGGGATGCGGCGCAATCGCAGTTTTATCCGCTCAACAATGAAGAGTGGGTCGCAATCGACACAGCGGCCGACCGCGCCATTTCGTCGTTGCGCGCAAAAGAGCCGAGCCCGGCCGGCGCAAAGCTCGCGCTGAAGGGGCTCATCAAGGCCATGCAGAACCCATCGATGAAATGAGCAGCAATCGTCGTGATGAGCCTGTGGGGAAGTAAAACTGGTCGTCATTGCTGTCGACGGCGCGATTTGCTTGATAACCTGACTGACTATCGGGAGAGGCGCGCTATTTGTGCCTCGTAGCAGTGGTTTGGTCACGACGGCACATTTGCCGACGGAACGAACTTCACCGCCGCCTCTCTGCGTTCCAAACCTATTGGCCAACCGGCAGCGCGGTCGGCCATGTCGCACAGCCGGCGGGATATTAATGTCGGTAAGCGGCGTTAGGTCGAATTGAAAATTCGGTCCCGCTGGCGTGCATCCAAGACAGACGCTCCCACATATCGGCTAATCGCTGTCGAGGATCACAATGTTGTCTTTGCCCTGTCGGCGATTGATGCTCATATGGACGACGATGGCGACGATGGCGGCGAGGAACAGAACGCTGGTGACAGTGGTTCCGAACCCCAATCCCCCATACTCCTTCGGCTGAGAGAGAAGATCGCCAAAGGATGCCCCGAGCGGCCGAGTAAAGATATACGCCAGCCAAAAGGCAAGAATGCCGTTGAGCCCAAAGAGATAATATCCCAGCGCGACAACGGCGATAAACCCGCCGAAGATATAGCCTGTAGTCAAATAGCCGAGATCGAAGCGCTCGGCTACAAGATCACCCGAGGAAGTACCCAGCGCGAATGTAAAGAGGATCGCAAACCAATAGAAGATCTCGCGTCTTGTCGTGAAGATCGTGTGGATCGATAGCGTTTTCTCACTCGCGTACCACGCGCCGAATGTAACGGCGAGAGCGATGCTGAAGACGATCGTTGTCGTCTCGAGCGCAACGCCGAAGTTATCGACGAGGTTATCGCTGACCAATGTGCCAACGACGCTAATCATGACGACGGCAAGCCAATAAGACCACGGCGCGTACTTCTTCTGCGCGAATTGCAGGATAAGTGCGACCGCTAACAATCCGCACATGATGGCCGATGTCAGCGGCAGCCCAAGACCCAGATTGACAGAGAGATAGTCGGCTGCCGTTTCGCCCATCGTCACAGCCAGGAGCTTGATCAGCCAAAAATCGACCGTCACGTCCGGAACGCGATTGGGTGCCTGAGCAGTTGACGTTGTTGATGAAGGCATAGCCTCCTCCTTCTTTCATGTGGGTTGCGTCAAACGTCACTTGCCCAGGATCTTCATCGCCTGGCTGAAAAATTCGTCGGCGCGCTTATCGTCGTCGGCGTTGCAACGCTCGATGCCCTTTGCCTCAAGGTCAGAAATTTTGACCTTGTCGGCATCGCTCGGTTTGGCAGCGGCTTCAGCGGCTCGCAACTCTTTGAGCGCCTCTTCGCATGGCACAGGTGCAGCCAGTGCCGCATTTCCAGAATAAATGCCGGCCGTAAGCACAATGATTGAAACAAAAAGATTCTTCATGGGATTTGTCCTGTTGATTGATATTGGTCAGAGGCCCCAAACGTCGAGCCCGGTCACGACTAACCTTCATTTGTCGACCGCACCTGTCCGACAGTTTACAATTTCGTAAAGTCATGGGCGCAGTCCCGCAGGCGCTCGGTGATCTCGCTGCTTTCGGCACCGCGAGAAAATGGGGCAATAGCGCAGTTGTCGATCGGCATTCGTTGCTGCCGGGCGGCCAGCCCGCAGCGCCGGCGTCAAAGCCTGCATCGCAGCTGCCAATTTTGGATCGCGGAACGGATGGCATGACGCGCAAGCAGGTACGACAACGGGCCTCTAGAGACCCACTGGCAGGCTAGGGTGTCATCTCGACGGAATTACCCGCAATCGCACAATTTGTAAGACGCGGCTAACTCAGTGCCAGTCCAAGATCGTGGATTAATGAAGCCAAGATCGGCACCGCAGCGAATGATCGTTGGTCACGTAGAGGGGAACATCCAAACCTTCAGAAATCCCTCAAGTACTCAGCGTCGTGCCCTCGTGGCGGTCTTGCTGCCAGAACTGCCATGACGATGGCGATGGCCACCAGAGACAAGACGGTACCAAGATAGGCCCATGGGATCGACAAATTTTCGGGTGGTGGATCGAATACGCCAGTCAGCAGCTTCACCAGCATCCAGGCCGTTGCTATGCCGGACGGCACGCCCAAAACGACCCCTCCAACAAAAATGAGAAGACCTTCACTCCAGAGAAAGGCCGACAGTTGCGGGCGGGTCGCCCCGATGGCGCTCAGAATGGCGAAGTTCCTGCGCCGTTCGATCAGGCCCAGTGCCAGCATCAACCCACCGGCTGCGGCAGCCGCAGCGACGGCGAATGTCAGCTCTATCGTCGTCAGGCCGGCCAGATTGACAGCGGTTAGGCTTGAACCGATCAGGTGAGCGGCCTGCCCGATGTCGGTGATTTTCATCGACGGATCGGATACGAGGGTGGACGCTTCCGCGGCGAGAGTTGCCGGATCACCCTTGGCTTTCATCAATACATATTCCGAAGCGGTGCTTCCAGTCTTTTCAGCTACATAGCGGGAATTGGCGACAAGGAATGAATCCTTCGGTGCGGTCGGAAACTCACGAGCGACGCCGATGAACTTGAACGGCACCGGATGATACTGATGGTCTCGTGCGTCGATCAGCCTCAAGTTGATCGTGTCGCCCTGCTGGAGCTGAAAATCCTGAACCGTTTCCTCCGATACGAGCACGCCATCCGGCGTTGCGGCGAGCTCAGCGAGGGTGGCTGCAGCGTTGCCGCTGCTGAAATATGCATCCGAAAGGCTCGTGGCGCGCCCGATACGCTGCGGGTCGATGCCATAGAGATCTTGAAGATCGGATCCGACATAGGCGAAGCGATGCTGCATTGGTTCGGCCGCGGCAGCATCCGGCAAGGCAGCGAGCGCGGGCAGATGCTCCTCGGCGGGCTTTTCTAACGCGCCGGATATAGTGACGTCGGACCCATTTGTAAGTTCTGCATCGACACGCGACTGTGCATTGTATGTGCCATTGAATATCGCTGTCGAGGTGGCGAACGCGATGGCCAGCGCCGTCATAGCGATGCCAGCGGTGAGCCGGCGGGCCTGCCGGGATAGTGCGGCAGCTACGATTGGCGCGAGTGCACCGCTGGCAGGCCTTATGAAGGTCCGAAGAAGCACCCCATTGTTCGAAATCACGCTGTTCGACAAGCGCAGCGTCAGTAGTGCCAGCCCGAGCCACAACAAAGCAGGCGCGATGAACGCCTTATAGTCCACAGCGGTGCCAGCGACACCTTCCGGTGCCAGCACGATCTGATATCCGGTGCTTGATGTCTGCCAGAAGAACAGGCCTGCCGACGCAAGTAGGATTGCATCCAACCACAGGCGCCGCCAAACTGGCTCTGCGATCACGGCAATCGTGCGCCGCGCCGCGCTCACGGTATTCGCACGCAAGTCTCGCCATGCTGGATAGAGATATGCGGCAAAGCCCGCGACAAGCCCGCCGATGGTCACGAGGCCCAGGATTGGGGCTGCCGCTCCCGGAACCAAGCGCAGCTCCGATACCAGAGGCTCTAGCCATAACGCTGCGGCAATTCCAAGCGCCGTACCGGCGATCGCAGCCACCGTTGCCTCGGTGGCGGAGAAAGCGAGGACTGTCGCGGAGGGGGCGCCACGAACGCGCAGCAGCGTCTGCTCGATGCGGCGTTGCGTGGCGCCAGACGACGTGACCGCAAAGGTCAGGGCCAGAGCCAACGCGACGCCAGGCAGGCCCAGAAACAGAAAGAGCACGGAAGCATAACGCGCATCTTCGCGCACCGCACCGAGGCGGGAGCCTAGATTATCCGCGACCAGTGCCTGTCCCGCGGTCTTTGCTTCCAGGTTCCTGGCGGCGCTGGTGACGAAGGTGAGGGCCGATACCGGATCCGGTGGTAGGGCCTTGTGGACGAGCCTGACATGCAACTGTTGACGAGTAGTGTCGGGGCGCGCCTTCGCCTGAGGATCGAAGGCCTGCTTCCACTGAGCCATTGACAGGATGAGCACATTATCCGGAGGAGCCTGTGGAATTGCTTGGGGTGGCTGGCCGACCGCCTGAAACAGCGCATCGGCGTCGGGAAGATCGACCACGCCGTTCACCGTCACAGTCAGTGCCGGCAAGTCAACCCGCTTGATCGTCACCCTGTCTCCAGGCACGACATGCAGGTTGGCCGCTGTCTGCTGCGCGATCAGGACGCCGTCGCGACTGCCAGAAAGGAATCGGACTTCCTTGGCAAAATCGCGCAGATAATTGTCGTCGAACGCGATCACCTGTCCCGGCCCGGTCGTCTGGACAGTGTTGTTGGTGCTCGCTTCGAATCCGACGACATCGGCATAGCTTGTCCGGCGCACCGTCTGGATAGTCGCCGCTTTATCCAATGTGTTTCGCATCGCGTTCTGATCCGCGCCCGGTACGAGTTGGACCTGCCAGTCGATGGGGACTGCCGATACCGCTCGGGAAGTCATGGAAGCCCCCGCGCTGACCAAGAACAGGGCTAATATGGCCAGAAGCCCCACAGTAAGAGCGATACCCATCGCTGAACCAGCAACACGGACGAGCCGATGGGTAAGGACGCCTCGGATCCACAGAACAAACATCATGTTCTCGCCACTCTCATTCCATCGCAAATCAATCGGCCGTGACCCAGTGTCCAGCGCTTCGCCAGCCGTGTGGCAATCGCTTCATCGTGCGTGGCAACGACCAGTGCCGCCCCCATTCGCTCCACATACTCCAGCACCATATTCATGAAGGACTGCGCCGTGGTGCCATCCAGTTGTCCGGTCGGTTCGTCGGCCAAGACGAGTTTCGGCCGAAGGGCTAAAGCGCGTACCATTGCGACCCTTTGAGCCTGGCCGCCCGATAATTCCTCCGGCAGCTTGTCCGCAAGTTCGCCAAGACCGAAGCACGACAGCAAGTCGCGGCTGTGGCTGGGCGCTACCTTCACTCCCGCGAGGATCGCCGGCAGATCGACATTCTGTGCCGCCGTCAGGGCGGGAAACAGGCTGGGCGACTGGAACACGAAGCCGACCCGGCGGGGACGAAGCTGCTCGATCGTGCCAAAAGACGGCCATTCAATCTCGCCGTTTGTTGGGCGATCCAGTCCACCAAGAATATGCAGCAAGGTTGTCTTGCCAGAGCCGGATGGGCCGGCCAAGGCAATGCGATCAGATGTATGGATCTCGCAGTTTATGTCTTGCAGCACGGACAGTGGCTCGTTGCCGCTTGAGAATTTTCGGCCAACATTCCGGCAGATCGCTAGGATGTCAGTCATCCGCCACCTTCCCGTCATGGAGCCAGATTATTCTGTCAGCCTTCCGAGCCAATGCCTCGCTATGGGTTGCAAGCAAAGTGGTGAGACCGCCGCGGCGTCTGGTTTCGAAATGATCGATCAATCGCGACTCCGTGTCGGCATCGACTTCAGCGGTAGGTTCATCCGCAACAAGGATCGGCGGATCGGCGGCAAGAGCCACCGCAAGACCGGCGCGCGCCGTTTCCCCGCCGGACAGCTGCGTGACGAAAGCATGTGCACGATGTGGCAAGCCCACCATTTCGATAAGCTGACCTACGCGGGTGGCGTCGATCTTCCCGGCAAGGCTCATCTGAAATCGAATGTTTTGCTCCACGCTGAGATGAGCAAAGAGATTGCCCGACTGGAGAAGAATGCCGAAACTCGTGGCGCGGATGCGCGCCCGCGCCGCCTCCGATCGCCTGGTCAGTCGCATGCCGTCCACCAGGACGTGGCCGCCATCCGGTTCGTCCAACCCCGTCAGGCACGCCAGCAGCGTAGATTTACCGCTGCCGGACGGCCCCATCAAAACGACGAACTCTCCCGGCGACAGCGATAGGCTAACTCCCCGCAGCGCAAACGTTTCGTCCTCGCCCACGTGGAAAAACCGGTAGAGTTCATGCGCGACAAGCAGGAACATTCCACGACCGCCCTAGTTCCAGCGGAACGACTTCGACATCAATTGCCATTGATCGACATTATCCGCACCCTTCGGCGCGTAGAATTCGAGCGTGACCAGCTTGCCGTCCTTGAAATACAGATAGCGTTCGTTCTCCAGCCGAACCTGCCTATTGGTCACGGCGTTCGGCTGTGAGTTCGACGTATAGACGATGCGGATCGCCGGACCCGCTGGCAATTTCACGGACTCCACGGATGCCACCGTCACTGCCCGCTCGGCGGTCTTGAGGTTGGGCACCTCCTTTCCCCTCACGCTTTCGATGGTGGGGGCCGCCGTGGCATTTGAGATAGAGACGAGCACGCCGTCCAGCTTGTCGATGAAACTTTCACCGTCGGCACGATCAGAACGTGCCCAGCCTTCGGGGACCTTCATGGTGAAGCCATGCGGCGATGCGTAGTCAATGAAGACCTGCGTGTCCGGTATGTCGCCGGGAGGGTTCTTTTCCGCCGGAATGACCTTTTCGGCGGCAAGGGCTGGCGAGGTGTGGACAAGCACCAAAATTGGGCTAAGGCAGGTAAGCGAGAAAAGGGCGGCCCCGAGAGCCATCGGAGACTTGTTGGCGGAAATCTTTTTCATAACTGCGATCCTTCAATTCGAAGAGATTGCGTGAATGGTAGGATAACCAGTTTACGGGTGGTTCGCTCAAACCATACGGATCGGTAAACTCGCGCCATAATGCTGCACCGGTGATGGCCCATGCGCCGCTCGTTTCCGCTGCCGCAAGATCGCCGATGAGAGCCAGCCTCGACGTATGCTCCTTCAGTTTGGTCGTCGCGCCATGTAATCGGCGATGGTGCGCCTGGGGCTCACGCCAAACTGGCACTAACGTCTGGGAAAAAAACGATCGTGGACACCTCCAGCGCCAGGCCGAGGTTGCCTATGAGCAAGGTGTCAACGATGCTGATGAGCACGGCGATGAAGCCGGAGGCCCCATCTGGCAGAGCCGTCGTCGTGACAGGCGCAGTCATAGCGAGGCCAAGGCCGAGGTTTACGGCGAGACAATCCCTCGCGGCTTCAGCCATCGTCACTACAAGAAGCTTGATTAGGTGGAAGGCGATAGTGACCTCTGACGCTCGATTAGGCGAGGGTACAACAGCTGGCTGCATCGGATGCATGCGGGTGGTGTGCGGAGGTTATTTACCGGCTACCTTTATCGCCTGGGCAAAGAAATTGTCGGCATGGTTTGCCTCTGCATTGGCGACAGCGGCCTCATATCTTTCTCATGTTTCAAGCGCTGAGGAACAAAATGAACCCAGTTGATCTATCGAGGCAACGTTGAAAGCTAACTGAAAGGTTGCTCTCACTAAGCTCACTGGGCTTCGTGGAGGAAGCAGGCGCCTATGTCATGTGACGTGGTGCCGCAACAGGAGGAGACACTTATGCGTTCATCGCGCGTACTTTTTCATACCGCAGCCCTTTCCATCATCATAACTGCAGGCTCGATCGGCGCCACGGCAGCCAATGCTGCTGACAAGATTTCCATCATGGTGGGCGGTTACGAAAAGCAGATCTATCTGCCGGCAAAGCTTGCCGAAGGGCTCGGCTATTTCAAGGACGAGGGGCTGAACGTCGAACTTCTCAATGAGCCGGCCGGCGTCGATGCGGAAAACGAAATGCTGGCAGGCGCCGTCCAGGGCGTCGTCGGCTTCTACGACCATTGCATCGACCTTCAGGGCAAGGGCAAGTTCGTCGAATCCGTCGTGCAGTTCAGCCAGGCGCCGGGCGAAGTCGAGCTGGTGTCGGCCAAGCATCCGGAAATCAAATCCCCCGCTGACTTCAAGGGCAAGAGCCTCGGCGTCACCGGCCTTGGTTCCTCGACCAACTTCCTGACGCAGTATCTGGCCATCAAGGCCGGCCTGAAGCTGGGGGAATTCACCTCCGTTCCGGTTGGTGCCGGCCAGACCTTTATCGCCGCCATGCAACAGGATGCCATTCAGGCCGGCATGACGACGGAGCCGACGGTCTCGCGTCTCCTGAAGACCGGCGAGGCCAAGGTTCTCATCGACATGCGCACGATGGCCGGGACAAGGGCCGCCCTGGGTGGAACCTATCCTGCCGCATCCCTTTATATGAGCGCCGACTGGGTCGATGCTCATAAAGAAGAGGTGCAGAAGCTTGCGAATGCTTTCGTCAAGACGCTGCATTTCATCAACACGCATTCAGCCGCCGAGATCGCCGACAAGATGCCGAAAGACTTCTATGTCGGCGACAAGGAAGGCTATGTGAAGGCGCTTGAAAACGGCAAGGCGATGTTCACGCCCGATGGCGTGATGCCGGAAGACGGTCCGAAAACCGTTCTTGCCGTGCTTTCCGAGTTCTCCAAGAACGTGCAGGGCAAGTCGATCGATCTGTCGAAGACCTACACGACGGCGTTCGTCAAGAACGCCAAGTAGAGCAGCCCACCGCGCCGCTTCCGACAATGGTCGGGAGCGGTCTGCATTGCGAGGTTCTCTCCGATCGGCGTAACCGTACCACGGGCAGCGTTGGTTCGACCGAGCCGATGGCACGAAAGGATCGCGGCAAGCAGACCGGGATCTCCGATCTTAAAGGCTGCAATCCCACAAGAACGGCCGCGGCCCGCGGGATTAGAACTCTTTTTAGGATGCCGATTTTGCGGCGGTGTGAATCGGCGCGATGATTAGGGGCAAACCGTCGTCACAAGCTGTTGATATTTCAAGGATGGGCGGGGTCATTCGGCGACGCCGATTCACAATTGGGGCACCTATGCGTCGCCGGGCGCGCTCGATATCATGAGGACGAAGGCGGCGACGAAGATGGCTGGCATCGAGCTGATCGACGGCGCTGGTCATTGGATACAGCAGGAGCAGCCGGGTCGACTTGGCACGCTTCTGCTCGCCTTCATTAAGGATATAGGTAGGGCGGATCACATCCCCGGTTAGGGCGGGGAATTCTATTTGAGCTCGTGCGCCCTAGGTCCGTTCTATCAAACAGCCCATCTGGGTTAGGGGTCGCCAATTCAGATCCCAATATTTATCCGGCTAAAAAACAGATAAGACGAGTTATGAAACTTCAAGGCGGCCTGGGTTGTTGTGTTAATACCAACCGAGGGTATGGCAGCGTTTACAGAAGAACGTAAATCTCCATGCCGATCATTACAGACCGTCGACATGGTCGCACACTTGCCTCATCCTCCGAAGCCGCCGATGGTATCGGCTGAAGCGCGCCGCAAGCGGTCACGCGGCTCAAGTGAGCGGTTGATCCATCAAAAAGGTGCGGCTCTTCACCCCACCGACGAACGCGAGCGCGCAGGCGTATGCGCATTGGCTAGCACGCAACTGAAGGTCGCCAGCCCGAGCGACCGGATCGTCCTGTCGTAGGCCATTGTGTCAAGGCTAAGTCGATGTATGCTACTGGAAAATTTGTGAGGGGACACTTTGCAACCACAGGGTCGTCGGTTCGAATTCCATCAAGAGCATACTTAATGGCTTCCCCGGCGGATACCTAATCCCAGCGCAAGCGAATCGAAAATTCATGTGGGACAGGTTGTCAGGAGATGCCCCGCGGGTGGCCATAGCAACGCTTGGATGCCAGCGTCATCAAAAGTTCCTCTGACCCCATCGTGAGAGCCATCGTGTAGGGAGGAGCTCAGCCAAACGCAATCATCACTGATCGGATTGCGGGAGGTTCTCCGAAATGCCGAGTTCTCGCATGGACCTGTCGAAAATAAAGACACTGATCGATTTTGTTGGACGATCCAACGTTACCGAGCTCTCGGTAACGGAGAAAGACGTTACCGTTCGCATTTTCCGCACGCTGGGACAGGCTACCCCGACCGCGTCGTCGCAAGCGCTCGAAACTGTGCTCGCCAGTCCTGCCGAACAGGGGCGCGACGACGTTGTCCCTCGCAAAGCATCGATCACCACCGTGAGGGCGCCGATCTTCGGCGTCCTGCATCGAGGGCCAGCGCCGGGGCAGGAGCCTTTCGTTAGGGTTGGCGACATGGTCGAGGAGGGCCAGACCCTTTTCATCATCGAAGCGATGAAGGTCTTCAACAAGATCGTCGCGCCGAAGGCAGGCCGCATCGCGCGTCTCACCCAGATGGATGGCGGCGAAGTCGAGACAGGCGACGTCCTGGCGGAGATTGCCTGATGGCGAAATCTCTCGACAAGATGGGGTTGGCGGGGCGCCGTTTCGATACGGTCCTGATTGCCAATCGCGGCGAAATTGCTGCGCGAATTCAGCAGGCCTGCCGCGAACTCGGCTTGAAGACGGTTGCGATTTGCTCTGAAGCCGATAGGCAGGCGTCTTACGGCAAGGCCGCCGACACCTTACTGTGCATCGGTCCGGCGAACGCAGCCGGCAGTTATCTCAATCAAAATGCGATCCTCCTTGCCGCGCGTCTGACCGGAGCGGGTGCGATCCACCCCGGCTACGGTTTCTTGTCCGAGAACTCTGCTTTTTCCGAAGCCGTGGAGAGAGCGGGCCTCGCATTCATCGGCCCCGAGGCCTCCTCGATCGCGACCATGGGCGACAAGATATCGGCAAAACGGGCAATGATCCTTGCCGGTGTGCCCTGCGTGCCCGGCCCTGATATGTCCCTTCCGGATGATCCGGCTTCGGTCGAGCGGATCGCTGAGGAGATCGGCTATCCTGTGATCATCAAGGCCGCAGGCGGCGGAGGCGGCAGGGGGATGCGGGTGGTGCTCGAGGCAGGCGAGCTGCACGAAGCCATCGCCCTGACATCGGAAGAGGCTCGTCAGGCTTTCGGGTCCCCGGCGCTCTACATGGAGAAGTTCCTCCAGCATCCGCGTCACATCGAAATTCAGGTGCTCTGCGATATCCATGGCAATGCCGTCTGGCTCGGGCATCGCGATTGTTCCATGCAGCGCCGGCATCAGAAAGTGGTGGAAGAAGCTCCGGCGCCTGGGATTTCCTCGGAAACGATAAAGCCGGTCGGCATGGCCTGCGTGCAAGCCTGCCGGCAGATCGGCTACCGTGGCGTCGGAACCTTCGAGTTCCTCTACGAAAACGGTGCCTTCTATTTCATCGAGATGAACACGCGCCTGCAGGTCGAACATCCCGTCACCGAGATGACCAGCGAGATCGATATCGTCCAGGCGCAGATAATGGTCGCCCAGGGTTTCCCCTTGGAAGTACGCCAGGATGATTTGGCGTGTACCGGCCATTCCTTCGAATGCCGCATCAATGCCGAGGACCCAGAAAGCTTCCTGCCTTCGGCAGGTACGATCTCGGAATTAGCCCTGCCGGAAGGGCCGGGAATCCGGGTCGATACCCATATTCATGCCGGCTATCGGGTCTCGCCTTACTATGACTCCCTGATCGCCAAGTTGATCGTCCATGCGCCCACACGGGCAGAAGCGATGGCCAAAATGCGCGAGGCACTTGCCGCCACCCAGATAGTAGGGATTTCCACCAACCTGCCGCTGTTGCGCGCATTGTTCGAGGATCAAGGGTTTGCCCGCGGTGAGACGGATATCCACTATCTGGAACAATGGCTTCGGCAGAGGAGGGCGGCATGAGGGCGATCGACTTTAGCGACCCTTCGACCCTCGCGGCTCTGGCCGACGCACTGACGGCAGCAGGCGTCGATGGCGTAGAAATTTCGCGACCGGCCGGCAATCTGCGCATCGTGGTCTCGAAGGCCGGGGGCGCCCAAATCAACCTGACAGGAAATGCGCAGCCTGCGCCGGCGACATCGGTGGCGGTGGTCAAAGCGCCAATGGCGGGCCACTTCTATCCCTTGCATCCGTCGGATTCCAGCGAGACCGAGCGTCTGCCTCGCTCGGTCTCAAGCCAGGATGTGATCGGTTTTATTCGCATCGGTTCTGTCCTGCTTCCCATTCCAGCCGGCAGGGCCGGTTTGCTGGCCAGGCGATCGGTAGAGCCAGAAACCCTGGTCGGATTCGGTGATCCCCTGTTCGAAATCGAGCCGCTGTCATGATCGCCACATCGAACACCCTCACGTCACCGCGCGAAATCGTTCCTGCTTCCAAGGGCCGGGCCAGGATCTCCTGCATCGGCACCCGATCTTTCCTGCTCGAAGCACCCGGCGAATTCGATCTGCCTGCGCAGCGGTGGATCTGGGCTCTGGCGCGAACGGTGAAGGGCTGGACTGATATAGCGGAAGTGATCCCCGGGATGACCAATCTTCTGGCGATCCTCAGGGAGACGCCAGAGGATCCCGAGCTGATGACAGGTCGGCTTCTTGAGGCATGGAACAATGCCCAGAGCCTGGACCTCGTGGGAAAAGTCATCGAAATCCCGGTTCATTATGGCGGCGCTTATGCAATCGATCTTCCGACCATCTGCGACTTTTGCGGCTTGAGCGATCGCGAGGTCGTGCGCATCCATTATGAGGCGAGTTACCGCGTATTTGCCTTGGGAAGTGCCCCCGGTTTCGGTTACCTGCACGGGCTCGATCCGCGCATCTACATGCCCCGCAAGACCGTTCCTTCGCTAAGGATGGAGAAGGGCAGCGTGACGATCGGCGGAATGCAGACGGGGGTTGCGATGCTGACGGGTCCGAATGGATGGAATTCGCTCGGCCACGCGGAACTGCAGATGTTCGATCCGACTGCCGCGACGCCGGCTTTGATGGCGCCCGGCGATATCGTCCACTTTCTGCCGGCAAGGATCGAGCTATGATCGAGATCATCGAAACCGGCCCATTCAACACGATCCAGGATCTTGGTCGCCCCGGCTACCGCGACATCGGCGTCACAGCCAGCGGCGCGATGGACCCTCTTGCGGTGAAGATCGGCAATATCCTTGTTGGCAACGACGACGATGCGGCGGCCATAGAGGTTCAGACCTTTCCGTTCAAACTGCGGTTCGCGGCTCATGCTGTCTTTGCCGTCACAGGTGCAGATGGCAATCCTGCGCTGGACGGCCAGGAACTGCTTCCATGGTGCGCCTATGTCGCCGAGCCGGGCCAGATCCTGGAGCTGTGGCAGCCGCCGAGGCTGGCCCGCGCCTATATCGTGTTCGGCGGAGGGCTGGATGTGCCGGTCCTCATGGGATCGCGGAGCACCGCACTGCGCGGCGGATTCGGCGGAAATGCCGGTCGGCCGCTGATCAAGGGTGACCGAATTGAATTCGGCCCGCCAGCGGATGCGCTCCCCTTGCCGGCGAGCGGTCTCGCAGTGGTCGAGCCGGCCGTGGTGCTAAATGATGTCTTTCCGGCCCCGGTCGATGGCGTGCTGTCCATCCGCGCGATCGTCGCCGGCGAACATGAGCTGTTTGCCGGCGATGGCGAAGCTTTCTGGAGCCAGGTCTGGCGTATATCGTCGAGCAGCGACCGCACCGGCTATCGCCTGTCCGGCGAACCGATAAAACCGACGGTGACGGTCGAGATGCGCTCGCATGGCGTCGTGCCTGGCGTGATCCAGGTCCCGCCCGCCGGCGAGCCGATCATTCAGATGAGCGATGCCAATACCGCGGGTGGCTATCCGAAGATCGCCGGCGTCATCGAATGCGATCTGTGGCGGCTTGGCCAGGCTCGGATCGGCAGCAGGCTGCGCTTCGTCCGCTCGACGCATGCCGAGGCGCGCGCGGTGGAGCAGGCCGTTGCCCGCTATGTCGAGGATGTCAGGCGGACGTCGCAAATGGTCAAGCGTGCCTTGAAGGCAATGGCCTGACGGCAATTTCAACGATCAAGGGGAGGAAGCGGTGAAAATCGATCTGAATTCCGACATGGGTGAAGGTTTCGGCCCCTATCGGCTATGCGACGACGAAGCGATGATGAAGATCGTGTCGTCCGCCAATATCGCCTGCGGCTTTCATGGCGGCGACCCGGACACGATGGCGCGCATGGTCCGTCTCGCAAGGGAGAACGGCGTGGGTATCGGGGCGCATCCGGGCCTGCCGGACCGATCCGGCTTCGGCCGGCGCGAGATGCCGTTCCAGCCGGACGAGCTTCGCCAGCAGATGCTCTATCAGCTCGGCGCCTTGATCGCGATCGCCAGGAGCGAGGGCATGAGTGTCGGACATTTCAGCTTTCATGCGGCGATGGGCAATATGGTCAATCGCGATCCGGTGCTCGCCGATCTGATGATGAATGCCATTGCCGCGGTCGATCCGCGCCTGGTTGTCTTCGTGACATCGGGCAGTGAAATCGAAAAGGCGGCAAGGCGCGCCAAACTCAAGACGCTGGCGCTGTTTCTGGCTGATCGCGCCTATGATGCCGACGGCAGGCTCGTTGCCCGCGGTCTGCCGGGCGCGCTGGTGAAGGACGAGGCTGCGGTCCGCACACGGGTGCGTCGCTTTCTGACGGATGGAACCGTCGAGGCGATCGACGGAAGCATGCTTGAAATGCCAGCCCGATCGATCCTCGTCCACAGCGATACGCCCGGCGCGCTTGAGCTTGCCCGTATCATCCGCAGCGAAATCGAGGCTTCCGGCGCCACCTTGGCGCCCGCGGCCGAACTCGCATCTTGATGTTGCTGGCCAGCAAGTTTTTCATTTCCACTGAAAGAGCACGCCAATGCCCTCCACAGCCGATCGCCTGAAGAATGTTTCTATCTCCGCCTCTGCCGCCATGACCCAACGTGCCCGCGAACTGGCTGCCAAGGGCATCAAGGTCGTCAGCCTTTCATCCGGGGAGCCGGATTTTTCGACACCCGCCCATGCGATCGAGGCAGCCCATGCGGCCGCACTTGGCGGCGATACCAAATATCCGCCGATGGATGGCACGCCGGCGCTGAAAGCTGCGATCAGCAGAAAGTTCAAGCGAGACAACAATCTCGATTATGATGCAAGCCAGATCGTCGTTTCCGGCGGCGGCAAGCAGGTGATCTTCAACGCGATGCTGGCCACCTGCAATCCAGGCGACGAGGTCGTCATTCCCACGCCGTCGTGGGTCAGCTACGCCGACATCGTCAAGTTTGCCGGCGGCGTCCCGGTCGCCGTTCCCTGCTTCGAGCAGGCCGGATTCAAGCTGCGTCCGGAGGACCTCGAGGCAGCGATCACGCCGCGCACCAAATGGCTTCTCCTGAATTTTCCGAACAATCCGACGGGTGCCGCCTGCTCGCGCGCCGAAATGGCCGCGATCGCCGAAGTCATGCTGCGCCATCCGGATGTCTGGATCCTCACCGACGATATCTACGAGCATCTGGTTTATGATGGTTTCGAATTCTGCACGATCGCCGATGCCGAACCGAGGCTCTATGACCGGGTCCTGACCATGAACGGCGTCTCCAAGGCCTATGCCATGACCGGTTGGCGCTTGGGATATTGCGCGAGCGGTTCGAAGGAGCTGATTGCCGCGATCAGCAACGTCAACGGCCAGAACAGCGGCGGCATCGCAACAGTCACGCAGGCAGCGGCGATCGCAGCGCTGGACGGGCCGCAGGATCTCCTGAAGGAGCGGGCGGCGATCTACAGGGAGAGACGCGACTTCGTGCTCGATCAACTGTCGAAGGTCGAAGGACTGCGCTGCCACAAGCCGGAAGGCGCCTTCTACATCTATCCCAATATGTCCGGCCTGATCGGCAAGACCACCAAGGGCGGACGCAAGATCGAGAGCGATGTCGATTTCGTCATGGCGCTGGTCGATGATCACCATGTCGCGACGGTGCAGGGCTCCGCCTATGGCATGAGCCCTTATTTCCGCATCTCCTATGCGACAAGCATGGAAAAGCTTGGCGAGGGCTGCGCCCGTATCGCCGAGTTCTGCCGCGATATGCGCTGAGTGGTAATCCCGCGCGCCTGCGGCCCGCTTTACGGGTCGCAGGCCGTTGGCGTATGCCCCTAAGCTTTACACCTTCAACTGCTCCGTCAGCTCGACGAGGATGTCCTTGACGGCGAATGCCGGCTCCGACAACGAGTTCTGGTCGGATGTGCAAAGCGACAGCGTTTCCTCGATCCGCGGCGAAATCAGCCGGCATACCAGAGGCTCGGTCGATTCCGAGACGATACGGTCGGCAATCGCCTTCGGCATGATGGTCGCGCCAAGCCCGCTGCCGACGGCGCGCGCCAGCGTTCGCACGATTTCGACTTCGGCCACGACCTTGAGATTGATGCGGCTGCGCGTGAAGGCGGCATCGACGGCCCGGCGCACGAAATTGTAAGCCGGCGGCAACAGCATGGGCATCCCATCGAGTGCGCTGACGGGCACGGGTTTCTGGTCTGAATCGATCGCGAAATTGCGATGGGCAACGAGATAGAATTCCTCCCTTAGGATCGGCTCGAACCGCACGCCCTTGATCGGCCCCGTGCCGTGGATCAACGCCATTTCCAGCCGGCCGGTCATGATCATCTGGCTATAGGTCTGACCGACGCTCTCCGTCAGATGAAGCAGAATTCCGGGGTGCCTCTTGCGTGTTTCCGCCAGGAGATCGACCGAAAGCGTGGCGGCACTGCTGAAGGGCACGAGCCCGACCGAGACGCGTCCGGCAAGCGAATTGCCGGCTGCAGCGGCATCGGCCTGCGCCTGTTCCATCTGGCGCAGAATAATCTGCGCGTGCCGATAGACCGCGTGTCCGGCATCGGTCATGCTGACGCCCTGCTGGCTTCGGATCAGGAGTTTCTGGCCAAAATGTTCCTCGAGCGCCGCCAATTGCTGGCTGAGTGCCGGCTGGGCGAGATGCAGGATATCGGCGGCCCGCGTGATGCTGCCGCTATCGACGATAGCGATGAAGGATTTGAAGCGTCTGATATCCATGGCTTTGGGTACTGTTCTGTCTTTACGGGGCATGTTTGCAGACGTGCATCTGTTTTGCAACGCGCGCCGATGTCGGGACGCCATGTCGGCTCTTGCAAAAGAATCGCAATCGCCAGCGGCGACGGCCAGTCCGCTTGCTGCCGGCACATCTCCATAAAAGTTGCTTATTACTCCAAAAGTAATCGGTCTTAGGCAAGGAGTTGAAGCTCCGCTAATGTCCAAACCAACAAAAAGGGGATCAGAATGCCATTCTCCGACTACAAGACCGCGCTGGTCACCGGCGCCTCCTCCGGTATCGGTGCCGCGGTGGTGGAGCGGCTTTGCCGCGAGGGCATCGAGGTGCATGCGATCGCTCGCAGCGCCGGCGCCCTGAAGGAGCTGGCCGAGCGCACGGGATGTATCGCCCACGTCGTCGATGTGACGGATCGCGCCGCAATCGCCGATCTTGCCAACCGGGTTCAGTTCGACATTCTGGTCAACAACGCCGGCGTCGACCGGCCGAAGAAATTCCTTCAGGCGGATGAGGAAGACATCGATCTCCTCATCGATGTCAATCTTCGCGCAGTGCTGCACATCTGCCGTCTGGTCGTGCCGGGGATGGTGGCTCGCGACCGCGGACACGTCATCAACATCTCCTCGATTGCCGGAAACTACAACTTCGGCGGCAATTCCACCTATCATGCCGTCAAGGCTGGCGTCGCCATGCTGTCGAACCAGCTGCGCATCGATGCATTCGGCAAGCGGGTCCGCGTCACCGAGATCTGCCCTGGTCGTGTTGCGACCGATATATTCAACCACGTCCATGGTGATGACCCGAGCGTGCGCGAACGCTTCATCGACGGGTTCGAGCTGCCGCAGGCGGCCGATATCGCGGATGCGATCGCCTTTGCGATTTCAGCGCCGGTCGCAGTCAATATCGGTCATATGGAGATCACCCCGACATTGCAGGTGATGGGTGGCCTGCAGACGGCAAAGCCCGAGACATCCGCCGCCATCTATGATGCGGAAGGTGCGAAGCGGTGAGCGGGTTCGATCTGTCGGCCATCCTGAGGAATCCGGATTACGTCGCGATGCTCTTGCAAGGCATCGAGATGACCTTCGTCATCTATATCGGCTCCTGGCTGCTTGCGATGACGCTGGCCATCCTGCTTTTTGCCCTGCGGGTCTCGCCGCTTCGCATCGGTGATCCGATCGTGAAGGCCTACGTCTCCTATCATCGCAACGTGCCGACGCTGGTGCAGCTGATGTTCTGGTATTTCGGAATCTATACGCTGATGCCGCAAGGCATCACCGACTGGCTCGCCGACCACAATGCCGAGGCAATCTTTGCCATCATAGGCCTGGGATTGTGCCAGGCCGCTTATTTCAGCGAGGATTTGCGCTCCGGACTGCGGTCGGTCAGCTCAGGGCAGATGGAAGCGGCCAAGGCGCTCGGGCATGGCTACATCTCGGCCATGCGTTTCGTCATCCTGCCCCAGGGCGTGCGCAATGCTCTGCCGCCGCTCATCAATCACAGCGTTTCCTTGTTCAAGAACAGCAGCCTTGCAATCGTCGTCGGTGCGTCGGAGCTTACCCACGCCGTCAAGGAGATCGACAATGTCAGTTTCCGAACCTTTGAGATCTATCTGATCGGCACGGTCATCTATCTGTTCTTCTCGCTCATCATCATGGCCTTGGGCGCATATATCTCGCTGCGCAGCGATCCCGCACGGAGGGCGCGCGCGTGATCCAGGATATCATCAAGATCATCCATGAATATTGGCTGCTGCTGCTGATCGGCCAGTATCCCAATGGCCCGCTGGGCGGGCTTGCCAATACGCTGATCCTTTCAGCGCTGGCCATCGCGCTCGCATTTCCTGTGAGCATACTGTTGGCCATGGCTCGCCTTTCCAAATGGGCAGTCCTTAGATGGCCCGCAACTGGCCTCGTCTACATCACGCGCGGCGTTCCGCTGCTGATGTTGATCCTATGGTGCTATTTCATCGTTCCGCTTTGGACGGGGGCGGATGTCCCGAGCTTCCTGATCATGCTGGTAACGCTCGTGATCTATGAGGGCGCGTTCCTGAGCGAGGTCGTGCGGGCCGGCATCGTCTCGCTCGGCCAGGGGCAGATGGACGCTGCCAGGGCGCTTGGCCATAGCTATATCGGCGCGATGCGCTTCGTGATCCTGCCTCAGGCGCTCTACAACATGATCCCGAGCATGATCTCGACCTTCGTCTCGACGATCAAGGATACGACGCTCGGCTACATCATCAACGTGCCGGATCTGACTTTTGCGGCAAGCCAGGTGAACAACCAGCTGTTGTCGCAACCCTTCCAGGTCTTCTTCATCCTCGCCGTTGTCTATTATGTGCTCTGTTGGAGCCTGACCCATGCCGCAAACAGCGTCGAACGTCGAATTGCCCGCCGGCGAGCCGGGCCAAGGAAGATACGCCTGCGCAGCGACGTCGTGCCTTTAAAAACATTCACGGAGCAGCTATGAGCATCCCAGTTTCCGCGCCGCAGGACGGCGCTCGAGAGATCCGTCTTCACGCGGTCTGCAAGAGCTACGGTCATTACCAGGTGTTGAACAACATCAATGCCGATGTCAGCCACGGCGAAGTCGTCGTCATTTGCGGACCGTCCGGCTCCGGCAAGTCGACTCTGATCCGCACGATCAACCGGCTGGAGGAGATCAATAGCGGTTCGATAGATTTCGAGGGCAGGAATATTCATGCCGCGATGGGCGCTGTCGAGCTCAATCGGCTGCGCAGCCGGATCGGCTTCGTCTTTCAGAATTTCAACTTGTTCCCCCATTTATCTGTCGTCGACAATGTTTCCATGTCGCCGGTCCGGGTCAAGGGCGTGCCGGTGAAAGTGGCGCGCGACAAGGCGCTCGCACTGCTTGATCGCGTCGGTCTTGCCGACAAGGCGAATACCTATCCCGGCCAGCTTTCCGGTGGTCAGCAGCAGCGCGTGGCCATTGCCCGCGCGCTCGCGATGGAGCCGCCGGTCATGCTCTTCGACGAGCCGACGAGCGCGCTTGATCCCGAGATGGTCGGCGAAGTGCTCAGCGTCATGAAAAGCCTGGCGGCTGAAGGGATGACGATGCTCTGCGTCACCCATGAAATGGGCTTTGCCCGCGACGTGGCCGACCGGATTTGGTTCATCGATGCCGGTGAGATCCTGGAGACCGCGCCTCCCGAAGAGTTTTTCAAGAGCCCTCGTCATCCCAGAGCTCAGCGCTTTCTTTCCGATCTGCGCCATTAGAGCAATTCCAGGAAAAGTGTGTAGCGGTTTTCCGTCCGGAATTGCGAGAAAACAAAGAGATAGAGCACCACAAATCAATAACAAGGAGAACAGCTATGGACTGGAAATATCTTACCGTGACATTGGCGCTTTGCGGCGTCGCCATTGCCCTTCCGGCCAAGGCGGATCAGCTCGCCAGCATCATGTCGGCAAAGACGCTGCGCTGCGCGACCTATGCCGACGTGCCGCCGTTTTCCTCGCCGGACCCGAAAACCAGAGAAATGGTCGGCTTCGATGTCGATCTGTGCCGGGCGATCGCAAACGAACTCGGCGTGAAGGCCGAGATCAAGCCGATCTCGGTCGAGGCGCGCGTTCCCGAAGTGAAGCTTGGCCGCGTCGATATCACGGTTGCCAACCTTGCCTACACGCTGGGTCGTGCAGACCAGATCCAGTTCAGCGATCCCTATTATATCGCCAAGGAAATGCTCATCGTTCCCGCGGATGATGCTGGCAAGACGAAGGCCGATTTCGAGGGCAAGCGTCTTGCCTCGACCAAGGGCTCGACTTCGGAACTGGCAATCAAGCTCAACAAATCCGATCCGCTGACCTTCCAGGACACCGGGTCCGCCTACCTCGCCGTTCAGCAGGGAAAGGCGCGCGGTCTGGTCGCCAACACCATGACGACGACGCTGCTTGTCAACGAATCCAAGACGAAGGGCAAGCAGATGCGCATGATCGACGAACCCATGCTGCTGGAGCCGGTTGGCATCGGTATGCAAAAGGATCAGCCTGCGCTGACCGCAAAGATCAACGAAATCCTCCACAAGCTCGATGGCGCTGGCGAGATCAACAAGATCTGGGAGAAATGGCTTGGCCCGAACACCGAGTACAAAATGACCCGTACGGAGAAGGTCGTGCCGATCACCGAATTGAAGTTTGACCCGATTCCCTAGCCATAGGCCGTTTAGTCCGGCCAATCATCCATCCGAAAATTGTCGTTGATAACAGGCGGTGGGCGCGCCCGCCGCTAGCTTGACCATGGGAGGTTTCCGTGACCCACATCAAAGATATTGCCAACCGTCCGAGCAAGGCCGACATCGACGCACTCGCCAAATTCTCGCCCGCAACGATTCACGAGGCGCAAGGCCGCCGCGGCGCGTTGTCCTCGCGGCTGAAGCCCGTGGATTATCGCATGAAGCTCTGCGGCCCGGCATTCACGGTGAAATGCGCACCGCGTGACAACATCATGCTGCAGCTTGCAATCAACTTCGCCAAACCCGGCGATATCATCGTCGTTTCAGCAGGCGAATATGAGGAAGCCGGCTCCTTCGGCGATGTCCTGGCCAATGCTTGCCTTGCCAAGGGCATCGGTGGCCTAGTGACCGATACCGGCGTGCGCGACACGCTGCAATTGAGAGAACTTGGATTTCCAGTGTTCTCGCTGAGCATCTGCATCAAGGGCACGGTCAAGGAAACGATCGCGTCGGTCAACGATCCGGTCATCGTTGGCGGAGAGATCATCAATCCCGGCGATATCATCGTCGGCGATGCGGATGGGCTGGTCGTCGTTCGCCGGGAGGAGGCGCAGGATGTCGCGCGGCTCTCACAGGCCCGCGACGAGGCCGAAGCCGGATACATCGAGGCCTATAAACAAGGTAAGTCGGTCATCGAAGTCAGCAAGCTGGAGTCCGTGTTGAAGGTTAAAGGGTTGACCGGCAGCATTTGATGCTCTTTTGAAGCATCCGCTTATCGCATCGCCGCGCCATGGATCTCTGCAATTCAGGCAAGACTCGTCTGGACGAAGGCTATGACCGACATATGCGAGCTGTCTTGAACCATACTTAGCTGGAGCGAACGTCACCGTGTAGAGATCGGGATTTAACTTTCGAGGCAAAAGTTTAACGCTGAGACGATCGTATCCACAGTTCGAATCTCTTCAAGAGCATAGACGTGAATTGGACGCTCCACGGCTCTTCAACTGCCAGTCAGTTCACCCGTTTAGATTGGGAGGAGGTGCTAACGAGCCCGCCGAACGTCAGTCTGCGTGAAATCTTCCCCCACATAAAGCAGAGGACAATCGTGCTCTTTGGCGACTTCATACGAAAAGCAATCACCATAGTTCAGTCCAGCCGGGTGAACACCCTTGCCCCATCGGCCGTAGGCATGGGCCACTCGACGGGCGGCGGCAGCTGTTACGGACACGATCTCGAAGCCGAGGCCTGAAATGAGTAGGCCGACTTCTTCGCCGACATTGCGTCTTGAGGCTACGATGAGGGCCTCAGCGACGGTGCCGGCCGAAATCAACAGTCGATCAGCCTCCTCGATCGCCCTCATGCAAGCTTCGCCCTGCGGTTCGTCGAGGACAATCGCCAAGAGAGCCGATGTATCGACTGCAATCACGCCGGCATCCCGTCATCGTCATAAAGAAAGTCTTGGCTGCGGGCGGCCGCTGGTCCTTGAAGCGCCTTGGCTATGGCCGATGCCCTGGCTTTCTCCATCAATGCGCGCCGCCCCTTCAGGCCGGGTGAGACTGCAACGGCGACCAGGCGCACGATCTCATGGCCGCGACGGGTTAGGATGACCTCATCTCCTGCTTCAGCTCGCTTCACCAACTCAGTGAGTTGTCCTTTGGCCTCGCTTACAGACACGCGCATCAGTTGGACTCCCTTAAGCTTTCCCATATTCCTCCAAAGAAATGGTCTACGACTTGGTCTAAGTCAAGGTTGCGGCGCAACCTTGGCGAGGACAGACCGGAAGCGCCCCCAAATCGGACATCCCAATCGGGCAAAAGCCGGTATCTGTTACTTAGGAAATTCAGACGGATGGGGTTTGTACTAATGGGGTGGCCGGTTCGAATTGGTTCAAGGCGAGTGGATTCCGCTAGAGCTCGTCGAGTGCTTCTTGCGTTCCCCTACAGCCTAACGAATGATGAGCATTCCCGGCCGTAGACGAACCGCCGCCGGAAAAGATGCAGAGCGCCAGCTTCTATGATCCACTCACACGTGCCTTAATCGTACGCTCCGAGCCACTACTCCTGACTGTCAGCTCGATCTGCGAGCCCACTGGTGTCAGACCTATGCGATTGCGCAGATCGGCAGCGCCATGAACCGGCCGACCATCGACAGCCGCCACCACGTCACCCGGTTTCAAGCCCGCTCCAGCGGCCGGAGATCCCTGCTCTACCGCCGCGATCAGGGCGCCGCCGACGTCATCGAGCCCAAGTGAAGCTGCCATATCGGAATCGATATCCTGAATCGCCACGCCCAGCTTGCCGCGAACGACCTCGCCGTTTTGGATTAACTGAGTCATCACTAATCTCGCGATTTTGCTCGGTACGGCGAAGCCGATTCCGATGTTGCCCCCAGCCGGGCTGAGGATAGCGGAGTTGATCCCCGCGAGCTTCCCGTCAAAGGTTACCAATGCGCCGCCCGAGTTGCCTGGATTGATCGAGGCGTCCGTCTGGATAAAATCTTCATAACCTTCTCGGCTAAGACCGCTTCGGCCAAGCGCGCTGACAATGCCGGATGTGACAGTCTGCCCAAGACCGAACGGATTACCGATCGCCACCACATAATCGCCAACACGCAATGCGTCCGAATCACCGAAAGGCAACGCGGTCAGATTGCGGGCCGGTATCTGGAGAACGGCAATGTCGGTACCCTTGTCGGAGCCGACGAGCTTCGCATCCAATCGCCTTCCATCCTTGAGCGTCACGAGGATCTTGCGGGCATTGGCGACGACGTGATGGTTCGTCAACACGTAGCCCCGTTGCGCATCGACAATGACCCCCGATCCGGCGCTCAGGCGAGGTTCCGCCTGAGGCTGATCGGGAAGATTAAAGTAGCGGCGGAAATAGGGGTCACTGTAGAGGGGATTATCCTCTTCGGGCGCCTGCGAGACGACCGAGATGTTGACGATAGCCGGGGTTACCTTTTCCAGCATCGGAGCAAGCGTCGGTACGCTGCCGCCGATCCCGGGCACAAACTGTGCATGGGCGGGAACGCCACCAGTAAGCAGGGAGACGGCGAAGACGATGATCAATGGCTTGATGAGCCTTACGAGCGCAGTCATAAGTTTTCCGTCCTTCTTCTTGAACCCACTGACGCGGAAAAAGCCGGAGGACGTCCTCCGGCTTTTACGTTAATGTCTAATAGCGATGCGCTTGACCTGCGACTGCGCCTTCTCGCTCTTCGGCAAGGTCACGGTCAACACGCCGTTCTTGAAGCGAGCGTCGACCTGGTCATCCTTGACCTCGACCCCGAGCGGGATGCGGCGCTCGAAGCGGCCGTAATAACGCTCGGTGAACTGGCGATCCTTGTCTTCGGTCTCGGAGCGCTTCTCGCCCTTCAGGGTCAAGACGCCGTCATCGAGCAACACCTCGATATCTTTTTCCTCGAGGCCGGGCACTTCGGCTGTTACCTTGATCTCCTTGTCGGTATCGGAGATCTCAACACTCGGCCAGCCGGCGCTGAATGCGGAGCCATTGCCGAAGGACGTCAGGCCGGAACCGAAGCCGCGGAAGACGTCATCGAACAGACGGTTCACCTCGCGATGCAGCGATAGGAACGGATCCCGGTCCTCGTCGCGCAGGACACTCGGAACCTGGTTGCCGTTGTTGCGGCCCCAGGGAATCAGATCACGAACACTCATGGTTTTCCTCCTTTCTATTGGTTCAATCGGCAAAGCTTTTCCGTCGGCGCCGGACGATGTGCCCGGCGCCGCTTTTGCTAATTGCTGTTATTGGAGCTTATGCCGCCTGCTTGTCGGCTTCGATCTGCTTCGTCTCGGCCTTCGGCAGAGCCATGTCGGTCGAAATCTCGATCCGGCGCGGCTTCATCGCTTCAGGGATTTCGCGCTTGAGATCGATGGTCAGCAGACCGTTGACGAGGCCGGCACCGACGACCTTGACATGATCGGCGAGCTCGAACCGACGCTGGAACGTACGGCCGGCGATGCCGCGATGCAGATACTGCACATCGTCAGCATTTGCCTTCTGACCCGATACGAAGAGCATGTTCTGCTCTTGGGTAATCGTCAGCTCGTCTTGCGAGAAGCCCGCCACCGCCATGGCGATGCGGTATTCGTCCTCACCAGACTTAACGATGTCGTAGGGCGGCCAGTTGTCGATCGTCTCGACGCGGCTTGCAGCCTCGAGCGCATTCAACATTCGGTCGAAGCCGATGCTCGACCGGAACAGGGGAGAAAAATCGAGGTTTGTCCTCATAGCCATATCCTCCTTGTAAGCAACATGGATACAAGGAGACGCCAAGAGCACATGGCGCCTCCTGGACTATTCGATCCCCGTTGGGCAATCGAACATTATTTATATAATTCAGCTAGTTGATGGTTCAAGAGCTGTTGGAATTGCCCGGTGTAAAAAATTGATTTTCGTTTCAGTCCCAAGATCCGGGTGAGGCCAGATACGGATCAGTCAAGAAAGTAGCAATGGTATGCCAATGACTTCCGACGACGTCATCGCCGTCCTTGGACCTGTCGATGAAACGCTGGTGGCGGATGTCATCGCGACCGGCGCGACGCAAACTGGACTCGCCGAGGCATTTGCCTGGGCCAACAACGACGAAGCCTTGATGGGCGAAGGTCGGCGTCTGACGACGGGCAGGACTGCTGTCCTGATCGACCTGCTGGATTCGGACGATGACGAGGCCGAATAGGCAAGGCGGCAGCTATGCCGCCTGGCAAATGCTGCCTCAGGCCGTCGTGAGCACGCGGACATCGCCTCGACGATCGACGATGTCGACAACGACATGACGGCCGGATCGGCGGATGGTCACATCGGCCGAGCCATTCCCGATCTGCAGGCGCCGCAGGGTCACCTCATCGAGAAAAGAAGGCAATCGCGGTTCATTGAAGCTGATGTGCAGGGCGTTCGGATCGAAATCGAGGCCGAGGCACGATTGCAGTAGAAGAAGTGGCGCTGCAGCCGCCCACGCCTGTGGCGAGCATGCGACTGGATAGAAGGTCGGCCCCTGCGCGCGCTGACGCGGCAATCCGCAAAAGAGTTCCGGAAGCCGACGCAGGTCGATATAGGTCGATGCCGCGAACAAACCCTCGAAGATGCGGGCCGCTTCCGCCTGATAGCCATAGCGGGCAAGGCCGCTGGCGATCAGGGCATTGTCGTGCGGCCAGATCGAGCCGTTGTGATAGCTCATTGGATTATAGCGCGGCTCGGTCGACGGGATCGTGCGGATGCCCCAGCCGCAGAAGGACGAGGCACTCATCAGGGTGCGGGTTACTTGGGCGGCTCGTTCAGGATAAGCGATGCCGGTGAACAGCGCATGGCCGGAATTGGAGGAGCGAACGCGACAGGGGCGCTTGTCTCCGTCGAGAGCCAGGACATACGTTCCAAGGTCCTCGTCAAAGAAGCTCGTATCGAAGGCGCGGCGCAAGCCCTCCGCTCGTGCAAGAAACTTCGCCGCCCGTTCCGGCCGGCCAAGCCGCCGGAAGATGTCGGCCGCCGCCTGCCAGGCGCCGTAAACATAGGCCTGAACCTCCGCAATCGCGATCGGCCCCTTCGCCAATGTTCCGTCAGCATGGAAGACAGAGTCGTGACTGTCCTTCCAGGCCTGGTTGATCAGCCCTTCGTCCGTCATGCGTCCATATTCAACGAAGCCGTCGCCGTCACGATCGCCATGTTCATCGATCCAGGTGAGAGCGGACTCGATATGCGGCAGAAGGCACTCGATGACGGCGAGATCTCCGGTCCGTTTGAGATACTCGCCAGCCAACATCACGAACAGCGGGGTGGAGTCGATGCTGCCATAGTAGCGGCGGAAAGGGACCTCACCGAGTTCGGCCATCTCGCCATAGCGCACCTCATGCAGGATCTTTCCGGGCTCTGCATCGGAGGCGGGATCAATCTCCGTCGCCTGGTTGGCTGCCAAATGCCCGAGCACGCCGCGGGCGATCTGCGGATCGAGCCAGAGCGTTTCCAGCGCGGTGATCAGTGCGTCGCGCCCGAAGACGGTGCTGAACCAGGGAATGCCGGCATAAGGGTACGGCCCTTCCGGTTTGTCGGTCATCAGCATGTAGAGGTCGGAGATGCTGCGTCGCGCGACCTCGTTGAAGATCTCGTTGGATGTGGCGATCGACGCCGCGCGCGAGGACGAGGAGCGCAAGGCGCGGCGGGCATCCCGCATGGCCAGGAAGAAGGAGCGGTGGCTCGGCCGGTCAACTGCGGCCTGATCGCAGGCGATCTCAATGAAAAGCGACCGCGTCTCATGCGGCTCCAGCCGAAGGTCATAGACAGCCCCATCGTTGCGGATTTCATCGGGCCAAGGATTGAATGTGAGGGACGTCGATCGTTTCCGCTCATCTAATCCGATATAGGACAACACGACTGAACCCTGCTCCAGCACGGTAGGTAGAGTGCGCCCCTTCCTGGCTCTTGCGGTCCCCCGCACCTCGAACAGATCAGCGAAATCCGCCCCGAACGAGATTTCGATACGAACGTGTTGTGGCCGATCGTCATAGTTCCTGACGGCCAGCCGTTCATAGCAACGGGCACTCCACAGAAAACGGGACCTGCGCAGATGAATGAGATCATGCCCGAGTGTGAGCTTGCCCTTCTCGTCGAAAAGATCGGGATTGGTGAGGTCGCAGGTGAGCGTCGCGTTGTCGTCGCGCAGCGTCGACGACAACAGCATTGGCCTCTTGCCGTTGATGGTCAGGTAGAGATGCGAGAGATAGCGCGTATCGCGGTAGAAAAGGCCTTCCGGGCTACCCGGGCCGGAAAGCGCATCTCCATTGTGATCGAAGACGGCGAAGGTATCGCCGTGCTTCAGGGTGCGCGGTCGTCGCTCCTGCAGCGAGGCGGCCGCTGGGATAAAGAACTGCGCCACCGGCGCGGCTCGCTCTACCGGTGCGAAGGATGACTTGCTATCCACAAAAGCGGCCGTCATGGCGATCCCCTCCTATGCAACAACCTGGAGATCCAGGCCTTGGCCATTGGCGCGGCGTAGCGGGGCCGCCTTCGTGCGAACGCCAGGCAAGCTTCGATAGAGATCGATATAGTCCCGCGCCATCCGTTCTGCGCTGAAACGCTTCTCGAATGTCGCACGCACCTTCTTTCGATCCATTCTGAGCGCCCATTCGACGTTCTCGACCGCTTCCGTCATGCTGTCGACGAGAATACCCGACACACCATTGTCGATGACTTCCGGCACGGAGCCGCATCCGAACGCGATGACGGGCGTTCCACACGCCATAGCTTCGACCATGACCAGTCCGAACGGCTCCGGCCAGTCGATCGGGAACAGCAGTGCGCGCGCATTGCCGAGGAAGCCGGCCTTCTGGTGCTCGTTAATCTCTCCGATGAATTCGACATTCGGATGGCTCTTGACCATCGGCTCGATCACCGTCTCCCAATAGGCCTTGTCAGCATTGTCGATCTTGGCGGCGATTTTGAGAGGCATGCCGACCCTCGCCGCAATCTCGATGGCACGATCAGGCCGCTTTTCTGGCGATATCCGCCCGAGGAAGGCAAGGTAATTGCCCATGGGCTTTTCCGTAAACGGCAGCAGGCCGACGGGCAGCCCATGGTAGACTGTTCCGACCCAGTTGACCGGCGGCATCGGGCGGCGCTGATCATTGGAGATCGAGACCAGCGGAATATCGGGAAAAGCCTGGTAGAAGGGCTTGAGATCCGGCAGATCGAGGCGTCCATGCAATGTCGTGACGGTGCGATCGGCAAAGTCCCGGATCAGCGGAAAATGCATGAGATCAATATGAAAATGAAGCACGTCGAATTCGTGCGCCCGCCGCCGGATCTCCTCCAACATCACGACCTGGTGCGGCAGGTGATCCCGGACAGCCGGGCTGAGCCTGAGGGCGACATCCGAGCACGCCACCAGCTTGGCGTTGGTGGCGGAGTCGCCGCTGGCAAAAAGCGTGACGTCATGGCCCTGAGCGACAAGTTCTTCGGTGAGATAGGAAACAATGCGCTCGGTTCCCCCGTACAGCTTGGGCGGAACACTTTCAGCGAGCGGTGCGATCTGGGCGATCTTCATCGGCAAAATCTCCTCAGTTGAGCAAAGAATCGTCGGTAAAAATCAAGGCCGCATCCTCAAAGAGGCAGGCGGCATCAGATGAAATGGCTAGATCTCGAACGGCTGTCGGCGGCGATCTCCTTTCCGGAAGCTGCAGAGCCCGAGGCCGCCGAACCGGCGCGATCTTGGCCTGCGGCGGGGCGTCTGGCTGATGTCGAAGGAACTGGATGAGTCTCGCTCTTCGGATTGACGGTCGTCTTTGTCCAAGGTCTTCAGCGCTTCGATGATCTCATCGTAGGAGACCGCTCTGTCCGCACCAGGGTAAAGCCGAAGAGCCGGAATGGACTCGATGGCAAAGATATCGGATGCCCAGGAGGCAAGAATGGCCCGCTTTTCCTCGTCACCGATGTCAGCGGCGGCAAGCACGTCACGCGGGTGGTCGAAGTGTTTGGCCGGATGAAGCAGATGCGCGGCGCTGAGCGCGGCTGTGGCATTCTCCGGTATCGAATTGCTGATGCTTTCCTTTCTCATGGCCTGGCTCCATTGATCTTGACCGATGGAACTTATTCGATGGTTTGACGAGTCCCGTCTCTCAAAGGTGAGACGGGACTCCGGCGGCGATCGCCTTAGAAATCCATGCCGGCACCGGCGGGCAGGGCCGGAGCGGCCTCTTTCTTGGGCTTCTCGGCAATCATGGCTTCCGTCGTGACGAGAAGGCCGGCCACTGATGCGGCATCCTGCAATGCAGTGCGCACGACCTTGGCGGGATCGATCACGCCCTGGGCATAGAGATCACCATATTCTCCGGTCTGGGCGTTCCAGCCATAGGAGAATTCGGCCTTCTCGCGCAGCTTGCCGACGACGACCGAACCTTCGGCGCCAGCGTTCTCGGCGATCTGGCGGACCGGAGCCTCGATCGCCCGGCGGACGATCTCGACGCCGACCTTCTGGTCCTGGTTGGCGGTAGAGAGATTGTCGAGAGCCTTCACCGCGCGCAGCAGCGCCACACCGCCACCGGGAAGGATGCCTTCCTCGACTGCGGCGCGTGTCGCATGCAGTGCATCGTCGACCCGGTCCTTCTTCTCCTTGACTTCCACTTCCGTCGAGCCGCCGACGCGGATTACGGCGACGCCGCCGGCGAGCTTGGCGAGACGTTCCTGCAGCTTTTCGCGGTCGTAGTCCGAGGTGGTTTCCTCAATCTGCGCACGGATCTGCGTGACGCGACCGTCAATTTCTGCCTTGGAGCCGACGCCGTCGATGATGGTCGTGTTTTCCTTTTCGATCGCCACCTTCTTGGCGCGGCCGAGCATGTTGAGTGTGACGTTTTCGAGCTTGATGCCAAGGTCTTCGGAGACGACAGTACCGCCCGTGAGGATGGCGATGTCTTCCAGCATGGCCTTGCGGCGGTCGCCGAAGCCCGGGGCCTTGACAGCAGCGATCTTGAGACCACCGCGCAGCTTGTTGACGACGAGCGTTGCAAGAGCTTCGCCTTCGACGTCTTCAGCGATGATCAAGAGCGGCTTGCCGGACTGCACGACGGCTTCGAGAACCGGCAGCATAGCCTGGAGGTTCGACAGCTTCTTCTCATGGATCAGGATGTAGGGGTCCTCGAGTTCCACCCGCATCTTGTCCTGGTTGGTGACGAAGTAGGGCGACAGGTAGCCGCGGTCGAACTGCATGCCCTCGACCACTTCAAGCTCGGTCTCGGCGGTCTTTGCTTCTTCGACGGTGATGACGCCTTCGTTGCCAACCTTTTCCATCGCTTCTGCGAGATAGCGGCCGATCTCTGAGTCGCCATTGGCGGAGATGGTGCCGACCTGGGCGATCTCGGAGTTGCTGGTGATCTTGCGCGCGTTGTTCTTCAGTTCCTTGACGACGGCATCGACGGCAAGATCGATACCGCGTTTCAGGTCCATCGGGTTCATGCCGGAGGCCACCGCCTTGGCGCCTTCCTTGACGATCGCCTGGGCGAGAACGGTCGCGGTCGTCGTGCCGTCGCCGGCAAGATCATTGGTCTTGGAAGCGACCTCGCGCAGCATCTGGGCGCCCATGTTCTCGAACTTGTCTTCAAGCTCGATTTCCTTGGCGACCGATACGCCGTCCTTGGTGATGCGCGGAGCGCCGAAGGACTTGTCGATCACGACGTTGCGGCCCTTGGGGCCAAGCGTGACCTTCACCGCGTTGGCGAGCACATCGACCCCGCGCAACATGCGCTCACGGGCATCGGTGTGAAACTTGACTTCTTTTGCAGCCATTTCCTTAACTCCTCAATAGGCAGCTATCTGACTGATGGTCGTAGTGTCGATGGCTCAGGCAGCTTTTCGCTGTTCGGCCTGGGCTTCGATGATGCCCATGACATCGCTTTCCTTCATGATCAGCAGGTCTTCGCCGTTGATCTTGATCTCGGTGCCGGACCATTTGCCGAACAGGATGCGGTCACCGGCCTTGACGTCGAGCGCCTGGATCTGGCCGGCCTCGTTGCGGGCGCCCGGGCCGACGGCGATGACCTCGCCCTCCTGCGGCTTTTCCTTGGCGGTATCGGGGATGATGATGCCGCCTTTGGTCTTTTCTTCGGATTCGACCCGGCGGACGAGAATGCGGTCGTGAAGTGGTCGGAACGACATGTTTTCCTCCGTTGAGCAAAAATGATGACGTCGAAAACCCTAGCCGGACCGGATGACCAGCCCGGGCGGGTGCGAACCTCAATCGAGCGTTCGCGCGAAAAAATTTATTTTCGGCTTTTTTCGATTTCAAGGGGGCGAGAGGAAAAATTAGCACTCGACGTTTGCGGCTGCTAACATACTGGAAAGGAACAAGAAACAGCATCGAAGCGTTCAGAAAGCTGTTGATGGTTGCAAGATTTTGCGCCACCTTCACAATGTCATGAAACGGAGATGAAGCATGCAATTCTCATCGAATCTGGAACGGCAGCTCAACGGCTACGGCCTCACCACCGCACACATCCTTTACCGCATTCCCGATTTCGAATCCGTGCTGCAGACCTATGTCTGGCAGGACTACGATCTGGCGCCCGATTTTCCGGAGATGCACAAGTTCCTGGATTTCTGGAAGGCTACGCTCGAAGGGCCTCTACACTCCGTCCGCTACAGTCACCACCGGCTGATCGGTCCAAACGAATGGCGCCGTGTCGACGGCGAGTTCAAGCTGCACTGAGATCTTGATTTTGATTTTTCGTCTTCCTAGGCTCAGGACTCATTGCTCATAGCCAGAAGATGACGGTTGCGGCGAGAGCGATAGCGGAGAAGAAGGCCATCGAGCATCTGTCATAGCGCGTAGCGACACGACGCCAGTCTTTGAGACGCCCGAACATGATCTCGATCCGGTTGCGCCGTTTGTAGCGGCGTTTGTCGTATTTGATGGTCTTGTTGCGGGATTTCCGACCCGGAATGCAGGGCGTTATCCCCTTTGCTTGTAAAGCGTCACGATACCAGTCGGCATCATAGCCACGGTCGGCCAACAGCCATTTGGCCTTGGGAAGCTCATCAAGCAAGGCGGCAGCACCGGTGTAATCGCTGACCTGACCGGCCGTTATGAAGAAACTGATCGGGCGACCACTCGCATCCGTTACGGCATGAAGCTTGGTGTTCATGCCGCCTTTCGTGCGCCCAATTAGGCGGCCCGCGCCCCCTTTTTTACCCGCAGGCTGGAAGCCGTGCGGTGGGCCTTGAGATAGGTCGCATCGATCATAATGGTCTTGCGCTCTGCAGCTTCAGGCACAGCCAGGCCTTCCATTATCTGAATAAAGATGCCCTTGTCGCCCCAGCGTTTCCACCGGTTATAAAGCGTCTTGGAGGGACCGTATTCCTTCGGCGCATCGCACCACCGCAGACCGTTGCGGTTTACGAAGATGATGCCGCTCAGAACGCGTCGATCATCAACGCGCTGGCGACCATGGCTCTTGGGAAAATAAGGCTGAAGACGGGCCATCTGCTCGTCCGTCAGCCAAAACAAATTACTCATTAGTCGGGCTCCTATACGCCCGTCTGAATCACAGCCGTCAGTTCAAATCGATGGGTCCTGACCCTAGAAGTATTATCGGGGAGACTACGGGAGCTTCCAACAACGTCGCTGGCCTGCCCACGGGATATGTTCGTGTCATCGATGAAGCAGGCAATGTTGTCATCGTTGGGCCGAACGGCGAAACATATCGTAATGTTGCAGCTGCTCAGCGGGCGGCGGTTGGTGTTAATACCTCGGGTGGGCGACCAATAGAGTTCGATGGACAATTCTACAGTGCTGACGGGATTAAGTTTAGCAAATCATATTATGAGTATCTCTATAAAAACGGGAGACCGGCCCCTTTCTTGCAGGCGAGAGCAGTCTTGGATAGCAATCCCAAAATTATGCCCGATCCACAAGGCGCTGTCGGATATTTCCGCTATGAAGGGGCAGGATTAGAAATGATATATAATCCGGCGACGGGGCAGGTTGGCCATATCCAACCTATAAGGTAAGGCTATGGACATCTCATTATTGAAGCAAATCCTGGATGAGCGGCTAGCCAATTATTCAGAAGCAAAGACTCAACTCAGGCAGTCTTTCTCGGCTTGCGAGGACGCGTGTGATCGGCTGCTGGATGAAATAGAATTGGGAACACGAGAGGATTCTGATCAAAAGTTTGAGGAGCTGCTGGATCTTCAAGGGCGATTATCAAGGGCATTATTTATGTATGAGCTGGATATAGGGCCGAAGCTCACAAAAATTGTGAGAAATTTTGAGCGCCTTCACGATTCTCAAAGTCGGGACTTTTGGTTTAAGAAAATAAAGGAAGGGAAACGTGATATTAGCTAACGGTCGATATGGCGATTATCCAGAAACGATTTGCGTAATTCAGGGCCGCTAACGCAGTTTCGTTGTTTTTTCTAGGATTGGAGCGGCAGCTAAAATGGATGAAATAACGCTTTGAGACGCTTGTTGACGATCAATACAATTTAGATAAAGCAAAGGGGCGCGCTATTTCGCTTCCGGTGCCAGACGGTCTAGCGGTCAGAGTTAACAATCCTGACGGTTCATATAGCCTGCCAAGACCATTCGTCTGGTGCCAGGTGGTAAAGGCGTCAAAACAGCTTATCCGAAGCCCTAACATGTGGCATGTTACCCAAAGCGCGAAAACATATCTTAATCGGACCTTGAAGCTGCCTGCTTCAGGCTTTGAACAGGATTGGGAAATTGAACTATCGGATTCTAGTAGGATCGCGGAATTCATAGGCTTATTTAGCCAAACAGACTTGCCGCGCGAGTATTCCGAAGCACTCGCGGCTTTAATTTTGGCTTCATTTGAAGATGCCTCGTGGGAGATGAGTTTCAGCGAAGAGCTTTGGGAGAAATTTGCGACCATTGTTAGCTTGAACCCCAAACGATTCCAAGATGTACTGTTGTTATGGACTGCACGCAACGAAGGGGATGGCTTTGCTATATCTGGGCGCGTGAACCAGTTGTTAATAAAATGAGCCATTCACCATTCTTGGTCTTCGCGTCCGCTCACGAGTACCTATCTTGCGGTCTCGATAATGATTTTGACTGGTTTCCAGACAGTCGAATCTAGCGAAATAAGGCGATGAAAATCGATCCACTACGACGATACGAATCTGCCGATGATTTCTTTAATCTCGATGGAAGCGTCACGATGAAGGTTTCTGCAGACGCGGCTATCGCAATTTGTGAACGTGCGGTTGACCATGGATTGTTTGTTTCTCGAATTGAAGGCGGATTTTGGCATTCACCAGGATTTGAAGCGCGGTTGGATAGCATTTGGGACGGGGCCAATATTCCGGTTGATCGAAAGGTGGCCACTAAAAACAATCATGCGGCGAAGGAGTTTGTGCGTTCAGAAAGATCCAAGCACGACGTTTTCATAATTACATCAGAGCGCATAACAACATGAACTATGCTAACGTGTTTGTTCCAATTCGGAAGCGGAGCCTGAAACCGTTTATGGGCATTTTGCTCGATGTGTCAGCAATGTCGCATGGAGCAGATTGCCTGAGCATCAGGATATTCAAAAGCCAATTTCACAACAGGTCGTCTAAAATTTTAACATGCATGTAAAACTCTCTGCCACGATCGGAATTGGCTTGATTGCAGGCCTTTTAACAGGATGTGCCGGAAGGCAAGATCCGGCCAAAGCGGCCGCTGAACATAGCGCGGCTGTCGCGCAGATTGCATCGAAAAGAAGCCAGAAAGGTGCCTTGCTGCTCGTCCGGATCGTGGATGGGAACCTGATGGGTGATCAATATTGCTCAGGGCATATTCGCCTGCGCCGGATGGACAACGGCAAGCCTGATAAAAATACGCCGTTTGAAGACATCTATTCCGCCGAGCGGTGGCTGCTGCCCAATGAAAAGAAGCCGAAGGATATGCAGGCGACTTTCCTTTATCGCGTGGCGAACGCCAGCTCCTATGCCCAGTCTTTCAGGCCTATCGCACCCGGCCGCTATGCCATCACCTATGCGGATTGCCAGTACGGCATCAGCCAGTTTAGCAACGGCGTAAAGATCGAGGCCGGTGGTGACCATAATTTTCTGTTCAGTTACGTTAGCCCGCTGGGCGGCGCCAGCACGATTACAATTGGTGCCGGGCAAATTGTCGATGCCGGCTACATTCGGCTATTGGGACGACGCAGCAATCCGATTGTTGTAGCATCTGGAGCCTCGGGGGCAGAGCGAGATGTGATGAAGGAAGTTCTTCCTGAGGTGTACACTTCGATCACCTTTACTCAATTTACGCCTTAACGGGACGTTGCGCGGCCGCGCTTGATTATGCCTTTCGTGCTGCCTCGCAAAGGACCGATCGGAGTTCAACGCTCCACAAGTTCCAGCCACCATTACACCTCTGTCGTCCCGATCAGGCCAACCCCGGAGTGAATGCCCTCGCTCGATTGCAGCCACTTCACCCGCAACATCCAAACGGGACAGTCACCGCCGGCGCAAATTGGGCATTCCCCCAGGCTCAATGCCATATATGCTATTGAAAAGTCATGGCGGCGGCTCGTTACAATAACAACAGGGTCGCCGGTTCAGATCCCTTCACATCAACGGATCCGATCTTGTTGGCTGTGGGATCGTGGTCTTTAAATGTGACATGGCAGCCAAGCTTGGGACGACTGTTTTTGCGCACATGTCAGCCGTTCAGACACGGTGGTCAGTGTCCCAAAGCTGAGCACTATAAAACTCGTAGACGACGGCAACGCCGGCCTGAGGTTACCTAAAGGTCGGAAGCACAGTTCTGAATGGCTCCACGTGCCAGCGCCAACAGCTGTCACCCGGCAGTGCCGGGTGACAGATCCTCTGTCGTGGATGACGGTCGCGGTCCGGTCGATGTCGTCAAGACCTGATGAACGAGAGCAGGTCGGGGTTGAGGACATCCGCATGCGTGGTCAGCATGCCATGGGGATAGCCGGGGTAGGTTTTAAGCGACCCGTTCTTGAGCAGATCGACCGCACGCGGAACTGAACTTGCGAAAGGGACGACCTGATCGGCCTCGCCATGCATCACCAGCACCGGCACGGTGATCTTCTTGAGGTCTTCAGTATAATCTTCGAGCCAGGAGTCGATAGTTGCGTAGTGTGCCAAGACGCCGCCGGTCATGCCCTGACGCCACCAGTTCGCAATCACTGCCTCCGAAGGTTTGGCCCCATCCAGATTGTAGCCATAGAACGGATTCTCAGGGACGAAACGGAAGAACTCAGCTCGGTTGCCCAGCACGCCTGCACGGATCGCCTCGAACCATTCTGGCGGCTGACCGGCGGGATTGTCCTCGCTCCGGTACATGTTCGGCGTCAGTGAGGCGACCAGCACCGCCTTGGCGACGCGCTCCGGATGGCGAGCGACATAGCGAGCCACCTCCCCACCACCCGTCGAGTGACCGATATGGATCGCGTCGCGCAGGTCGAGGTGTTCCGTCAGGGCTGCGAGGTCGGATACCCAATGATCCATGTCGTTGCCGGTGCTGGGTTGGTCGGATCGACCGTGGCCGCGCCGGTCGTGGGCGATCACCCGATAGCCGTGATGTAGGAAGAACATCATCTGGGCATCCCAGTCGTCCGCGGTCAGCGGCCAGCCGTGGCTGAAAACGATCGGCTGACCTGAGCCCCAGTCCTTGTAGAAGATCTTTACGCCGTCTTTAGTCGTGATCGTGGACATCGAATTTGCTCCGTTTGCTGCTATCTGCAAAGCCATTGAAAGAAGACGCACGTGGTTGCTCTGGCTTCAGAAGGCAGCCGGCCCGTGCCGACGGGTGTCACCCTGCTGAAGCTCGAGCCGTCAGCACAGATGCCGCGGCAGAACACGATGATAGGTCTAATTTTCGGTATCTGCTCTTCCTGTTGAGACAGGTAGGGAATAACTGTTAAGGCGAGCGGCAACAAAGACTTTGTCTGGCCAAGCTATGCCTGAGCGGTATAGTACGTGCTTCATGGATCTTCGTCACCTTCGCTATTTCGTCGCGGTGGCCGAGCGCGGGAGCGTACTGGCGGCTGCGCAGCAGCTCAACACCTCACAGCCGTCGCTGAGCCGTCAGATCCGTGACCTAGAGGCCGAGATCGGCGTGAAATTGCTGGAGCGGCAAGCGCGCGGTGTATCGCTCACGGAAGCTGGGAAAGTCTTTCTGGATCACGCGAGGCTGGCGCTTGCGCAGGTCGAAGCCGCGGTTGAGGGCGCCCGGAGAGCCGGGATGCCGGAGAGGCCCGTGTTCGCTATCGGGTTTCTCGCCGGACATGAGGCTTGGCTTCCAAGCGTGATGCGCATTCTCCGGGAAGATGCCCCAGGCGTTGAATTCAAACTTTCAAGCCAGTCGTCTCCTGAACTTGCTCTCGCGCTAATGCGAGGAGATCTCGATGCGGCACTTCTTCGGCGAGAGAAAAACGCCGCCAATCTATGCTTCATAAGCCTGTTTGAGGAACCACTGGTCGCGATGCTACCCGCTGATCACCGTTTGGCGGAACGCGAGACGATATCGCCCCAAGAACTTGCTGAAGAAATCTATATTGGTTCCGCGACCGCTTCTCCAGCAGTGGATGCGGTTGTCAGGCAATACGCTGCAAGGGTCGGCATCAATCTGAAGCCTAAGTTTGATGCCGGAAGCCTTTCAGCGACGATTTCTGTGGTTGTGTCATGCGGAGGAGTTACACTGATCCCAGCATATGCCAAGGATCTTTTGACCCCGAATGTCGTCGCGCGCCCTCTGGCGGGCATACCCCCGACAATCGAACTCACCTTGGGTTACAACCCGACTAACAGCTCTCGCCCGCTTCAGAATCTGTTGTCTCAGAAAGGGCAAATCTTGAGAGCGAGGTGATCGCTTTATCGAGCAGCAAGCAAGCCAACGCCTGCAACAACGATTCAAGCACAACCGTCGGGCACGCCCCCGACTGCAGCCATCAATCACCGGCTTGAGGTTGTGCAGGTGTGGTGCATTGATAGTAACCGAGGAGGCTCATTCTACTAACGACAGAGAACATTGCCATAAAAATTCAACGCGCTGAGCAAATCGCAGATATGAGGCCGAGGGTTCAAATCTATTCAAGGCGAATGCTATCGCGCTTTTTGTTGAAACGCAGCGCCGCTTTCTGCGACGCTACCAGGTCGGTGGTGATTTCGTTGGCAACGCTGCGGAGCCATCGCGCTTATTTCGACACGTTCCTAAGCATACTGCTAGATGAAACTAGATTCGCTTTCCAAGGACGTTGACGTGTGGAAAGCTAAACTAACTCAAAAAGACGGGAAATTTGGAAGAACTTTGTTGGGAAGCTGAAGTTGCCTCCGAATGCGGCTGCTCATTTTCCATGAAAGGCTCGTCAAGGCACTCAGGTCACTTGCAGGCGGATGACCGCATCGGAGATAGCGGAAAGCAATGCCTCGTCATGGCTTACGACCATGATGGCCAGCCCACGCTCTGTCGCGATATCGACCATCAGCCGTATGGTCTGCGCCTGTGTGACCGGGTCCAGCCGCGAGGTCGGTTCATCCGCAAACAGGAAGACAGGGTCAAGTAGCAGCGCGCGCAACAGAGCGATGCGTTGGAGTTCTCCGCCGGAAACAGAGTTCGGAAAGCGCCCGAGAAGGTCGGGCGACAGCTTCAATCTGTCCAGCAGCGGCGGAATGCGCGCTCTGTCGATCTTGTGAAGGCGGATCAGGTCATCGAGGCCTTGCCCCAATGTGATTCGGGCTGGAAAGGCGGCTGGCGGGTCCTGCCAGAGCTTCTGATAAGCCAGCTTCGGCGCCGCCGGATCGCGCCATAGCGAGCCGGTATGCGGCAGCAGGCCGAGCAAGGCGTTGCCAAGGCTCGATTTGCCGCAACCGGACGGGCCGAAGACGCCCAGGATCTGGCCGGCAGACAAGTCGAAACTGACGGGAGCGAACAGGCGTCGCCCGTTTCGCGAAACCTGCAACTGCTGCGCCCGGATCAGCGGCGAGGACTCCGTAGGCGCAAGGCGTCGAGGCCATTTCGTCGGATCGGATGCGACAAGCGCCTGGGTATAGGGATGTTCGGGCTGTGAAAGGATGCGCTCGGCCGGGCCGCGCTCCACGACATCGCCGCCCTGCATCACCAGAATCTCGCCGCCCAATCCGGCGGCCAGTTGGAGATCGTGGGTGATGGTCAGTAGACCGCCACCGTCCGCGATGCCGCGCCGAAGCAGCGCCAGCACGTCGTCGCGGCGTCCGGCATCCAGACCCTTGGTCGGCTCGTCGGCCACGGTGATCGCGCCGCCTCCGGCGCGCGCAGCGGCGAAGGCCAGCCGCTGCGCCATGCCGCCCGAAAGCTCCCATGGGAATTTCCGTTCCGCGCCCGCCAGTCCAAGGTCGGCGAGATCCGCCCCCGCCCGGTCGCCGGGTTGGGGATCGGACTGGAGGAGCTCATAGACTTCCGCCACCTGCTTGCGTGCGGGCATCAGCGGGTCGAGCGCCAGCCACGGCTCCTGTGGCAGCACGGCAATGTGGCGACCCCACAATGCGCGATTGGCCTGCGGCCTTGCAGGATCGAACGGTCGATCATTCACGCTGAGCCTGCCGGCCGCTTCCAGCCCCTCGGGAAGGATACCGAGAATGGCTTGGGCCAGCAGGCTCTTGCCGGAGCCGCTTTCCCCAAGCACGGTGAGCGCTTTGCCTGCCTCCAGAGTGAGCGAAACAGGATTGACGAGCGCCTGCGTTCCCGCGCGAACCGTGACGTCTTCGGCGATCAACATCGTCATTTCCGCCCTCCGGCGATCAGGTTGAGGGAAAGAAGCAGCATGAAGCATGCGAGCACGGGCTGGATCAGCGCCATCGGCGCTTCGCGCCAGCTCGGCAGAAGCTCGACCATCATCAGCCCGAGTTCGGGCGTGGGCGCGCGCATGCCGACACTGACAAAGCCGAGCGCAGCGATGGCGGCGATGGCGTTTGCCACGCCGAAGGCGGCGGCGGTCCGCAGCATCGGTCCGATCTCCGGCCAAAGGATACGGCGGAAGATCCAGAAAGGTCCGAACCCTTGCAGGGTCGCGGCTTCCACCGCGGGGCTCGCCAGATGGCTGCGCGCGGCGCTACGGGTCAGGCGGAAGAACTCGATCCATTGAACCGCGGCGATGCCGGCCCAGAAGGCGAGCGGTGTCGAGGGAAGGATCACGCCCATCATCAACACCATCAAAAGCGCCGGCAGCGCGAGAAAGGAATCGGCAAGCAGCGACAAGCCGCGATCGATCCAGCCACCGCGCCAGCTCGCCAAAGCGCCGAGCGCGACGCCGATCACGGCGGCCGTCGCCGTCGTAGCAAAGGCGATCAGCAACGACAGTCGCAACGCATGCGCAAGGCGTGAAAACATGGAGCGGCCGAGATGGTCGTAACCGAAGGGGGCCGATCCATCCGCGCCAGCCAGCGCCTTCAAAAGGGACTGCTTGAATGGCCCGACGGTGTCGAAGACGGGAGCGATCACGGCAAAGGCCAGGAGGAGGATGAGCATTGCCCATCCCAGACGTGAGGAACTGATCGTCATGCCGGCGCCCCGCGTGGATCGATGCTCCGCGCGACGAGATCGACGATGGCGTTGGTCGACACGAAAGCCAGACCCATGATCAAAGCGGTCCCTTGAACCATCGGCACGTCCCGGTGAAACACGGCATGGATCAGCGCGTGGCCGATGCCGGGCCAGCCGAAAATCGTCTCGACCACCACAACGCCCTCGGCGAGCAACACGAATTGCAGACCGAGATACGTCACCAGGGGCGCTGCGATGTTGCGAAGTCCGTGACGGAACAGGATCTCCATATCACTCAGGCCTTTGGTCCGAGCGAAAGCATAAAAGGGGCTGGCTGCGACGGCGGCCATGGCGTCCCGGGCAATGCGCGCCGAGGCGGCGGCAAGGCCAAGCGCGAGCGTGGCCGACGGCAGCAGGAAATGATGGGGCTGCCCGTAACCGGCAGAGGGCAGCAGCCGGAACTGAACGGCGACGATCACGATCAGCACGAGACCCAACAGAAATTGCGGGATTGCGCGAAAGGCCGATGCGACAATCAGAAGCGCGCGGTCAAAGCGGCCGCCTGCGTTGAGGCCGGCATAGAGTCCGAGCGGCGGACCGATCATCAGCGACAGCAGCAAGGCTGCGGCCGCCAACTGAAGGCTGGCGCCGAGCTGATGGGCGATCTCGTCCCAGACATTTTGTCCCGAGACCAGCGATTTGCCGAGATCGAACCGGGCGAGATCGCCCATCCAGCGCAGAAACTGCGTGACTGGTCCGGAATCGAGGTTCAACTCATTGCGCACCGCTTGGGCGAGTTCGGCCGAGACGATATCGTAGCCATAGCGGGCGGCTGCGATGCGGTAGGCCATGTCTCCGGGCATGGCCTGCATCATCAGAAACGACATCACGCCGACCACGAGAGCAACGCCCGCCGCCTGTAGAAGGCGGAAGGCAATCACGCGGAAGACTGAGATCACTCGACGAACTCCGCCGATTTCAGCCCCAGACTGCGTTCATAGGGGTCGATGACGATGCCTTTGACCTTCTTGGAAACGGCGGCTCTTTGCTGATACCAGGCGATCGGCAGCACCGGCAATTCGGCATTCAGCGTCGCGGCAAGAGCCGCGCGGTCGGCATCGGTCCCGCCTTCAGCCGCCATCTTCTGCACGGCCGCCGCGAACGCGTCGTTCCGCCAACCCATGGCGCCCCAGTCGCCCGTCGGCGCATAGTCCTGCAACAGCGTGCCGATCGGATCGGGCACCAGAGCAAAATTGCGGGCAAACAGAGCCATCTGCAGCGTGCCGGCGGCATGCTTGGCGGGTATTTCCGAGGAATTGGTGGAATTGATCGTCACGGCAATGCCGACGTCGCGGAACAATTGTTCAAGCACAGCCGCCGTCAGCGGCAGTTCCGGCCGGTCGGGATAGGTGAGAAGTTCGACCTCGAAACGCTGGCCGTCCTTCTCCAGAATACCGTCCGCCCCCGGCTTCCAGCCGGCAGCTGCTAAGGCGGCCTTTGCGGCCTCCGCGTCATAAGCAAGCCCTTCAAGCTTGTCGTCATGCCAGCCAGCCATGGCTGGCGGGAATATCTGCGTCGCCGCGGCTGGATAGCGAAGAACTGCTTGCGCCAGACCTGCGCGGTCGATCGCCAGAGAGAGCGCCTTGCGCTCTTCAACCGTATCGAAGAAGGGCAGTCCGATATTGACCTTCAGGAGCAGCAAGCGCGGAAGGGAAACGGATTCCACCGTAAGGGTGTCCACCGATTTCAGCCGCGAGACCGAAGCCGGATCGAGATTGACGACCACTTCCGCATCGCCGGCTTCGGCCATCAGCGCGCGGGTCTCGGATCGGCTGATGCCGCTATAATGCACGGCTGGAATCTTGGCCGCGCCACCCCAATAGGCCTCAAAACGGACCGCTTCCAGCGTCATCGGCGGCTCGATCTTCGTGGCCTTGAACGCTCCTGTGCCGATCAGCGCCGTGACGGCTCCGTCCGGGGCATAGGCTGCCGGGGCGAGGATGCCGGCTCGGTATTCGGCCAGAAACGCCGGCAGCGCCGCGAAAGGCTTGGAGAGCGTGATGACGACGTCGTCGCCCTCGGCCGCGATCGACGCAACCGGAGCTCGCGTCAGAACGCCTTCCTTCTTGCTGGACCAGTTCAGGGCGAGTGCGGCCGCCTCTGCGGTGAGCGCGCTGCCGTCATGAAACGTCACGCCGGGGCGGACGTGGAAACGCCAGACCAGCTTGTCGTCGCTCACCGTCCAGCCATCCGAAAGGCCGGGCAGCAATTTGCCGGAAGCATCGGCATTCACTAGCGTCTCGACGACATCCATTTTGAGAAAGATGTCGCCCGACAGGACCGGATCCGGCGACTTGATCTCGAAAGGCGCGGCGATGTCCAAGGAGCCCGAATCAGCAAGTGCCACCATGGGAACGAGGGTAGCGAATAGGGCGGCAATCGAAAGATGGCGCAGCAAGAGAGAGCTCCGTAATGTTATATGATAACGTCTCTCTAGCTGTCCCCGGTGACATCTTCAAGATGTCCGATCGAAAATGCTGACATGAAATATTCGGCCACGGCACTTTCAAAATCATAGCCAAACGATGGGGGTTTGCCGCGCCGGTCGAGTTCCGAAGTCGTATCAGGCCAAATCATCGCTCTTCGGCGGGCTGACGGCGCGTCTATGGTCGACACACCAAACGACAGCCTCTGCGCCGTTTGCGGCGTGCACACGCCAATAACTCCCATGTTCGCTTTCCGCGTTAATTGCCGACTTGTGAATAGTCCGCTTGCGGCCCCCTTTTGGACATCGGAGTTGACTAACTGCTTGATTTGCAGCGTATATTTTACGCCGCGAAGTGGATAGCGGATCCCAGGTTCATATCCCTTCAAGGCGGTCATTCTGACTCTCGTCGAGTTGCTCCTTTCAATGCAATCGGTCGTCCAGCAAGAATCGCGCAGGCTATGTTGCCTCGGAGCGAAACCAGTAGAGCTATTCATCCTGCTGAGGCTCGGCATTGGGATGGGGTGGTCAAGAGCTTCACCTTTTGTTTACACGGGGACGAGATAAGGATATTTGTTATCCTTGATAGCATGTGCCGAGGCCTTGGAAGTGAATTCA
>NZ_JACHYY010000013.1:0-129330 GCF_014193155.1 Rhizobium sp. BK098 | reverse complement strand
AGCCCGGTAGCTCGTCAGGCTCATAACCTGAAGGCCGCAGGTTCAAATCCTGCCCCCGCAACCAAAATTTACAATCACAAAGATCAGCTATCAAGATTTGAAGCCGCTATAGGCTGTCGTGTCCGCCAGCCGCTCCGCCCGTGCTCGCGTCTTTTGCCGCTGATGGCCGTTGTCAGCTGAGCGAGCGTCAAAGGCTTGATGGGGTGAGCGTTATCGACCCCTGAAGCAAGCTGTCGATGCATCGTATTTGATAAGGCAGAAGATTTTCCTTCGCCGGCAGACGGAGAAGAGTCTCAGGCGGGACGCATTGATCGGCCACATCGATGATGTTCGCGGATGATGTGGTGCCGCTTGTTTCTGAATCGATTTGTCAAGAAGTCTGGCCGCCTAGTGACCGCAGCGGCCAGCCATACTTAAGGCTGCGGGGGATGGATCATATCGCGCGCGTATGAAAGTCCGATGCCATAGCCACCGGCGTGGGCTTCAACAATCCCTCTGGCTCCGGCATAGGTTTCGTGCCTTGTCCAGTCTCTTTGAAGCTCGAGGAGGACTTGAATCCAAGACGTCATCGTCGCCCCTGCCGCCTCCATTCGCCGTAATGCAAGGGAATGACTTTCAGGGGTCAGCCCGCCACAGGCGTCGGCAACGACAGAGACATCGTAACCTTCCTCAATGGCAGATAGGACCGGAAACGATACGCACGCCTCAGTCAGAAGGCCGGAAACGAGGAGACGCTTGCGACCGGTTGCGACAACGGCGGCACGTGCCGTCTCGTCCTCCCAGAGGTTCATGTTCCGGCGCTCGACCGACTTTACATCGCCGATCGCGGCCTGGATCGCCGGCATAACGGGTCCGCTATAAACCGTCGAGGCGGATGTTGAGGCGATGATTGGCAGTTCGAACAACGTGGCCGTCTTTGCCAAGGCCACGACGTTTCCGAGGAGCGTTTGACGAGCGACGGACTCGACTCCGAAGGCGAGGCCCGCCTGCTGGTCGATTAAAAGAAGTGTGCAATCGTTCGGCGTAATCAAGGGCAACTCAACCATGTGGGTTTCCGATTCTCCATTGCAGGATGGCGAGACGCTAGCCAATATTTCGGTCGGCATCTTGGACACCCCTATCGCTATTTGGGATTTCGTCTTCCCCCGTTCCCATGAGATTGCTGACGCGCTGAGTTGGTCTACCACGGGAACCTGTCTCCATGTCGCCCAGTCAGGCGCCAGGGCGGGTAAGCTGTTCTCGACGGATTGACAGGGTCACAGGTTTTTGCCCGGTAGCAGTATTATCGTCCAATTCAATCGACCACGTTTTCGGTAAACAATGTCCTTGCGATGCACCGCGGCGGAGCTCGTTTCGACCCAATTCCGGCGCAACGCATAACCAGAGACAAGGCAAGACCCGAACCAAATGTCAGTCGAATCGACATACGAATTTCTCGTCCTTCTGCTGATGGCGACGATCATGCTCGAGCTTGTCGCCCGGCGTTTGCATCTACCGCCGGCCGCGGCTCTTATGATCGGCGGAATCGTTCTTGCGCTGACGCCTGGCGTTCCGGCGATCAAGATTGATCCGGAAATGGTCATGCTGATTTTTCTGCCGCCACTCCTGATGAGCGGCGCATATTTCACCGTATGGTACGACTTTAAGAAGCATTTTGCTGAGATAGCCTCTCTCGCGCTTGGTGCCGTCATATTCACGACATTGACCGTCGGAAGCGTGTTTCATCTCCTCTTGCCTGGTCTGCCATGGGCCGTGGGTTTCGCATTGGGGGCGATTGTCTCGCCACCGGATGCTGTCGCCGCCGGAGCGGTGCTCGAGAGGCTTCATCTCCCGAGCCGAATCTCGGCACTTCTGGAAGGTGAGAGCCTGGTCAATGACGCCAGTGGACTTGTGTTGTTACGCGTCGCTGTGGCCGCGACGTTGACCGGCACCTTCAGTATTTCAGAGGCCCTCGGGTCTTTCTCATGGGTGGCGATCGGAGGCGTGCTCGTCGGTCTCATCGTCGGCTGGTCCGGCGTTTGGGTGATCCGTCGATTGCGCGACAGCGAGCTGATCATTACAGCAACGCTCCTGCTCGCCGCGAGTTCCTATATCGGCGCGGAACGCCTTGACAGCTCAGGGGTCCTATCGACGGTCACAACCGGGCTCATCCTCGGATTCCATCAGCACGAAACCTTTTCAGCTTCAACCCGCGTGCGAGCTCAAGCGTTTTGGAAGGCAATGGTCTTTCTACTGGAGTCGCTTGTTTTCATACTTGTCGGCCTCTCACTTCGAGGCGTTCTCGACCGTATCTCCGGGGTCGGACAGGGCATTGGCGATCTTATCATTCCAGTTTCAGCCGTCGTTTTCACCGTGATCCTCGCGCGGTTTGTCTGGCTGCTTGGGACAGGAGCTTTGAAACGGGTCCTGCTATTTCGACGTTTCAGGAGCGGAGAGCCTTCATCAATTAAAACCACAACAATCATGAGCTGGGCCGGTATGCGTGGTGTGGTGACACTGACGGGCGCGTTGTCGCTTCCGGAACAGATGCCGGGAAGGGACATAGTTCTTATTGCCGCGTTTGCCGTGATTATCGTCACAGTTTTGGTCCAAGGTACAACCTTGGGCCCGCTCGCCACCCTCCTCAAATTGGCAAGTCCCGATGAAGAACAGCAGTTGCGCGACAATGAAGCTTCCGCCTGGAGGCGCGTAGCGGAAGCACAGTATCGTGCGATCCAGAAGCGCTCGCAGAAGGAGGATGGCAGTGAAATGCATCCCCGCCTACTCGACCAGTACAGGCATCGGGCGCAGGTTGCCGCGCAATACGAAGCTGACCGGGATATGCATGAGGGCATCAAGGTCGATCACTTCAGGACGGTTCTTGAGGCGCTTCAGGCGGGTCGTGCCGAAATCCTGCGGATGCACAGGGCTGGCGAAATCCATGATCGCGTCCTGCAGGATCTCGAACACGAGCTCGACCTTCAGGAGATCGCTGCGGAGAACAGGCTTTGATCTGTCCGGCCTGTGGATAGAAGGGCGCACCTTACCCTAACGTCGGACCATTGCGCAAATATCCACCGAGAATTGAAAATCAGCCATAATCAGTCCGGTTTTTGATGATTGGTGGCGTGTTCGGTTGTTGCCATAAGATTGTACAAGATAATTGTGGTCGTTATCGCAACGCTTGTTCTCTCTTCGGTTGAAACCTGATTTTCCGTGAGAATGAGCATTGCGCGGATATTCAGCAGAATTAGTATGGTCCACTGCAACCGAAATGTTCTCACGGATGCCACAGGCGCGGAGGCGTCTTGGAGGAGGGGGATTGAGCCTGGATTATCTTGAACTGAAAACGCTCGGCCCGTACTTCGGCCTTCCCGAGGCCGCCGCGCTGCGTACGGTGCCTATCAGAGATTCATCGATTTGCGTTACGAGAATAGCCAAGGATGTCTCGGATGGTGAGAGGCCAATCGTCTCCCTTCCCGTGTGCGATGCCTATTTTCTGATGGTCTACACCAAAGAGGCCCATCATTGCGATATCCTGGCCGATGGGAGCAGGACGCTGCCGCGAAAGTTCGAACGGGGATCGGTATGTCTTGTCGACCTTTCCGAAGGGGCGTCAATCGTCTTATATGCTAACCTTCACTCGGTTACTTTTTTTCTGCCAAAGACGCTTTTGGAGGAAGTCGGAGAGTTATCCAGCGCAAGCCCGACAATCGAGCTGCGGTGCCGAAGAGGCGAGAGGGATCCGGTTCTAAGCAATCTCACCGACGTCATACTTTCCCTCTTTGATCGAGAGACCGGATCGTCGGAAGCGCTTCTGAAACACCTGGCAATCGCGATCTGCTCTCATCTGATTGAGGACCCTCTCGGGGAGACGGGGGCCGGCGCGGACGACACGATCCTTCCCTTCAATCGCGAGGCTGCGGCAAAAGAGTTTATGAGAAAAAATCTTGCCCGTGAGTTGTCCGTCGCGGAAATAGCCGCGGCAGCTGGCCTCTCCGCTAATCATTTCTCGCAGGGATTTAAGAAGGTAACCGGCATCACGCCCCACCAATGGCTGATGCATGCACGCGTGGACGCTGCAAAGGAGCTGCTACGCGGAAGCGAATCATCGTTGAAAACGATCGCGAACGCATGCGGATTCGTGGATCAAAGTCATTTTACGAAGGTTTTCTCCCGTGAAACCGGGATGACGCCGGCGGTCTGGCGTGCCGGGTGCCTTAACTAATTAAGTTGAGCGAAAAGGAGCGTTTCGTAAAAAATTCGTTGGAATTTACCAAGGAATGCTCTAGCGTTGTGGCTGTAAGGATGGCTGGCCGGGGTGGACATTGGAAAGACAATTGGAGGGTGATAATGCGCCCGGAACGCCTGGTCCCAGTCGATGGACGATGAAGGCCTCGGCCATCACGATCACGCGCCTGTGCTACGACAAGGATGATCTTCCGATCGCTCCGCCGAGCAAACGTGACGAGGCGGTCTCTGTCATCACCCAGTTGACCGATTTCAGAATGCATCGACTTTGGAAGAACAACGAGCTCATTTTCGAAGGCGGGCATCCCAAGGGCGCGATTGCTATTACCGATCTTAGAAATGAATGGCAGTGCCATCATCTCTCGCCGTTCGATAATTTGAGGTTCAATATCCCGCTGTCCTTTGTGCGCTCTTTCCTGGAGGATATCGGACGCCCGCAATTCGGCGGGTTCGACTGTCGGCCCGGCACCAAGGACGACGTCATTCTTGGCCTTGCTCAGGCCGTCCTGCCTTATCTCGTCAATCGGCATGAGGCCAATCAGTTGTTTTTTGAGCAAATCAGTTTGGTTCTTTTGACGCATCTGACGCATACTTATGCCAGCCAGTACTTTCCGACGAGTAGGACGGGCGTCTTGGCGCCATGGCAGGAAAAAAGGGTACTGGAATTTATGACGGCGAACGCCTTCGCACAGGTTTCGATCGCCGAACTCGCTGAATTGTGCAGCTTGTCCCGGAGTTACTTTAACAGGGCGTTCAAGGAAACGTTTGGCCGCACGCCATATCGCTGGGTCATGGAGTATAGGGTTTCAAAGGCCAAAGATCTGCTGCTGTCGGGCCTTTCCATTCAAGAGATCGCCACAGCCTGCGGCTTCGCTGACCAGAGCCATCTGACGCGGGTGTTTTCGGATATTGCGGGAGAGCCCCCTGGCAACTGGCGCCGGCAGAACAGCTTGAAACTTAGCGATAAGATCCCATAAGATCGCAGCCGGCCAGAAGCTTGCGCTTTGGCGAAAATTCTTCCCCTCAGATCCTGTCTTGAGCAGGGCTCGTTTCCTTCCGGCGCCGTTTGATACCCGTTCGCCGAAACAGTCCGAACATCCAAAATGTCCTTCTAAGTGACAAGAAGATTGCTGCCGCAGCGGGCATCATCCGCTCCGTCAACGCAATTTAGCTGAATGACGACGCAATTCAGCTCAACGCTTTTGAGGAAAACATAATGGCCGTAAACGCGACACCGACGCCGGGCTCGAAGCTTCTTACTCCTAACGACCATACGCTGATCATGATCGATTTTCAGTCGCAGATGTCTTTTGCGACGAAGAGCATTGATGCTGTCAATCTGCGGAACAATGCAGCTCTCGTCGCCCACGGCGCTAAAGGTTTCGGCGTTTCCACCATTCTGACCACGGTTGCCGAAAAGAGCTTTTCCGGTCCGATGTTCTCCGAAATCACCGACGCGTTCCCCGGCCAGAAGTTGTTCGACCGCACCTCGATGAACACCTGGGAAGACGCTCCTGTCATCGAAGAGATCAACCGCATCGGCAAGACGCGCATTGTGCTTTCCGGCCTGTGGACCGGCGTCTGCATCGTTGGTCCGGCCCTGTCGGCGATTGAACAGGGCTTTGAAGTCTTCGTACTGGCCGATGCCTGCGGCGACGTTTCCGATGAAGCTCACAACCGGGCGATGGATCGCATGGTTCAAGCAGGCGCTCAGCCGATGACATCGCTCCAGTACCTGCTCGAGCTTCAGCGCGATTGGGCACGGACAGAGACCTACGACATGACCACTGGCATCGCCAAGAAGTTCGGCGGCTCCTACGGTCTCGGCATCATCTACGCAAAGACGATGTTCGGCGCGTCCGAAGGTCATTGACGAGTGAATGGCTGCTCGTGCTGACGCGCGATGCGACGGCCAGCTCCTCCAACTTTTCCGTGGCGCGCTCGTTCCTGCGCCACGGAACCCACCATTTTGTTTCCGCCATGTACACGGAGCTCACCATGACCGCTTCACCATCGATTAACGCGACCGTCGTCCTCGTGCATGGGGCATGGGCGGATGCATCGAGCTGGAGATCCGTTATTTCCCTTTTGCAGAAGCAGGGCGTTTCGGTTGTCGCCGTGCAGAATCCGACGTCATCTTTGGCGGCGGATGTCGAGGCAACCCGCCATGCGCTGAACCAGATCGATGGACCTGTCGTCCTTGCCGGTCACAGCTGGGGAGGAACCGTCATCACGGAAGCTGGTGACGATCCAAAGGTCAAGGCCTTGGTCTTTGTGGCGGCCTTCGCACCGAATGTTGGCCAATCGACTGGAGATCAGGTCGCTGCCCATCCGGCGCCCGCCGGCCTGGGGGAGGTGAGCACTGACCGCAGCGGCAGCTACATGATGAGCGTGAACGGTTGGATTAACGCTGTCGCGCAGGATCTTCCGGAACAGGACGCGCGGGTTCTCGCCGCGACCCAGCCGCCGCTCGGTGCCGGCACGTTCGCCGACAAGGTGAGCAAGGCCGCTTGGGCGAACCGCGGGAACTGGTACGTGATTTCGACCGAAGACCGGGCGGTCAGCGTCGAGCTCCAACGCGAATTGGCGGAGAAGTTGAACGCTCGTACGACCGAACTCAAAGCCAGCCACATGTCGTTGCTTTCGCAGCCAGCGGCCGTTGCTTCCGTCATCCTCGACGCGGTTTCCGAGGTATCGGTCGCCTAAGGCCAAGGCATGGATTCCAAAAGGACAATCACTCATGAAAATCTATCTGTATTCCCTGGCAGCCGGCCTGCTCGTCGGCATTGTCTATAGCCTGCTGAACGTCCGTTCGCCGGCCCCGCCAGTCATTGCTCTCGTTGGCCTCCTGGGCATCCTTGTTGGCGAGCAGATTATTCCCTTCGCCAAGACGCTCATCAAAAAGGAACCAGCCGCCGTCTCCTGGATGCATCAGATCAAGCCGCACGTGTTCGGCCATCTGCCCAAGGGCGAGAAGCCTTCAGACACCGCTGCCGACAAGGCGTGATCCCTTTTTCCAGTTAAGGACGAACGCAATGGATAACGCGACCGCGGACCTCATCCTGCATCACGGTCTGATCACCACGCTCGACCGCTCCAACCCAGCCGCCACCGCCGTCGCGATCAAAGACGGAAAATTCCTCGCCGTCGGCCACGACGCCGAGATCATGGCGCTTGCCGGGCCGAACACCAAGGTGATCGATTTGAAAGGCAAGCGTGTTCTTCCCGGCCTCATCGACAACCATACCCATGTCGTTCGGGGTGGTTTGAACTTCAACATGGAATTGCGCTGGGATGGTGTGAGCTCGCTCGCAGATGCCATGAACATGCTGAAGCGGCAGGTGGCGATCACACCGCCGCCGCAATGGGTCCGCGTCGTCGGCGGCTTCACCGAGCACCAGTTCGCCGAAAAGCGCCTTCCGACCATCGAGGAGATCAATGCCATCGCTCCCGATACGCCGGTCTTCCTGCTGCATCTCTACGACCGCGCCCTGTTGAACGCCGCAGCCCTTCGCGCAGTCGGCTATACGAAGGACACGCCAGAACCGCCCGGCGGCCAGATCACCCGCGACGCCAGTGGCAATCCGACCGGCCTGCTGCTCGCCAAGCCCAATGCCGGCATCCTTTATTCGACACTTGCCAAAGGTCCGAAGCTGCCCTTCGACTATCAGGTCAACTCCACCCGCCATTTCATGCGGGAATTGAACCGCCTCGGCATCACCGGCGTCATCGATGCCGGCGGCGGATTCCAGAACTATCCCGATGATTACGCCGTCATCCAGAAGCTCGCCGACGAGGGCCAGATGACGGTGCGCCTCGCCTACAACCTCTTCACACAGAAGCCGAAGCAGGAAAAGCAAGACTTCCTCAACTGGACCGCTTCGGTGAAATACAAGCAGGGCGACGACTATTTCCGTCACAACGGCGCTGGCGAGATGTTGGTCTTCTCCGCAGCCGATTTCGAGGATTTTCGCCAGCCGCGTCCCGATATGCCACCCGAAATGGAGGGTGAGTTGGAAGGGGTCGTGCGAGTACTTGCGCAGAACCGCTGGCCCTGGCGACTGCACGCCACATATGACGAGACGATCAGCCGGGCGCTCGACGTCTTCGAGAAGGTCAACCAGGATATCCCGCTCGAAGGGCTCAACTGGTTCTTCGACCACGCCGAAACGATTTCCGACCAGTCGATCGACCGCATCGCGGCCCTGGGCGGCGGTATCGCGACCCAGCATCGGATGGCCTACCAAGGCGAATATTTCGTCGAGCGCTATGGACATGGCGCTGCAGAAGCAACCCCGCCGATCGCCCGCATGCTGGAAAAGGGCGTCAAGGTCTCCGCCGGCACGGATGCCACGCGTGTCGCCTCCTACAATCCCTGGGTTTCGCTCTCCTGGATGGTGACCGGCAAGACGGTTGGCGGCATGCAGCTCTATCCCCGTGCCAATTGCCTCGACCGCGAGACGGCGCTACGGATGTGGACGGAAAACGTCACCTGGTTCTCCAACGAGGAGAGCAAGAAGGGGCGCATCGAGAAAGGCCAGTTCGCCGACCTCATCGTGCCTGACAAGGACTTCTTCGCCTGCGCCGAGGACGAGATCTCCTTCCTGACCTCGCAACTGACCATGGTCGGCGGCAAGATCGTTTACGGCGCCGATGATTTCCGGGCGCTCGGCGAAAACGACATACCGCCTGCCATGCCGGACTGGTCGCCGGTTCGCAAATTCGGCGGTTATGCCGCCTGGGGCGAGCCAGAGGGTGCCGGTCGGCATTCGCTGCGTCGCACAGCGATCACCGCCTGCGGCTGTGCCAACGATTGCGGCGTGCATGGCCACGATCATGCCGGTGCCTGGACATCGAGACTGCCGATTGCCGATCTGAAGGGCTTCTTCGGTGCGCTCGGCTGCTCCTGCTGGGCCGTGTGAGGACAAAGGCATGGACACTCTTCAAACCAAACTGGCCAGTCTTGCACGCCCCATCTTCGGGACGCGCTGGATGCGCTTCCTCGCCCATCTCGGCCTCTGCGCCGCCTATCTGCAGGGCGGCCTCAACAAGCTGACGGATTTTCCCGGCGCGATCGGCGAAATCACGCATTTCGGCCTGTCGCCGGCGGCACCTTTCGCCGTGCTCGTGATCATCTTGGAGCTTGCCGCCTCCGTCATGATCCTTGTCGGTTTCTTCCGTTGGCTCGGCGCGCTCGGGCTCGGCGCCTTCACGTTGCTTGCTACCTTTCTGGCGCTGCGCTTCTGGGAGCTGCCGGCCGGCATGGAGCGCTTCATGGCCGCCAATTCCTTCTTCGAGCATCTTGGCCTCGTCGGTGGCTTTTTGCTCGTCGCCTGGCTAGATCTCTCCCATCCCATCTCGAACACTGAGGCTTAAGACGTGATCTCACGACCGCTCCAAATACTAGGTCTTCTTCTCGCCCTTACTGCGCTGCCGGCCGCACCCGCGCTGGCGCGCAATGCCTATCCGCAGGTCGGTGTCGGCGCGCAATATGACACCACGCATGTTTATGTGGACCCGGACAAGGTCGACGCCTTCACCCAGAGCTTCCTTGCGACTTTCGGCGGGGCAAGCACGAAGCAGGTCGTCGCCACGGTGACGCCGACCCCGAGCAGCACGACGTCGCAGCTCCTGCAGACCCCCGCCGGTACCGTGTCGCTGTTCGGATTCAAGACGCCGATTCCCTATCCCTTCGGCGCCGAGCGCACCGGCTATCTCGTTACCGACATGGACAAGGCCGTTGCCGCCGCCCGTGCCGCCGGTGCAAGCGTGATCGTGTCGCCATTCCCCGATCCCATCGGCCGCGATGCCGTCATCCAGTGGCCGGGCGGCATAAACATGCAGATCTACTGGCACACGACCAAGCCGAACTATGCGGCCTTCGAAACCATCCCGGACAACCGCGTCTATGTGTCGGCGGATGCCGTCTCTGCCTTTGTCAGGGGTTTCCTCGCCTTCTCGAAGGGCAAGGTTGTCTCCGACGATAGAAAGGCACCCGGCATCGAGATCGGCCGTCCCGACGATACGTTCCGCCGTGTCCGCATCGAATCCGTGTACGGCAGGATGACCGTGCTCGTCACCGACGGACATCTGCCCTTTCCCTACGGTCATGAGATGACGGGTTATGAAGTCCCGGATCTCGGCGCGACGCTGCAGAAGGCCAAGGACGGCGGCGTGAAGATCCTCGTCGAACCCTACCAGTCGAGTGACCGCCAAGCCGCCATGGTGGAATTTCCCGGCGGCTATGTGGCGGAGATCCATGCCGTCGCGAAGCCCTGATGACAGCGCAGCGGCCGCATGGACGCGGCCGCCCTGCCTTTGAGGGAGTATAATGATGATCGAACGCCACCTATTCTCGGCGGCCGCCTTGCTGGCCTTGTCAGCGACAGCGGCAATTGCTGCTGACCAGGCAAAAGCCGTCAAGCGGCCCACGATCAAGAGCAACCGCTGGCAAGAGGATTGGTCCGTCCTGGCGGATCCTGCGCTGAGGACGCGACCGCTCGACAGCCTGAAATATCTCCCGCTTTCGTCCGGTGATCCGGGAACCTACGTATCGTTCGGCGCGAATTTGCGAGACCGGTTCGAGACAAACAACGCCCCAAGCTTTGGAATCGGCGGGATCGAGCGCGATAGTTATTTGATCCAGCGGGCACAATTCCACATCGATCTGCACCTCTTCGAGGACTGGCAGGTATTCACGCAGTTTGAAGATGATCGCGCATTCGGGAAAAGCTCTGTCGGCCCGGCGGATGCCGACAAGGCGGATTTGCGGCTGGCGTTCGTCTCCTATTCACACGATTTCGATGCCGGGACCTTCAAGGCTCGTGTTGGCCGGCAGGATTTTGCTTTCGACCTGCAGCGCTTCGTTTCCTCGCGCGACGGGCCGAATGTGCGGCAATCCTTCGACGCCATCTGGGCGGATTGGGAGACGGGGCCGTGGCGCTTCATCGGCTTCGTCAGCCAACCGGTCCAATATCGAAACGATAAGGCTTTCGACGACACGTCAAATGGCGACTTCCACTTCAGCACGTTGCGCGTGGAACGGCAGGTCCTCGGAACCAACGAGCTCTCCGCTTACTACTCGCTCTATCAGAAGCGCAACGCACATTACCTGGATGGATCGGGAGACGAAGACCGGCACATATTCGACACCCGATTTGCAGGCAGTTCGAGCGGTCTCGATTGGGATCTCGAGGGGATGGGGCAGGTGGGTTCGGTCGGCGACAAGGATATTCGAGCCTGGGCGATCGGCGCGCGCGGGGGTTACACCTTCGAGGATGCCCCTTGGACCCCGCGGCTGGGTCTGCAGTTCGATATCGCCTCAGGGGATCGCCATCCCGGCGACGGCACTGTCGGCACCTTCAATCCTCTTTTCCCGAACGGCTATTATTTCGCGCTCGCCGGCTACACCGGCTATACAAACCTCATTCACCTCAAGCCCTCGATCACGGTGAAGCCGACGGATAATATGACGCTGATGGCGGCAATTGGCCTTCAATGGCGGCAAACCACGGCAGACGCGATTTACGTGCAGCCCAACCAGCCTCTGGCAGGAACGGCGGGTCGCGGCGGTGCCTGGTCTGGGGCTTATGGGCAGATCAGGCTCGACTATGCCTTCAATGCAAATCTGACAGGCGCCATTGAGGCGGTGCATTACGAGATCGGCGATGTCATCCGCAAAGCCGGCGGTCACGACGGCAATTATCTGGGCGCTCAACTGACTTTCGCCTGGTGATCGAATTTCAAGCGATCCTAAGCGCCGGCCTGCGGTGACCCGAGCTTTGTCCAAACAAGACGACTATCGGACAAGAGGTGCGGCCCTTTACAGCTTATGAAATCAGCGTCCACCCTGAAGGTTACCAAAATGTCCGACAACCCGATCGAGATAATGTTTTCCCGCAGGCAAACATTGCTGGCCGGCGCAACCCTTTCCGCTGCGATAGCCATGCCGTCTCTTGCCTTCTCCGCCGCCACCTCCACAAAGACCAAAGGAATATCGCCCATGACCACCAGCTTCGTCGAAACCAAAGACGGCGTACAGATCTTCTATAAGGATTGGGGTCCGAAGGACGCCCAGCCGATCGTGTTCCATCACGGCTGGCCGTTGTCCTCGGACGACTGGGATGCGCAGATGCTGTTCTTCGTCCAGCACGGCTATCGCGTTGTTGCCCATGACCGTCGTGGTCACGGCCGTTCCTCGCAGGTCAGCGATGGTCATGACATGGATCACTACGCAGCCGATGCATCCGCGGTTGCCGAACATCTGAACCTGAAGAATGCCGTCCATATCGGTCACTCCACCGGCGGCGGCGAAGTCGCCCGCTATGTTGCCAAGTTCGGCCAACCGCAGGGCCGCGTCGCGAAGGCCGTTCTTGTCAGCGCCGTTCCTCCGCTGATGCTGAAGACCGAATCCAATCCGGGTGGGCTGCCCATGGAAGTTTTCGACGGCATCCGCAAGGGCGTCGCTGAGAACCGCGCTCAGCTCTTCCTCGACTTCCCCGCTGGCCCGTTCTATGGCTTCAACCGCGAGGGCGCGATCGTTTATCAGGGCGTGATCCAGAACTGGTGGCGTCAGGGCATGATGGGCAGCGCCAAGGCCCATTACGACGGCATCAAGGCCTTCTCCGAAACAGATCAGACCGAGGATCTCAAGAAGATCACCGTTCCGACCCTCGTCCTGCATGGTGATGACGACCAGGTCGTTCCGATCGCCGATTCCGCCGAACTCTCCGTCAAGCTCCTCAAGAACGGTACGCTGAAGGTTTACAAGGGCTACCCACACGGCATGCTGACGGTCCACGCCGACGTCATCAATCCGGACCTGCTCGCCTTCATCAAGGCCTGACGCACACGATCGGCCTGCCGCTGCGCTCGGGCGCAGCGGCAGGCGGCCCATTAAAGCAGTGTCCGGAGTGCCGGAGCACTTTACCGAGATATCCAGGATCCTCCGCCAATGAAAGCTGTCCCGCTTCCTCTCCTCCTCAGCTTCAACGGGGGATATGTCGATACCGTCGGCTTCCTGGCGTTAGGCGGGCTGTTTACCGCGCATGTGACCGGCAATTTCGTGACCTTGGGCGCATCGTTAGCCTTGGGTATGGGCGGCACCCTATCCAAGCTCCTCGCACTTCCGGTTTTCTGCGCCGTCGTATTCGTCTCCCGTATCGTCGGGCTGGTGTTGCAGCGAAGCGGTCGACCGGTCCTGCGTCCTCTTCTCGTCGTCAAGCTGGTACTGCTTATCGTCGCCGCGGCGATCGCCTTGGCATACGGACCCTTCGGCGATCCGAACAGTCCGACGGCTTTTGCAATCGGCATGGTCCTTGTTGCCGCCATGGCGGTGCAGAATGGCATTCATCGCGTTCATCTGGCGAAATCTCCTCCGTCGACCCTGATGACCGGAACGACGACCCAGATCATGCTCGACCTTGCAGATATTGCTGTAGGCGGGCGTTCGGAGAGCACGGCTGCAGTTTACTCGCGTCTGAAGCGGATGGTGCTTGCCGTTGTCGTCTTCGCCTTGGGCTGCGCCATCGGGGCGCTGGCATTCATTCTCTCGCCCGTCTGGAGTTTTGTCGTTCCTGCCGTTCTAGCGGCCCTGGCACTCGTTGCGCACGTTGAAACGCCCGAGGGCGATTGATTGGCATGTACCACCAAAACGCACCATCCATCGAACCCCAGGAGAATGAAATGTCTGATCGTCAGATGTCCGATTCCAGCTATAGCCATGTCATCAATGTTGGTGCCGACAAGGTCGATATCGCCGACTGGCTGTTCAACTTGCCCGATGCGGAATATCAGCGCTGCTCCCCCGATCACATCGCCGCTGGCGCGACTTGGACGGACGACGGTCGCCGGATGTCGATCAATGTGGAAACGATCGGTGGAAGCCTGGTGATCCAGCATTATGTCGCCGAGATCGCTGAGCCCAACTATTGCAAGATGGTATCCATCTCCGATGTGATGGCCGCTTACGGTCGCACCAAGGTGCAGGTGATCTGGGAGCTCAGCGTCAAGCCGATCGATGCCGACCATTGCGAGTACACGAACCACGTGCGCGCCTTCGCCACCGACGAGTTCCTGGCCTATTGCGAGAAAAATAACATCAATTTCGCAGACGCCGCGAAGGCCCGTTCGGAAGCGTCGTCCAATCACAACAAGGGCGAGACGCCACTGTTTGCCGAGAGCATTGCGCGGCGCGCTAGGGAAAAGCGATGAGATTGCCGCTGAGCAGATACTTCGCCTGACATGGACAGCAAGCTGCAATTTGTCTCTCCGGCAGGTGCTGGGGAGACGTGCTTTCGCGGGAATGGAGGCATCTACCTCATTGAGAGGTACCGCGCTCTCTTCAAAGCGGCCGGCAATTAAATATGCTGATCGTGCCGGCTCGCGGCGGGCGAAAGTCCCGTCAATGAGGACTTCCGCCTGATAAAATGAAGCACGTTTCGGCAGAGACGTCGATGTCTCATGGTTCATGCCGGCTCAGCAGTGCAAAAGCCTGATCGTCGCCGAAATCGACCGGGCTCCATTTTCGATCCGCGTCGGGGCCGATCCGATCATCTTCGATCAGGCCGAACTTGCGTGCGAAAGCTGAAAGAGCTGGCGGATGCGATTGGCCAATGTCCTCGCATGCTGCGGTGGTGTGATGCCATCCCCGCGCAGACGCTTTTCCTGCTCGAGCCGATCTGCAAGCGTTGCGGCGATCGCATCAGCCAAAATTGGACGCTCCCGCAGGACTTCGCAGAGCTGATCTCTGCCGATCTCGCAGGCAACGACCGCCGTCAGGGCAACGATACGGGCAGGTTCTTCCGCGCCGATCAAGACACCACGTTCGCCGAAGAAATCCCCCGGCGACAGTCGATTGAGTTCCACATCTCGACCATTCTCCTGGCGGACGACATGCACCACGCCGCTTTCCACAAGCGTCAGCGCCTGGGAATGTTCTGCCTGCGGGATAATCTCTGTCCCTTTGGCATAGGTTTGTCGCGTCGCGGATATGAAGAGCGTTTCACGTTCTTTTTCCGTAAGCGCGGAAAAGAGTGGCAGCATTGCGATGAGCCGCAACGGGTTCTCGGAGCCTTCCTCCGAGCCGGTCAAAGCCTCTGATTTGAGCGCCGCGCTGGATATGGCGTTGCTTGCGAGTGGAATTCCGGCCGCCAGCGCGTGCCGGTACACCAGATCGTAGATTTCGTTCTTTGCGGCTGTCGTCTCGGATATGTCACGGATGCGGAAAGCAAGCTCGAATTCGATGACTTCCTTGGTGAGGTTGACGATCGAGATCAGGGGATCCGGAATACGCATCATATGATTGCTTCCCAACGTGACCGTTTCTAGCAGTCTTGTCATGGTTGCTGGCGTGCGTGTCGGAGCAAGCTTGATCGACATGGCAATGCCATGTGTTTCATCGGGACTATTGAGATTGACGAGTTGCGATTTTGCCAGCGCGCTGTTTGGAATAACGACGAGATCATTGGTGGCATTGGAGAGATGGGTCGCGCGCCAGTTCGTCTCGATGACGCGACCCTGGACACCGCTCTCCAGAATGATCCAATTTCCGACCTCGTACGAACGGCCAAGGTTGAGGGCGATGCCGGAAAATACGTCGGAAAGCGTGCTTTGCAACGCCAGGCCAAGGACGATAGCAAAGACACCGGATGTAGCGATCAGCGTGCCAACCGGCACGCTGAATACGTATGCCACCACCGAAAGTGCCGCTCCGACGTAGATGATCCCAGCGATCAAGTCCTGGACGAACCTCGCTTCGAGCGGCCGTCGCTCGAAGATCAGGAACAGCCTGACGCTGCTGACAATCATCATTGCCCCGCCGAGCCACCAGATTGTCTTTGCAAGTCCATAGAACAGGCGGTGCCAAAGGTCCGACGATGTCAGCGTCTCGGAGTAGGGCGCAACGCCGTTCGACAACAGAATGGCGGTCAACGTAACAAAAAAGGCGACGTCGATCGCGAAGCGGAAAGCCCTGTGCTTCGGCAATAGCCAATGCGCCCCGGCGACAAAGGCGACGAGAAACAAGAATTGCGTAATGGGATCATGAAGATATTGCATCGCGTAGCCCAGGAAGCAGCCCAATACCGGTAGCCCAAATTCCGGACGGCGTCTTGGCGATTTCAACGAATTTTGGCGTTCTCTCGTTCAGCAATAGTGAACAATGCATAGTCCGCGTAGGCAATTTCAATCTTAATCGAATCTGCCGACATCTTGTTCATCGAAATAGGAGTTCGGCAAATGAACAAGCCAATTGCATTTCATACCTTCAAGGACGGTCGCAATATTGCTGATGCCCAGTCCGACATTCCGCTCATCGTCACCTCGAAAGACGTCATTCTTGTTGGCGTCAGCGCGAGCAATCATTTGCAGTCGAGCCCTATAACGGGAGCACGATCATGAGCCGCAAGGTTTTTGGAAGACAAGCGAGCTTTCTGACGGCTGCGGCCGTCGTTGCCCATACGATCTGGACCAGCGCCGCTCCGGCGTTGACTTATCCGCTCTATGCGCAGGAATGGCATCTGACGACATTCATGACGACGGCGATCTTCGCGGTCTATCCGGTCTTCGTCGTCTTCATGCTCGTCGTTTTCGGCAATGTATCCGATTACATCGGGCGAAGGGAAGCAATGCTGCTCGGTCTTGCCGCTTCGCTCACCGGCACGCTGATATTTGCGCTGGCGCCGGACGTTGACTGGATCTTCATCGGCAGGGCCTTCATGGGCGTCGGCGTGGGGCTGTCCGCAGGGCCGTCGGCTGCCGCCATGGTCGAGTTCAGCGCGCCGGGCCGAACCGCGCAGGCCGGCAGCGCGACGGCCGCCGCCCAGGCGTTCGGAATGATCGGCGCCGCCCTTGTCGGAGGTGCGCTCATCGAATATGCGCCGCTACCGACACGGCTAAATTTCGCCGTTCTAGCCATAGTCCTCACCGTGCTCACGGTTGCGACCTGGATGCTGCCAAACCATACGGCATCGCGGCCCACCGGCCGCTGGCGGCCGAGGGTTCCCGCCATCCCGAACGGCCTGTTTGCGACCTTCGTCACGGCGACTGCGGCGGTAACGGCTTCTTACGTGCTTGGCGCAATGACGCTTTCCCTCGGTGCGCAGGTGGCGCGTGATGTCATTGCCTCCCAAAACGCCCTCGTAAACGGCGGAACCATCGCGCTTTTTGCAGTCTCCTCTGCCATCGCGACAATCCCGGTGCGGGGAGTCAAACCGAGTAGGGTCATGCTTATGGGCAGTGCCATCGCCATTGTCTCCTCCGGGTTGCTGGCGCTCGCTGCGGTCCTGCACTCGCTGGTGTTCTATACCGTTGCCCAGATCGGCGGCGGGATGGCCTACAGCCTGCTCCTCCTTGGAGGACTTTCGCTCATCAATGCCGCCGCTCCTGTGACGCATAGAGGCGCGACGCTTTCAGCGCTGTTCCTGGTCGCTTACTTGGCCCAGGCCGTGGTGGCCCTGTTGCTGGGCAAGATCGCGACCTGGGCGAGCCTTTCGTCTGCGGTGGATCTGGGCGTCGCGACGGTCGCAACGCTGGCCTTGATAACCCTTCTTCTTGATGCGGTCAGAAACACGGTCACCGGCCGCCGTGCTCGCAAGGCTGGCACGCATTGATCTGATCATGAAGCGGAGTGGGGCCGACAGTAAGCAGGATCGGCCCCACGGCTTTCCGAATTGCCGAAGATTTTTAGGGACAATCGATTTGTCCAAAAGAGCGGCAGTGGCGACAAGACGCCCCTCAAACCCATGCGCGAAATAATCGCAACGTTTGCAACAGCGAAGCACCTCATATGAAACTTTCGAAGCGACATCTGGCAATCGGAGCCGCGTTCGTATCGGCTATGATCGTTACCGGGATTGGGATTGCTGCCTGGATCGTCTATGAGCCCGCACTCCCAGAAGTCGCGCGCCCATCACCCTCGAGCTTCGATCGTGGTCTTGTCGCAAAGGGCGAGCAGCTCGCCACCGTCGGCGATTGCATCGTCTGTCACACCGCGCCGAATGGCGCACCTTTCGCCGGTGCGCGCGCTTTGCCGACGCCTTTCGGCACACTCTTCTCGAACAACATCACGCCCGACGAGAAGACGGGCATCGGCGCCTGGTCGCTCGCCGCGTTCAGCCGCGCCATGAGGCAGGGCGTCGGCCGCGATGGGAGCCATCTCTATCCGGCGTTGCCCTATGAGCATTTTACCCACGTCGGCGACGACGACCTCAAGGCAATCTATGCATTTCTGATGACCCGCCAGCCGGTCTCGCAGCAAGCTCCCGAAAACCAGTTGCTTCCGGGTCTCGGATTCCGGCCGCTGCTTGCCGGCTGGAAGCTGCTCTTCCTCAGGCAGACGGCGTTCGAGCCTCAGGCGAACGAAAGCGCCGAATGGAACCGGGGAAAATATCTGGTGGACGGGCTTGCCCATTGCGGCGGCTGTCACACGCCACGCAATCTTGGCGGCGGCGAGGAGAAGGGGCGGGAATTTGCCGGCGGCGTTGCAGAGGGCTGGAACGCACCTGCGCTCGACACAACGAATCCTTCCGCCGCGACCTGGAACGCGGATTCCTTGTTTGCCTATCTCAAGACAGGATCCGATCGCGAACACAGCGCGGCCGGCGGCCCGATGGGGCCTGTTGCCGAAGGTCTCTCCCGTCTGAACGATGCCGACGTCAGGGCGATCGCTGTCTACGTCGCTTCGCGGATGCACCCATCTCGTGATGGCGCTCCGGCGGCCGTCGCAGCCGAAGCCGGCATCGATAATCGATCTGCCGCCGCCGCGGCGCATCCTGAGGCCGATCTTCTCTTCGAAGGCGCCTGCTCCGGCTGTCATGCGCCGGGTGCGCCGATGAACGTCAATGGCCGGCCGCTTCTTTCATCCACGTCCGACCTCAAAGCCGATGACCCGAGGAACGCCGTGCAGACGCTGCTGTGGGGGATCGAGCCGCCAGGGGAAAAAGGTCCGTACATGCCGTCCTTTTCCAACACCGTGACCGACCGCCAATTGGCCGAGCTGCTCGCCTATGCCCGCGCCCGCTTCACCAATAAGCCGACATGGCCCGATCTGGAAGCTGCCGTCGGCGATATACGCAAGGAGAATGCGGAATGACGATCTCGATCAGCGTCAATGGCGAGGGCCATGAGGTCGAAGCCGATCCGGATACGCCGCTCCTCTACGTCCTGCGTGACGACCTCGAGCTGAATGGCGCCAAATATGGATGCGGCCTCGGGCAATGCGGCGCCTGCACCGTGCATGTCGATGGCATGCCGGTTTTCTCCTGTCTGACACCTGTCGGCCTGCTTGAAGGCAGGAAGGTGCGCACCATTGAGGGGCTGGGCACAGCTGAAAAGCCGAACGTCGTCCAGAAAGCCTTCCAGGATGAGCAGGCCGCACAGTGCGGCTATTGCATCGCTGGCATGATCATGCGCGCCCAGGCTCTGCTCGACCGTAACCCATCTCCGACCGAGGAACAGATCCGCGTGCACATGCAGCCCAATCTTTGCCGTTGCGGGACGCATGCCAGAATATTGCGGGCGGTGCATCGCGCGAGCCTTGAGCTTTCCCTCGCTTCCGCGACAGGAGGCGCGCAATGAACGCCATTCCAAATGCCGGTCTCACCCGGCGCTCCTTCCTCAGCGCAAGTGGCATAGCCGTTGCATTTGCACTTACGCGTCCGGCCTTCGCCCAGCTCGCCGGCGGCGGCGAAGGAGGGGCAGGGCCTGCCGTCGTCGCTCCCGACCTTCCCGGAAGCCTGAAAAACTGGCCCTATCTCGATTCCTGGATCCAGCTGGACGAAAAGGGTCACGCGACGGTCTTCACAGGCAAGGCCGAGCTCGGCCAGGGCATCAGGACCGCATTGCTGCAGGTCGCGGCGGAAGAGCTCGATCTGCCGCCGACCTCGGTCACGATGGTGACGGTCGATACCGCGCGCACGCCTGATGAAGGCCTGACGGCGGGTAGCCATTCGATGCAGGATAGCGGCACGGCAATCCGCAACGCGGCGGCCAATGTCCGGATGGTGCTCCTGCAGAAGGCGGCAGAGCAGTTGCAGGTCGAGCCCGAACAGCTTTCGACGACCGGAAAAGGACAAATTGCCGTATCGGATGGCCGGGTGGTTTCCTATGGTGAGGTCGCAGCCGCGCTCTCGCTGCATGTCGAAGCAATCGCCAACGCACCGTTGCGCAAGAAGCCCGAGTTTCGAACAATGGGCACAAACCTTCCGCGCATCGACATCCCCGCCAAGACGACCGGCGGTCAGGCTTTCCTTCATGATATGCGCCTGCCGAGCATGCTGCATGCCCGCTTGCTGCGAGGCCCGAGCGAGAGGACGCGTCTGAAGCTACCGCCCGCCGCCGAGATCGAGGCGATGCCGAAGGTGGTCAAGTTCGTGCAGAACGGTGATTTTGCGGCCATCGTTGCCGAGAAGGAGTGGGACGCGGTCAAACTGATGCGCAAGCTACAGGCGTCCGACTACGAGGCGGCAGGAGCAGCGTTTCCGACCGGAAGCGTCACGGATACGCTGAAGGCGCTGCCGGCGCGCGACATCGTTATTCTCGACGTCGCCCATCCGACCGCGGCGCCTGTCAAGACACTGTCGGCGCGTTATACGCGCCGATGGATCAGTCATGGCTCGATTGGTCCTTCCTGTGCCATCGCACTGCTTGAGGACGATTTCCTGACCATCTGGACCCATAGCCAGGGAACCTACGACGTACGCCGCGTCGCCGCCGAGCTGCTTGACCGGCCCATCGAGAAAATCCGTGCCATCCATGTCGAAGGCGCGGGCTGCTACGGTCAGAACGGTGCGGATGACGTCGCCGCAGAAGCTGCTTATATCGCCATGACGGTTCCCGGCCGGTCGGTGCGGCTGCAGTGGATGCGCGAACAGGAGTTCGGCTGGGAGCCGCTCGGTCCGGGCATGGTGACCGAGGTCGAAGCCGGTCTTGACGCCTCCAACCGCATCGTGGCTTGGAAATACGATGTCTGGAGCAATCCGCACAACAACCGCCCGGTCGGCGCCGGCGGCGTTCTCGTCGGCAATCAGATCGTGCCCGGCTTTCCGCAGCCCGAAGGCAAGGAAATTCCAATGCCGGAAGGAGACGGAAGCCGCAATTCCAATCCGCTCTACGATCTGCCGAACATGAATGTCCTTTATCACTTCATCAAGGACATGCCGATCAGGGTCTCGGCATTGCGTTCGCTCGGCGCCCATCTCAACGTCTTCTCGATCGAAAGCATGTTCGACGAGCTTGCGCTTGCCGGCAATGTCGATCCGCTCGATCTTCGGCTGAACCACATGGCCGATCTCCGCGCTCGCCAGGTCATGCAAACGGCGACCGATGCATTCGGCTGGCACAAGCGTCAGAAGAAAGGGCCCTTCCACGGCTTCGGTATGGCTTTTGCGCGATACAAGAACCTCGGCGCCTACTGCGCCGTCTGCCTGGAAATCAGCGTCGACCAGAATACCGGACGGATCATGGTTCACCGCGTCCAGGCCGCCGCCGATTGCGGGGAGGTGGTTAGTCCGAACGGCGTTCAGAACCAGATCGAGGGTGCGATCATTCAGTCGCTCAGTTGGTGCACGCGCGAGGAAGTCACCAACAACGAAACGATCCGCACCAGCTTCGATTGGAGCGCGTATCCGATCCTGCGTTTCCTCGATATCCCTAAGAAGATCGACGTGATTGTCGAGGAGCAACCCGGCCAACCGTTTCTTGGTGTCGCAGAATGCGGGCAGGGGCCGACTTCGGCCGCCCTTGCTAATGCGTTGGCCGACGCGACCGGCATTCGCTTCCGCGACATGCCGATGACGCCGGAAAGGGTGAGGGCGGCCATCGTCACTCTTTAGTTCCCTCGATGCCAGCCTCCGCTAGCGTGGCGCGAAGAGCGGTGATGAAGACACGGACTTTGGGAAGGACGAGACGCGTCGTCGGATAGACGGCCCAGATATTTATCGGCTCAGGTTCTGCGCCATGAAAATCGATCGGCGTCAGGCGGCCAGCCTTGATGTCGTCGGCCGCGTACCAGGTCGACAACATGGCGATGCCGGCCCCACCGAGGCATGCCGTGTAGCAGCCTGCGATGCTGCTGCAGGAAAAGCGTCCGTTCAGTCTCGCGTGGCGTTCAGCAACATGCTCGCGAAACGTCCAATGAGTGGCGCCGGCGAGTGATAGGCAGTCGTGATCGGCGAGTTCGTCGAGGGAGGAGGGCGTGCCGCGACGGGCAAGATAGCGCGGACTGGCGACGACGACCCGCGGATTGTCCGCGAGTTTGCGGGCGATAAGACTGCTGTCCCTGAGCCGGGCGATGCGGATTGCAAGATCCGTCCCGGTCGCCACTAGGTCAGGCAGGCTGTCGGTCATGTCGACCGAGATCCTTAGATCGGGATTGTCTTCCAACAGCTTTGGCACCATCGGCATGATGAATTTCAGCGCGAACGAGATCGGCACGGATATGCGCAGCAGGCCGGCGGCGCTCTCGGTGCCGGAATGCAAGAGCGCCATGGCGGCCGCCTCGTTATCGACGAGCGCCTGCGCGAAAGGCAGGAAGCTCTCGCCTTCCGGGGTGAGCGAAAGTGACCTCGTCGTGCGGTGAAGCAGCCTTACTCCGACTGTGGCCTCGAGCGCGGCCAGTCGGCGAGTTGCGATCATGGGAGTGATGCCAAGACGTCGCGCGGCAGCAGAGAGGCTGCCGGCCGAAACCGCTGCGGTGAAGACCAATACATCATCCGTATTCATTATATCGATATCCGTTATACCGGCTGATCATCCAAGATAGCTAAAACGGTTTTCGATAAAAAGCTAGATAACAGCATATCTTTTCAGCCAGAAAGGCAAGGATCATGGACGCGTTAAGTCAACATCGGCCGATAATGTCGAAAGAGCTTTCGAGGTCGGCATTATTTGCCATGGCGGCTGCCAGCGGCATCGCCGTGGCGAATATCTATTACAATCAGCCAATGCTGGGGATCATCGAGAACGAATTCCAGCACCAGCCGGTCACGGGCTTTATCCCGACCGCCACGCAGCTCGGCTATGCACTCGGCCTTTTCTTCCTGCTTCCGCTCGGGGACCTCGTCCATAGGCGCAAGCTGATCATCGGCCAATTTATCATTCTCTCGGTCGCGCTTGCGCTCGCGGCAGTAGCGCCTACCGCCTGGTCGCTCGTGCTGGCTTCGCTCGTCGTCGGTGCCAGTTCAACGGTCGCCCAGCAGATCGTTCCCTTTGCGGCTTCGCTTGCCTCCCCCGAGAAGCGCGGTTCGACAATCGGCACTGTCATGGCTGGCGTGCTATCCGGAATCCTGTTCAGCAGAACATTGTCCGGATTTGTCGGTCAGCATGCCGGATGGCGCGAGATGTTCTGGATCGGCGTGCCTTTGGCGCTTGGCGCAGCAGTCCTGATGTATTTCGCTCTGCCTCATCATCGTCCGACCTCGCGCATGGCCTATCATAGCGCCATCAAGTCACTTGCCCATTTGTGGAAGCGGGAACGGGCGCTTCGAACGGCCGCACTGATGCAGGCCTCGCTCTTCGGCTCGTTCACGGCTTTCTGGACGATCCTGGCGCTCTACCTGCAGACGCCGCGCTTCAACCTCGGCGCCGATGTCGCCGGCCTGTTCGGGATCGTTGGCGCAGCTGGCATCTTCGCCGCTCCGCTTGCCGGCAAGATCGCCGATCGCCGTGGACCGCATTTCGTCGTCTGGATGGGCGCTTTTCTGACGCTGGTCGCCTGGTTGATCTTCGGCCTGTGGGCCTCTCTCGCCGCGCTGGTGATCGGTGTCGTCATCCTCGATTTCGGCATCCAGAGTGCGCTCGTGTCGAACCAGCATATCGTCTACGCGCTCGATGCCGATGCTCGCAGCCGACTGAATACCATCTTCATGACCTCAATGTTCCTTGGTGGCGCGATCGGTGCGGCGCTGGCGACTGCAGCTTGGGGGTATGGCGGCTGGATCGGCGTCAGTGTCCTCGGCGCCCTACTTGCGGCGGTCGCCTTGGCCATTCGTGCGGTCGAACATCGTGCCCGTTCGACCACGGCTGCCAGCGCGCGATAGGAGATTGCCATGAAGCGGCTGCGTATTCGGATTGTCGGAGGATCGCTTGCAGGTCTCTTTGCTGGCATCCTCCTCCAGCGTGATGGCCACGACGTGAAAATCTACGAACGCTCTCCGTCCGGCTTGGCCGGACGGGGAGCAGGTCTTGTCGGACAGCATGATCTCTTCAGGATCCTGCGCGCCATCGGCTGTGAGCATGTTGCCCGCGTCGGTGTCGTCGCCAAGGAGCGGATCTATTTCAATCGGGACGGAAGCATCGCGGAGACATCGCGGACACCGCAGATGCAGATCTCCTGGGATTTCCTCTATTCGACCGTTGCATCCCATATGGTGGCCGAAAGCTATCAGATCGGGAAACCCGTGGTCGATGTGGTCGAAGGCGCGGAAGGGGCTCAGCTCCTGTTCGCCGATGGCCGTCGGGAAGATGCCGATCTCGTCATCGGCGCGGACGGCCTCGGCTCGGTCGTTCGTCCTCTGCTCAACAGGGACGCGTCGAACCGGTTCGCCGGCTACGTGGCCTGGCGCGGTCTTATTCCGGAGACAGCATTGCCGCAGGATGCCGCGGTCCTGCTGGACCGTTTCGCCTTTTACGTGACGAGCGGGATCCATGTTCTCGGCTATCTCGTTCCCGGCCCGGGCGGTGAAACCGGTCCCGGCGAGCGCCGATATAATTGGGTCTGGTACCGGCCGGTTGCGTCTGACGAACTGCAGACGCTGTTCACTGCCGCCGATGGCCGAATATTCGACTATTCTTTGCCGCGAGGCGCCTTGTCGGAGGAGCGGTTACAAATGCTCCGCTCGGATGCCGCCTCGATGTTGCCGCCTCCGTTGGTCAAGGCAATCGAAGCCGAATCCCTGCCTTCGATTCAAGGAATCTTCGACTTTGAAGCGACAAATATCGTATCCGCGCATACGGCCATCATTGGTGACGCAGCGTTTGTCGTTCGGCCACATACGGCGATGGGTGTCTCGAAGGCTGCCGGCGACACGCTCGCGCTGAGAGAAGCGTTGCTGGCTTCCGAAGATCTCTCCGAAGCGCTCGAACGCTACCAGAAAGAACGACTGCCGGTCGGAAAGAGTATCGCGGATTATGGCCGTCGGCTGGGCGCATCGGCTCTCTGAGACGGTGGCGGTGCCGCCGACCTCATCAGCGATTGCCCCTTCGATCCATTCCCGAATTAAAAGATATAGTTCGACGAAAAAGACCGCCCAGGGGCGACTGGGCGGTCTGGCGGACGCTTATCCGCAGGCTTCGGGAAGGGGAACCGAAGCGCAAGCTGGTAGCGGGGAGGAGAGCGCTACCCACCTCTTTCGAGGTGACGATTGACAGTAGCAACTCAGCCAATGGCCGCAAATCATACGGTCGTATGGTCTCGCTAAGACTTTCGAATGCCGCCGGTCCATCGGCCGAGATCGGCAGGTGAAACGTCCATGGAGCGGAGAAACAAACAATACGGACTGGCCGGCTTTTCCTAAACTGCGGCGGAGAACGAAGGCTTGCTGACTAACCGGCAAGCCGCCGCATTTGCACAGCGTTTGTGACGTTGCGAAACGCCAAGAAATGGATTGATCATGAATGAAGAAAACGCGCCTTTGCATCTCACATATCACATTGGCCGACACGATGGGGGTTGGGCCTATCGGCTGGGGGATGTCTGGTCGGAGCCTTATCCAAGCCACTCGGCGGCGCGCGCCGCAGCCCAGCGTGCGGCGCGCAGGCAGCAGCTTGAGGGCCGCGATGCAGAGATCGTCTTTCAGTCTGAAGACGGCTCCTGGCACAAGGAGCATGTCGAGGCAGACGATCGTCCCGAAGTCGATGTCGCCAACGAGTAACGGCCGAGAGGAGGCTCCACTCGCGCCATATCGCATCGAAGCGAACCGCCCAAAAATGCGAATTGTCGACCGCTATCGTTAATCTGACGGCGCAACGTGCCAGCTCCCGAACAAATTGCAGCGCTGCGCGACGCCGCACAGCGCGTTGGACCAACATGTCCCCTAAAAACAGGAGAAACTTATGAACTACAGAGTTCTGCTTGCCGGCTCTTGCGGCCGGCCGCGGAGGGCTGCGGGCCTGGCGTTAAACCTCGGCCTGTTCGTTCTTTGCTCGATCCTCACTGTCATCCTGCTGAGTGGATATGCGTCAGCCGGTGCCCCAAAGGTCGGCACCCAGGCGCCAGCTTTTTACCGTATGACGCTCGGCAACTTCGAAATCACCGCCCTGTCCGACGGCACGCATCCGTTTCCGGTCCATAAAGTCCTCACCAAGACATCGTTAAGCGACGGTCAGAGCGTGCCGCTCGATCAGTCCGCTCCAGGTGAGGCTGATGCGCTGCTTGCCGAAAGCAAGCTCGCCGTTCCAGTCGCGGGATCGATCAACGCTTTCCTGATCAATACCGGACCGAAGCTCATCCTGATCGATAGCGGCGCTGGCAGCCTCTACGGCAAATGCTGCGGCCACCTGATCGAGAATCTTCGGGCGGCTGGCTATGCCCCCGAGCAGGTCGATGAGATCTATCTCACCCATCTGCATGCCGATCACGTCGGCGGCGTGGCGCCGAACGGTGAGATGGCCTTTCCGAATGCCCTGGTCAGGGTGAGTCAGACCGACGCTGACTACTGGCTGAAGGATGCAAATGAAGCAGCGGCTCCGGAACTCCTGAAATCGATGTTCGAAGGCGCCAAATCATCGCTAAAGCCTTACATCGACGCGGGACGCTTCAAGCCGTTCGCCTATGGTGAGGAACTGGCTCCCGGCATCAAGCCGATCGCCAGCCCGGGACACACGCCCGGTCATAGCTTTTTCGACGTCGAGAGCAACGGTGCCAAGCTGCTGCTGTGGGGCGATGTCGTTCATGTCGGCGCCGTGCAATTCCCTGATCCGGCCGTGACGGTCGCCTATGACAGCGATGCCGAAATGGCGGAAAGCGAGCGTCTCGCGATTTTCGCCGACGCGGCAAAGAAGGGCTATTGGATCGGAGCGGCCCACATATCCTTCCCAGGCCTCGGCCATGTGAAGGCGAAGGACGGGCATTTCTTCTGGATCCCCGCCAATTACGCCGCCGCTCTAACAGATGCAAACTGAACGCAACCTCAGCGCGGACGAAGACCATCGGCGTACTGAGCTCGTGAAATGAGGCGAGGTTTCGTGGACGCACGGCGCCTCCCTTTGCGTTCGGGGCAGGGTTTGGTTGGCATACTTCCGGCCCGAACCTAGGTTTGGCTCGCGAAGTTTGTCAATGGACTCAACGGGTTCAGAGGCGTGGCCGATCGAATCTACCTCCAAGAGTTTCGCGCCGATAATACCTTGGTATGATCCGCTAAGACGCATGTGTGCTGGAACCGGATCTGTGTACGATTTCGTCGGCAGCCCGGTCGTTCCAAGATGACCTCATGAAGTTTAAAGGGTCACATTGGAGATAGACGATGTCCGCTGCCGCTGTTTTCGCCCACAATGCCTCCCCAATCACTTTCAAGAACGTCGCGACGGAAACCGCGGAGGAAGTATCTTCCCTTCTTTTGTGCGCGATCCGTTGTGTTGACAAAGACGAGACGATCGCGATCGATCTCATGAAGCAGGCTTCCAACTTGCTGAAGCCGTTCTCAGTCGTGGTCGAAGCCGCCGAGCGCCAGCGCAACCCCTCCGGCGGCCTCGCTCCCTGGCAGATCAATCGCGTGAAGAGCTACATCGAGGAGCGCATATCGCATTCGATCGCTCTCGATGAACTGGCACAGGTCGCAAAGCTCAGTACCAGCTACTTTTCCGCCGCCTTCAAGGTGACGTTCGGCATTTCTCCGCACAATTATATCGTCGAACGCCGGGTGGAGTTTGCGAAATATCGCATGCTGAACAGCGACGCCCCTCTCTGCGAAATCGCGCTTGATTGCGGGCTGGCGGACCAAGCCCATCTTTCGCGAATTTTCCGGCGTGTGACCGGAACGACCCCGAGCGCCTGGCGACGGTACATGACAAGTCCAGAAAGCCGGGCGGTCGCCGCCTGACGGAATGACGCCGCCAAGGCACTGCTCTGACACAGGTCTCACGCGCGGAAGAATGGACAATTTAGGGAGGCTTCGCTTTGTGTGCGGACTACGTCAGAAGCGAAAGAAGCTAGCAAAGCGGCGCGCAATGATTGAAGGATCCAGATATCTCACTATGCTCAGTCGGAAAGCATCTTGGATCGGTGCGTATGAAAGAAGCTGCGATGCCACCAACCGCCCTTATAGGGATTGTCGATGATGACGCTGAGTTCTTGGCGGCGCTGAGTAGCCTTGTTCGCTCGTTCGGGTGCAAGGTGGAATGTTTCAATTCCGCCGAATTGTTGGTCAACCGGGCCAATCTCCTGGATTTCGCCTGCGTCATCAGCGACATCAACATGCCGAAGGTGAATGGCCTGGACCTTATCGACGTCCTCCGTCATGAGGTCGAGGAACTGCCGATCATCCTGATGACTGGAAGCGGCGCGTCGAACCTGGAGGAAAAGGCCTACGGCTGCGGTGCGCGAGGCTTCGTCACCAAGCCCTTCGGTTTTGAGGAGCTCGCGTCGAGCCTGAAGGAAATCGGCGTGATTGCGGAATAGGGCGCGCTAGGCCTCGTTCAGCCCGAGAGATTCAGCCATCTTGACGAGGTCGGCCAGCGTGCGAGCGTCCATCTTGCGCATCGCCGCGCCGCGATGGATCTTGACCGTGACCTCGCTCAGGGATAACCGGCCGGCGATTTGTTTGTTCATTAGTCCTATCGCGACCAGCGCCATCACTTCCTTTTCGCGGGAGCTGAGCTCTTCGTAGCGAGCTCGCAATGATGACACCTCGGAATCCTTTGACCGTCGCTGACGGTCGATCTCCAATGCTCGGGACACCGCGTCCAACATGTCCTGATCTCTAAAAGGTTTCGGAAGGAAGTCGATGGCGCCAGCCTTCATCGCGCGGACCGTCATCGGGATATCTCCAAAACCGGTCATGAAGATCAAAGGGATGGACTTCTCGTTCTTCAGGAGCTGGTCCTGGAAATCGAGTCCGCTAAAGCCTGGCAGCCGCACGTCCACCAGCGCGCAGCAAGGCCCGCCCGAGCCCGAGAAGACGGAGAAATTTGGAACCGTCTCATGGAGCACGGTTTTCAAGCCGACGGAGCGAAGCAAGCTGTCGAGCGAAAGACGCAAGTCATGATCATCATCGATGACATGCACAATTGGTGTCGTGTTCATATCCAAACCGGGTTGAGACGAAGGCTGGTTCTTCGGCAATGCCGTCCTGCAGGCTGTTGCTGCCTATCCATCTGCGTGCGTCTGCTCCACGGGAAGGCCAAAGCTGAAACGTGCTCCCAAGTGGGGCGTCGACTGGAGCTCGATGCGGCTCCCGTGCGCTTCTATGATCGAACGGCAAATGGCAAGACCTATGCCGATGCCAGTTTCCTTGGTGGAGAAAAAGCTATCGAAAAGTCGCTCGCGAACATGAGGATCAATCCCCGGTCCACTGTCTTCGACGTCCACGATGACATCAGCGCCGCCCTGCCGGGTGCGAATGCACAGGGTCCTGTTCCAGGCCTGTCCGTCCGACATTGCCTGGGTGGCGTTCAGGGCGAGATTGACGATCACCTGCAGGATCTGTGTCTTGTCAGCTTTCACAAGTGGAAGCGTGGGCGAAAGATCGAGGCGCAGGGTGATCTGACGTTTGGCGAAATCGGTTCGCAGGAGAAGGATCGTTTCCTCGATGACCGAATTGATGTCGGTCGGGAGGCGCTCCGACTTCTTGTTGCTGGCCATTGCCCGCATCGTTGTGATGACGTCGGCCGCGCGCTTGCCGTTCTTGGCGATGCGTTCGAGCAGGAGTTTGGCCTCGGCGATGTCAGGCTCATCCCTGGACAGCCACCGCAATCCAGCCTCGGCGCTCGCGACGATGGTCCCGAGCGGCTGATTGACCTCATGGGCAATCGAGGCGGTCATCTCTCCCAGCAGCGAGATGCGAGCCGAGCGCGCCAGGTCGCTTTGCAGGCCATCCTTTGTCTGCTCGAGCGATGTTCTCTCACGAAGGCTCGAGAAGCTCAGATAGATGTCGTGTGAAGCAGTGTCCCGCTCAACCTGCCAGAGATTGAAAGCGACCTGATGTTCGCCCCCGCCTGCAACCGTCAGATTGCCGTCATAGGCGATCGCAGCTCGACCTTGAAAGAGTTGATAGAGGCCTTCCGTAAAATGCTTTAGCGCATCTTCCGCGAGAACCGATGCGATTGGCCGCATGAGGATCATCGCTGGATTTTTGACCTGAAGCAGTGCGCAGGCACTAGGATTGGCTTGCTCGATAAGGCACGCGTTGCCAAGGGCGCAGCTGACGTCCTGACTAAGTTCGAACGCGTGACTGCCTATTTCGATCGGCCGAAGGTTGGCGATGACATTCCATGCATCTTTCGCCGAGAGGCGGAGGATGCCCATCGGCATGAAATGAATGAGGCCGCCATCGGCAGTCACCTCATATGACGCGTCGATACTCATCGCCGCAAGAAACCAAGCAGGTCTTGGTTCAGCCTGTCCTTGTGCGTGAACAATAGGCCATGCGGAGCACGTTCATAGACCTTTAGCTCGGCCTCGGGAATGAGCTGAATAGCCTGTTCGGCCGTGGCCTTGAACGGGACGAATGCATCGTCTTCGCCGTGAATGATCAGCACCGGAACATTGAACCGCTTGATATCGCCGCGGTAGTCTGTGGCTGCGCATGCGGTGATCGCATCATGTGCCGCCTTCAAGGAACCCTGCATGGCGATCTGGTGCAACTGGATCATACTTCCTTCGGAAACTGTCGTGCCGTCACGGTCCGCGCCAAAAAACAGCCGGGCAAAGCCGCGCATGAATTCGGCCCGATCCGCTCTTAAGCCGGCGCGCACGCCCTCAAAGACGGGCTCGGGAACGCCGCATGGATAATCGTCGCTCTGTGCAAGCTTGGGAGTGGTTGCTCCAATGAGAACGACACGAGCCACCCGATCCGTACCATGGCGGCCGATGTAGCGCGCGATTTCGCCGCCGCCCATGGCATAGCCCACCAGCGTGACCTCAGTTAGATCCAGCGTGCGAATGAGCTCGTCGAGATCGTCTGCGAACGTGTCGTGGTCATAGCCATGCCAGGGCTGATCCGACCTGCCGAATCCACGACGGTCATGGGCAATAACTCGGTAGCCATGGGATGCAAGAAACATCATCTGATTTTCCCACATATCGCTGCTGAGCGGCCAACCGTGACTGAAAAAAACCACCGGACCGCTGCCCCAGTCCTTGTAATAAAGACGCGTGTCGTCGCGGACCGTCAAGATTGGCATCCGTCTAACTCCGTTGCAAGAACTGAGGTTTTTTTGAATTATCCGGACGCTATCACAGCGATTTTAGCCGCACCATAGGTGGAATTTACAAGACGGAGCTATGCGTCAAAGAACGAGCCTTTCGTTCAAAACTGATCACCCTTTCGACGCGCGGATCGAAGATCGGTCTGTCGGGGGTAGTCTTTCGGACCTTTTGAAATCCTCCTTTCGGTTCTGCGACTTCGGTCATGCAGTCGCGGCGTGCAAACACTTGAATCTAAGCTTTAAGCGTTTGAGCTTCATGTCACGTCGGCGTAGCTGAGACCTAATGGAAAGCACCTTGAGAAGCGATGGAAAGAACGTTAGATGCCGACATTTGCGCGAAATGCTCACATAAAAAGACGCCACGCCGAAAGAGCAATCTCGGCGCGCGGTGCGGCGGCTGTGATTGTGATTGCTAGTTGTCGAATATATCCGTTCCAGTATGTTCTAGCCTGGAGGAGGGTATCTGGGCTGATGTGCTTAAGGTTGGACGGGAGAGACGGTTGAGCCCTGAACATTTCAGCGGAGCGGGTATCGGGAGTTATTTCGGCATACCGGAGGCGGCGGTTCTGGAAGTGGTGCCAGTGGAATCGGCTGTCTTTTATACGGCGAAGCTGACAAAGACTCTGGGGGGCGGCCAATTTCAGGAGGCAAGGATTCCGACCTCGGATGCCTATCTCCTTATGATATACCTTGAAGATGCGCTCCACGCCGACATCGACCGATACGGTACCCGCACTGCCGTCAATTCCTATCGACGGGGATTAATATGTCTCATCGATCTTTTCGACGGCGCGGCCTTTGAATTGCATAGCGATCTCCACGCTCTTGCGCTCGTCCTGCCCAAGGCGCTTCTTCTGGAGATTGCAAGGATTTCGACTTTTACGAGAAATAGCAAGCTCATTTGCAAGAGGCGGCATCCGGATGAGGTTCTGTCAAATTTGGCAACGGCTCTCGTGTCGTTGTTCGACGCAAGTGGCCTCGTCCTGCCGGCGCTCCTGAAGTCCATGGCGCTCGCAGTCTGCGCTCACTTGCTTCACGATTACTGCGATAAGTTCATGTGCAACGGCGTTTCGCCCAGCTCTCTATCGGTGGAGCAGGAGAAGGCCGCTAAAGAATACATGATCGAAAATTTAGGACGCGAACTGAGTGTAGTCGAGATTTCGTCTGCAACCGGGCTATCGCCCAATCATTTCACTCGGGAATTCCGTAGAGCAACTGGAATAACGCCCTATCAATGGCTTATGAAAATCCGGATCGATCATGCCAAAGACCTTCTGCCGACGTCCGCGCACTCGCTCAAGGATATCGCGGCCGAATGCGGATTCACCGATCAAAGCCATTTTACCAAGGTCTTTGCACGCGAAACGGGCTCCACGCCCGCGGCTTGGCGGCACAGGAAAACTCACTGAGCGAATCTTTGCAAAAAATCGTTCGATGATTACTGGTGCTTGCGTCAAGTGCGATAATGTCGACTTCACGGCTCGGCATCGGAAGCTCCCGGAGCAGCGGCATATGAGGCGACCTATGGATTCGACGCGGGCATCAAGTTATACCTAACTGAACAATGCGGGGCGGGGCTCTACCGAGTTTCGTTGAAACCGAGAGGCACTACCAATGGCGATGGACGGACTTGGCGTCAGGGTCCAACATAAGAGGGATTCCTTCGGATGCACGGTGGAGAGGCTCGATGAGGACTGGCAGCTTTTCGCCGGTAACATGACCTTTTTCAGAAAGGCATCGAAAACGGCACCAGGAAGAGTCACCACCCCGGCAGGTGCAGATGGATATCTAATTGGTCTTTCGGTTCAGCGTGGTCACCGCAGGCGGATTTTCGATGGGCAGCGCTCGACCGTTCACGATTTTAACGAGAGCCACATCTATGTTCGTGATCTGTGCGAGTCCTACAAAGCCGATTTGAGCGGCTCGTTTGACTTTATTCTGGCGCAAATTTCGGGCTCTGACCTTGAGGAGATCGCGGCAGAATCGGACTTGGGAGACGTTTCTGCCCTGGCAACCACGACCGCACGTCCGGATGCGCTGCTAGCCGGATTGTTGCGCACGCTGATTGGATGTGGAGCAAGGCAGCAAAGTAATCGCCTCTTTGTGGACCAGATCTCCACTGCGATTGGCGTTCACCTGGCTCATACCTACGGGAACGGACGCCTTCGAACGCCAGATCGCCGACTGACGCTTTCGAAGAAGCAGGAGCATCTCGCAAAAGAGCTTTTGAGAAGCAGGATTGCGGCTAAGGTTTCAATCAGCGAGATCGCTCTCCTTTGCGATCTGCCAAGATTTGCGTTCATCCGCGCTTTCCGTGAGACGACGGGAATGACACCCCACGAATGGCTTCGAGAAGCACGTCTGGAACGCGCCTGTCTGTTGCTTCGGAATGGTGAGCTCTCGCTTGCGGACATAGCCGCAGCATGCGGATATCCGGAAGTCGTCAATTTTGTTGGCGCCTTCACAAGATCGATGACCATCACACCTGAAGCTTGGCGGCTCGCCGCCGGCGTCAGATCATCCTCGCTTTAGGCGATTAAATATGTTCCCCGTGCGCCGTCATGCCGACCGCCGGCAAAAAGCGAAATTATTGCCTCAAGCCCAGCCTGAGGCTTGAAAATCTACAAGTCTTCATGGGCTCAGGCCCCCGCAACCAATAATCTATCCCCCTCAGCTCCTAGCCATGGCAATACTAGCCAAGCCCGCAGCTGCCCTGGCAATCGTCTGTCGAAAAGCTAGCCGCACATTTTCCCGAAATAACGCAATGCTCCCGTAATCTGCTTCGCAGACCATCCGTGCATCAAAGCAATCAAAGGCGGGTGGTTATGCGGTTTTTTCTTCTTTTGGCCTGCATCCTGGCGGTCGGCAGCTCCTCTCTATCGGCCGCCGAACTCGGTTCGGAGCGCAGAAATCGGCACCCTCTCCTCGTTCAATATAGATATGACCCATGTACCGATGGCCGCGTGAGCGACGGGCGTCCGAAGAGTTGCGAGGAGTTGCGGCGCGCCTGGCGGCATGACCGATGGCGCGACTGGCCGGATGAAAAATATAGCCGTACACGACGATCCTTTATCAATCCATGTACCAACGGGCGTTTTAACGACGGCCAGCCCCGATCTTGCCGGGAGCTGCTGGACTGGCTGGATTGGCAATGAAAACGGTCCTCTCGCTGTCGTCCTGGCCTTTGGTGTTCTTCTCTGGCCTGCTTCTCACTCATTTCGCTTTCGAGAGCGAACGGCCAATGTTTGGCTTTGCGCTTGTCTATACCGGCGAGGTGCTGCTGCTCTTGCTGCTCGAACGCTATATTCCCTATGAGCGGCATTGGCTGCTTCCTGATGGCGAGACGGCTAATAACGTCGCCCATACGCTGCTGACCAAGGGGGCGGTGCAACTGTTTGCACTAGTCGGCGCCGTTTTCCCGATGCTGACGGCCACTGTGCTGCAGCCGTTCGCCGGTGCCCGCTTCGATCTGTGGCCGACGGCACCACCCATGCCGTTTCAAGTGGCGATCGCTGTCGTCGTCGCGGAATTCGGCCTCTACTGGGCGCATCGGATCGCCCATGAAAGATTGTTCTTCTGGCGCTTTCACGCGCTGCATCACAGCGTTATCAGGCTATGGGTCGTCAACACAGGCCGCTTCCACATTGCCGATTCGCTGTTCAAGGTAGCCCTCAGCCAGCTGCCGATCTATCTGCTGGGCGCACCGCTCCAGGTTTTCTGGTGGCTTGGTGCGATCACGGCGTTCATGGGCATTCTCACCCACTGCAACGTCGATATGCGAACCGGTATTTTCGATTATATCTTCAGCACGCCGCGACTGCATCGCTGGCATCATTCCAAGGACATGCGCGAGGGCAACACGAACTACGGTGAGAATGTCGTGTTCTTCGATCTGCTGTTTGGCACCTATTTCAATCCCGATCGACCATCTTCGACGGATATTGGCATCCGCGGCGAGGTCGCGAAAAATTTTCTCGGCCAGCTGGCGCAGCCTTTCCGCAAGGAAGGCATCCGCCAGATCCTTGGGCGCCCGACAAAAAGCGGCTGATGCCGCAAAGCGCAATGCTGCCGTAATCCATGAGACGTACCTCTGCCAGCAATCTCTCTCCAGTTGCAAAGGACGTTCTGATGACTGCCATTCGCATGAAGCAGCTCCCCCGTGGAATTGCTGCGCTCATAGTCCTGCTAATCCTGCCGGCCTGTGCCTCGCAGATCATGAAGAGCTATATTGGCGCGCCGATCAGCAGCGTGATGCTGGACTATGGTCCGCCGGATAATGTCTATGATCTAGGCCCGGGCGCGCGTGCCTATCAATGGCGCAAGCAGAAGACGCAGGTGGTGTCAGGCCAATCCAGCGGCGAAATCCGGGATACACGTCGCGGCAAACGTTATGAAGTCACCGAAACGCCAGGTTACGTCGAGCATACGGAATGTTTCTACACCTTCTATACCCGAGGCTCCGGTCCCGATTGGTATGTAACGAGTTTTCGCCAACCTTCGCTTGAATGCGAATAAATCCCTCTAGCGGCCCAGCGGAAGCCGGATGATTCCGCTGCTCGCAAGGGAACAACTCAATCCCGACCTGGTTCGTCAATTTTGCCCCATCGCCAACGCCATGGGGCATCGCTTTTCCACCAGGCAACGAAAATCAGCAATGCCGTCGGGACGATGATCGCTGTGGCGTAGCCGATTGGATGACTATCCGCATTAGGCCCGCCGACGAAGATAAAGGCCATCAGCACCAGCGCATAGATAACAAGCGCCATCCAGCCCTGCCAGCAGCAAGGCCGGCCGGCTCCGTAACCATAGGCTTTGACATGGAACCACGGGGCTTGGCATCTCATGCAGTCGGATCCCTTGGCGGATCAGTCATCGCTTCGCTGCACTTCTCCACCGGGATTGTCCGGCAACTTTCGGGCAACCGCAAGACCGCCGATCGTGCGAAACGCGATGGCAGCGAATGGTTCGATTGCGTACGCATGACGCGGCTGACTTTCATGATCGAAAGCGGCGAAAGCGCTGATTTGGGGTTCGATCAGCCATCCTCCGCCGCTCTCCTTCGCGCATGCCCTGGCTTGACTAGGACATGCTGACCTCTGCAAATCGGCGATCAGAAGCGATAGTTCAGGCCGGCCTTGATGACGTGATCGCGCAGATCGGTCTTCGACTTGCCGCTCGATGTCGTCGTGGAGACGTCGTTGGTCATGACGTAGTTATATTCGATCTTGGCCGACAGGCCGCCGCCGAAGCCCTGTTCGACGCCGCCGCCGACAAGATAACCCTGCTTCCAGCCGCCAGAGGTGGAAACGCCCTTGCCGCCTTCGAATTTCGTCATCGTCAGACCCGCGGTGCCATAGACCAGCGTGCGGTCGAAGGTCAGGCCGGCCTTGGCCTTGGCCGCGCCGCGGAAGCGTTCTTCCACCTTGCCGTTCGGTACGTGCAGTTCGTTGTTTCCGAGATAGGAGCCTTCCAGTTCGGCGCCGACGATACCTGGTCCTACCTGGAAATTGTAGCCGGCTTGCACGCCGCCGGTCAGCCCCTTGCCGCTGGCGAAAGGATTGAACTTAGGCGAGGCGATACCGCCATGGGCACCGAAATAGGCGCCGCTCCACTGAAAGGCCGCCGGCCTGTCATAGGCGGAGGCATCCGGGGCCTGGTAGGTGGTAAGATCGGCGGCTGATGCATTGTTTGCGGCCGCCATGGCCAGAGCCGCGAACAGAATCGATTTTACGCTGAGCGACATTGCTAACTCCATACGAAACCCATGCGCCACTCTCGACGCTCGCAAGGTCTCAGTTGCGTTGGAGAACCGAACATCGGTTCCTGCTGCTCTCCGGGACCGACCGCCTTGGGGAGCGGGTCGCCTTCAGGAGATGGAGGTCATTTTGCCGGTGAGAATTGCGAGTACATTGCAGGATTGAAAAATATTCATAAATTATCTAGTATTTTAAGATAGTTGATCGGATTTCCTTAACTATTTCTTAAGGTCTAGCAGTCGGAGCGTCGTGATGGGTATGCAGGATCTTTGTCCGTTGCCTGATGATGGCGCCTCTACCAATCTCGATCGTGAAGTTCATTTCTTGACCGATCAGCGTCCTTGCGCGCAGCCTACCTGCCCATCCTTCGTTTTAGTCGACTGCTTGCGGCTCCTCATCACGAGCGGATTCCACCCACGCCGCGCCGACGGCCGCGCCCAGCGACAGCAAGAATGCCAGAAAGATGCAGGCCGTGCGAAACGAGGTCAGACCCATCGCAGCGCCCGTCAGCATGTATTCGACCGGCAGGAATAGCAGAGCGATCGAATAGGAAAGACCCATCACATGGGGTCGGCAGTCGCGTGGCGGCTTCAATTGCAGGATCGCGACGAAGGCGGGTGAAAGCCAGCCGTTCGCCAATCCGGCAACGAGACCGGCCACCATCATCGTCATCGGCGAAATCTCGATCCATAGAATGCCCATCGAAAGCGCTAGGCCGAGCAGAGCCTTGGAAACGATAGCCGTAGGCGCCGGTAAGGCATGGCGCGATGCGAGATGCAGGTTCATCATGATCGTGCCCGTCGCCGATGCTGCAATGAAGAGCCCGAGCCACGCCACCGATTCACCCTGCAGGCGCAAGGCAGCCGGCACGATGAAAATCTGCAGCACCATGAAGAAGCCGAGCGCCGCACTTGCGCAAAGAGCGAATGGCAAAGACACGGCTGCAGTGCGGAACCGCCTGCCGGCGTGGAGGATATCGCCAAGCTTCGGCGCCGGCCCCAGCCGGAACCGCGGCAGGCTGAAAGACAGCAGCATCATGGCGATGAAATTGCCGATTACGATCCACCATGCCGCATCCTTCGGGCCGATGACGGCAATGATGAAAGCGCTGGCGGCAGAAGCCGTCAACAGCAAGAGGCCATCGATCGTATCGTCGATGGAAACCGCCGCGGCTGATGACAGCCTCGAAAGCCGCGCGATTTCCGGCGTCTTCGCCTCGGTGGCGACAGTCGCCGGACCGTCGAGTATCGACCCTGCGAAGCTGAGAAGGAGGAAGGTGCCCGGATGCAGGAAGTCCGCCATATAGAGGATCGCGATCATCAGCGACGCCAGCATGCCGATCTTCGCGGAGATGAGCGCGGTGTGGCGCGTGCCCAGCATCTCCGCCACATAGCCGCCAAAGACCATGCCGATCAGAAGAACCATGCCGTTCACGAAAGCGATCAGCGCCATGCACACGACGCTACGGGTGAGATCGTACATGATCCAGGGATAGAGGACGGCTGCAAAGGCATGGCTGGAATTCAGAGCGATATTGCTCAATTGAAGCCCGACGAAAGGCCATCGCACGCGGCGTTGAAGTTGAAACATGGCTCTTTCCTGACGATCGTTTTCATCGTCAGGTTCGGCGCTCCGCCTTGCGGCAACATTACGGAAATAAAATTATTGCAGCGGGGACCGCAGCGGCCACCTGCGCACCCTCAGCGATCATGTCTCCAGGGTGCGAAGATCTATTCGCAGCGCTGGCCGGTGGCGCGATCGAAGAGATGCAGCGCGCCTGCGTCGAAGCCGAGCTTGAGGCTCTGCCCTTCGGCAATCACTGTGCGCGGCGGCAGGCAGGCCATCAGCCGCTGCGAGCCCGCCTGCGCTGTCACGATCAGTTCGGGGCCGGTCAATTCCGCGACTTCGCATATGGCTTCGAGCTTGCCGCCCTCATCGAGATGCAGTGTTTCCGGCCGGATGCCGATGACCAGCTCCTGGCCTTGGTTGATCGCCGCTTTCGTCGACGGCATCGGCAGGATGATCGAGGTGCCGTCGATGCGCAGCGAACCCTGGTCGGCGGTCGCGTTCAAAAGGTTCATCGGCGGCGCACCGACGAAGGTCGCGACGTAAAGTGTTGCCGGATGATTGTAGATTTCGTCCGGCGTGCCGAGCTGCTCGATCCGGCCGTCGCGCATCACGGCGATGCGCGTTGCGAGCGTCATTGCCTCGATCTGGTCGTGCGTCACATAGACGACCGTGGTCTTCAGCATCTGGTGCAGGCGCTTCAACTCGGTGCGCATCTCCATGCGCAGCTTGGCGTCGAGGTTGGAGAGCGGCTCATCGAAGAGGAAGACCTCCGGCTTGCGCACCAGCGCCCGGCCGATCGCTACGCGCTGGCGCTGGCCGCCGGAAAGCTGGCTCGGCTTGCGCTCCAGCAGTGCTTCGATCTGCAAGAGCTTCGCCGCCTCGCGTACCGCCTTGTCGCGCTCGGCGGCAGGCACCTTGCGCATTTCCAGGCCGAAGCCGATGTTGCGGTGGACCGAGAGGTTTGGATAGAGCGCGTAGGACTGGAACACCATGGCGATGTCGCGGTCCTTCGGATGCACGCCGAGCACGGAGCGATCGCCGATGCGGATATCGCCGCTCGTCGCCTCGGCAAGCCCGGCGATGATGTTCAGAAGCGTGGACTTGCCGCAGCCCGAAGAGCCGAGCAGCACCAGGAATTCGCCGCTTTCGAGCGAAATATCGATGCCTTTCAGCGTCTCCACTTCGCCGTAGCTCTTGCGGATGTTCTGGATTTCGAGCGCGCTCATTAAACGGCCTCCTCGGATGCTTGGGCCGGGCCGTAGCTGCGCGGCAGTGTGGAAATGGCGCGGGATGCGACCGCGGTCCCCGCCGAGAGGCAGGCCGCAGGCGGCTCGCCGCGGGCAAGGGCGGCCAGAAAGCCGGCATTGAAGACATCACCGGCGCCGATCGTATCGACGACAGTGACGCGGGGCGCCGCGGCCGAAACGAGATTGCCGTCAGCATCGATGGCGATCGCGCCATCCGGACCGCGCTTGACGACGAAGATGGCACCTTGAGGCATCAACGCATGGAGCGCGCGCGCGGCTTCGGCCGGATCGTCCATGCCGGCTAAGGTCGTCGTCTCGACTTCGTTCATGAGCGCCACGCCGCAGCGCGCAAGCCAGTCACGGGTCGCGCTGCAATTCGTATCCGTCCAGCCGTCGAGTGGCCAGCCGGTGTCGAGCGCGACGGTGATCCCATGCTTGTCGGCCCAGTCGAACAGGGCATCGTAGTCCCGCGTGAGATCTTCTGTGAGGAAGGCGCCGCACAGAAGCGCATAACCACCGGCAAGCCTGTTGCCGTCGAGAACCGCAAACACGTCATCGATATTGAACCGCGGCAGGTGCCCACGCGTCGTGAAGAAGGTGCGCTCGCCATCGGGATGGGTGATGCCGACCGAGAGCGTCGTGCCCTCCGGACGCACCGGCCATTTGCTGCTGCGCGCCCCGAAGGCTTCGCTGAGCCAGCGTCCGAACTGGTCGCTGCCGACATTGGCGGCAATCTCGTAATCGACGCCAAGGCCTTCCCAGGCAAGCGCGCTATTGCCCGCCTGACCGCCGACTCGCAGCTCGTCATGATCGACGATGATCTCGGTGCCGGCCTTCGGCCAAGGTGCCGCCGGTCCGAGGATCAGATCGATGTTAACGTTGCCGATGACTGCAAGCGGCTTCATTCATTCGCTCCGGGTGATCTTGGCGGAGCGCACCGGCGTGCCGGCATTCTCCACCCGCTCGTCGGCAAAGGCGATCATCAGTAACTGGGCAACGGGCAGCATCTGGAAGACGGCGGCAATGCCTGTTTCCGGTTTGAAGCGCAGGGTGACGCAGCCAGACACAGGCTCTTCTTGCGAACCGTCGAAGACGATTACGGGCGCACCCGTCTCGACGGCGGAAACGGCCATGGCCGTCACGAGACCAGCCGTCGCATCATTGCCGCGGAAAAGGACGACGCCGATCGAAGGCCCGAGCATTTCCATCGGCCCGTGACGCAGCTGACCGCCTTCAAGCGAGAAGCAGGGACGGCGGGAAAGCTCGGTGAGACCGAGCGCCAGCGCCTCCGCAACGCCCTGCAGGCGGCGGCCTGAGGTAACCACCGTCGCGACATTGGCGAGAGCCGCGAGAGCCGGCTTGATATCGAGCGTCTCCGGGGCACGAAGCACGGCGAGCGCAGATGCCGGATCCTGACCGAGGGCTGCGAAGATCGCCAGATGCAGCGCGAAGGTGACGGTGAGGCTGCGGGTTGCCGCAAAGGCAAGCTCGGTGCCGCCAACGCCGACGAGGGAGGGAGCGGTCTTTGCGAGGAAGGAGCTGCCCTCCAGGGTCAGGCCGAACGTGTCGGCAGTACCGCCCGTTTCCTTGAACCAGCGCACGACCTCGGCACTTTCCCCGGATTGCGAGGTCATGAAGACCGTGCGTCCATCCGACGACAATGGCTGGCCGAGCTGCTCGGAGAGCGGCAGTGCGATCGCATCGATGCCGGCGGCGCGATAGAGTGGCTCGACGGCGCGGTTGACGGCATGGGAGCCGCCCATGCCGAGCAGCAAGAGCTTGCCTGTGCGCTTCAGCGAAGCGGCGGCCTTGGCCGCCATATCGGCTGATGCTTCGAAGGAGGCAAGCGCGTCGGCGTGCTGGCGAGCCATTTCGCGGTCGATGGCGGCAAGGCCTTCGGGGCGTGTGTTCTCTGTGGTCATGATCATCCCTTGACGCCGCCATTGGTAAGGCCCGAGATCAGGGCACGTTGCATGACAAGGCCGATCAACACCGGGGGCAGGGCGGCCAGCACACCGGCAGTCGCGATCAGTCCGTAATCCGAGACACGGCCGCCGGCCAGATCCGCTATGGCGACGGTGAGCGTCTTGGCGCGCTGGTCTGACGTGAAGAGCAGCGCGTAGAAGAATTCATCCCAGGCAAGCAGGAAGGCGAAGAGCGCCGAGGTCGCCATGACGGGCATGGCAAGCGGCAGCGTGATGATCTTCAGCGTCTGGAACAGCCCGGCGCCATCGATCATCGCCGCAGCCTCGATTTCCTTCGGAATGGAATCGAAGCCGGATTTCATCAGCCAGGTCGTGAACGGCGCAAGGATCGTCAGATAGACGAGTGCCAGGCCGAAGACGTTGTTGAGCAGGCCGAGATAGGCAAGCCCCATATAGAGCGGCACGGCGAGTGCCACCGGCGGCAGCATATAGGTGGCGATGACCATAGAGAGCGACCACCCGACGGACGGCGTGCGCGACACGGCCCAGCCGGCGGGGATGGCGAGCGCAATAGCGGCGATGGTCGCCATGCCGGCGACTTCGATGCTGTTGCGCAGCGACGATGTGAAGGCGGCGCCTTCGCTGTTTTCCAGCGTCGACAGCAGCACTCTGTAGCGCGAGAAATCCGCCGTCTGCGGCCACCAGCGCAGCGGCTTGGCGGCAAGATCGGCAGCCGGCGAAATGCTCATGATGAAGAGCCAGGCGATCGGCGCCAGGATGACGATGGCGAGTAGGATGGCGCAGATATAGATGAAGCAGGTAAAGAGCGGGCTCTTGCGTTCCATCAGGTGGCACTCCCTGCGGTTTTGCGAACGAGGGCGGCATAGGCGGCGGCCAGCACCGTAACCAGCAGCGTAACGATAAGGGCGAGCGATGCACCTGACCCCGCTCGCTGGAAGGAGAAGGCTTCCTGGTAGACGAGGATCGACAGCGTGCGCGTGCTGTTTGCCGGGCCGCCGCGGGTCATCACCCAGATGATGTCGAACACCTTGAAAGCCTCGATGGTGCGCAACACCAACGCGACCATCAATGGCCCGACAAGATATGGAAGGATCACGAAGCGGAAGCGCTTGAAGGGGCCGGCGCCGTCGACCAGCGAGGCGGCGGTGATATCGCGCGGCACGGCCTGCAGGGCGGCGAGCGCAATCAGCGCCACTAGCGGGAAATTCTTCCAGCAATCGGCGACTATGAGTGCCGTGAGCGCCGTGCCCGGCTCGCCGAGCCAGGAGCGATAGGCGTCGATGAGGCCGAGTTGGGTGAGTGCCGCGTTCAGCGCGCCATATTCGGGATTGTAGATCAGCCGCCAGAGTGTCGCGTTGACGACGGTTGGCAGCGCCCAGGGCAGGATCATCAGCGCGCGCAGCACGCCCCGGCCCTTGAAGTCCTGGTTCAGCAGCAGGGCGGCCAGCACGCCGAGCACCATTTCGGCGGCGACGGAGATGATTGCGAACCACGCCGTGGTAATCAGGGTGCGCTGGAAATTGGAATTCGCCAGCATCTTTGGATAGTTGTCGATACCGACAAAATTGCCGCCGGTTCCCACAAGCTTCGCATCGGTGAAAGAAAGGCCGACCGTATCGACGAGAGGCCAGCCGATGACGGCGATCATCACCACTAGCAGGGGCAGCATCAAAAGCCAGGCGCGAGTTGTCATCGAGGTGCCGGACATGGCGGGCCCCTTCTTTCATTCTTCATGGAGGGTAGAGGCGGGCGGCGCTTGGCGCCGCCCGATAAGACTATCAGAGACCGCTGTTGGAGGCTGCCGACTTCAGCGCATCTTCCGGGGAAGATTGGCCGAGCAGGGATTCCTGGATCGCCTGCTGAAGTGCTGTCGACAGTTCCTGATACTTCGGCGTCGTCGGACGCGGATACATGGCGGCGAGGCCGACCTTTGCGGCTGCGATCAGCTCTTCCTGGCCCTTGGTCACGGCGGGGTCGTCGTAGGACGATGCCCAGATCGGCAAGCTGAGCTTGGCATACTGGTTCTGCGTCGCTTGCGAGGTCATGAAAGTGATGTACTTCCAGGCCTCGTCCGGATGCTTGCTGGCGGACGTGATGCCGAGGCCCATCGAGCCATTGACGGCTGAAGCCTCGCTCTTGCCGGCCACACCTGGTGCCGGCACGACGCCGACCTTGCCCGCGACCTTGCTGTCCTTCGGGTCGTTCGCCATGTTGTACATGTAGGTCCAGTTCAGCGCGAAGGCGGCGTCGCCGTTTTCGAAGACCTTGCGGACATCCTCTTCGAGGAATTCCTTGGAGTTCGGGTTGGTGAGGCCGGACTTGTAGCTGGTGACTATGTATTTCAGGGCATCGAGGCCGCCGCCGGTCTGAAAGGCGGGCTTGCCGTCCTTGATGAAATCACCCTTATAGGCGCTGACCAGCGTGGCGTAGTCGCAGATCGCGGCTTCCGCCTGCGACCAGCTCCAGGCGATCGGCGTTGCCAGCAGGCCCTTGTCCTTGATGATCTTGGCCTGTTCGTTCAGTTCGTCCCAGGTCTTCGGCGGCGTCTTGATGCCGGCCTTTTCCAGGATTTCCTTGTTGTAGAACAGATACTTGGTATCGAGGATCCAGGGCATGCCATAATATTTGCCCTCATACTGCACCGTCGTCCATGCGCCCGGCAGCACGCTCTTCTTCGTGTCGTCGGAGATGCGCGAGGAAACGTCGACCAGAACCTTGTTCGTCGCGTATTCGGCCGGCCAGATCACGTCGAAGAGCACGACGTCGTAGCCGCCGCCGGACCCTTGAGCCAGCACGGTCTTATCGTGCAGGCCTTCATAAGGGACGAATTCAAGATTGACCTTGATGTCAGGATTGGCCTTGGAGAAGGCGTCCGTCATGGCGCGCACATCGGCTTCGCTATAGGCGGCCTGCGCCATGAAAAGGGCATTGATCGTGGTTTCGGCAAAAGCGTGCGAGGCGAAGGATACGCCGATCAGCGCTGCGCCGAGCAATGTCTTGTTCAATGATTTCAACATTCCATCCTCCGGTTTTTTGACAGTCACGCGATTTTTCCAATGGCGGCTGAAGCGTCGCCATCGGTTGTCGAGCAGGCAATTGGCCGGGCTGGCCGCCGAGCATCGATCGGCGCGTCTCTAGAGCCAGAAGGCTCCGTTTTGTTCCCTGATGAAACTCTGTGGTTTCTTTTAAGTCAATTGTCTTGACTAATTTGTTCTTCAATATTCTATTGCTGTCAAGAGGCAAAAACAGATGAACGATATTCGCCCGATCAGGGCAACGAGCGGAACGAACCACGAGGGCACCAGCGCCCATAACCGGCGGGTGATCATTGATGCCCTGCGGCTCAATGGTGCGCTCTCCCGCGCCGACCTTGCACGCGCCACGCGCCTGACAAAGCAGACAGTCTCCAACATCATGGAGGAGCTGGAACACGACGGGCTCGTCACATCAAGGGAAACGGTGCGACGCGGGCGCGGCCAGCCCTCGACACCTTATGGTCTCGTGCCCGAGGGAGCTTTCGCCATCGGTCTGCAGATCGACCGCCATATCACCCGCGCGATCGCCGTCGACCTCGTCGGCAATGTTCTCATCCGCAAGGAAGCGAACCTACCGGCCGGTGGCCCGGCAACGGGCACGCCCGTCGTCCTGCAGTTGGTAGAGGATGTGCGCAGCGAACTGAAGCAAAGTGTCGCGCAGGCGGAGAAGCGGCTCGTCGGCCTCGGTGCGGCGATGCCGGGCCCGTTCGGCATCGAGCAGGACGATGCCGACAATCCCTGGATGATGGGCGCCTGGCAGCGTTTTCCGCTGCTGGAAACGCTGTCGGCCGGAACCGGCCTCAACGTCACCCTGCAAAACGACGCCGCCGCCTGCGCGACCGCCGAGCGCATGGTCGGGGCCGCGCATGGGCTCGATCACGCCGTCTGCCTCTATGTCGGCTACGGTATCGGTGCCGGGCTGATCCTCGGCGGCGAGCTCTATAGCGGCGCCCATGGCAATGCCGGCGAAATCGGCATGGCGCTGCTGACATCAGGCGGAAAACAGACCCAGCTGGAGCATCGCGCCTCGCTGGCTTCTCTGTATGATCACCTCGGCGTCGATCCGATGGCGCCGGATATCTATTCGGTGATAGACAAGCGCGCCGCTGCCGATGACCCGGATATTCTCGCCTGGATCGAAAGGGCGGCAGTTGACCTGCGCTGGAGCGTACAGCTCATCGAAACCATCTTCGACCCGCAAACGGTGATTCTTTGCGGCGGTGCGCCCGTAGCGCTCGCAACGCGGCTGATCGCGGCCATGCAGCCGCTATTGCCCTCCAATGCCGATCGCCCCGACCGGTTGCTACCCCGCCTGCAGCTCGGCATGACCGATCCCTGGGCCGTGGCGCGCGGTGCCGCTGCCGAGCCGATCGGCCACGCCTTCGATCCGCGTTTCCAGGCGATCTTGAAATCCTGATATTCAGGGGTGTCGCGGGCTGGCGCCGAGGCGCGCAAGCACCTTGTTCGGAATGCCATAGCGCTGGATGACATCGCGGCCGTTGCGCAGACCGCAGATCTCGCGATGGATGAACATTCCCCAGACGGCTTGCGCCGCGATATCCACCAGCCGCTCGTGCTCCACGCCCGCCTTGCCCTTGGCTTCGCCCTCTTGCAAGGCTGCAAGCGCCGCTTCCACCTTCATGCCATGATGGCCGAGCGTGCTGGCGCGTTCCGATAGCATCTCATACTCAAGAATGCCGAGGCCGGTTTCTTTGGTTTGAGATGGATTGAAGTTGCGTGGCGGGCGAACTGTCATATCGAGCTCCGCATGCTTGATGATCTCGCTTTCCACGATTCTATACAATTCCAGCCCATTCCCCAAGCGTGCGCATGGAGGCTGCGTCATCTTGCAGCTGAAGACAGGAACCGGGAAATGCCGGGATTTTCTTGCCGGCCGTCCGTTTTCGGGTGGTTGCGAACGCTCATTTAAGGTCCAATACGGACATCAGCGCTCCATCGGAGGCAATCTCGCCCGATGCCGCAAGCGCAATTCAAAGAAAGGATATCGGCATGACCAACGCTTCGAAAAATGCGGAAAAGCAGTATGTCTATCGGATCATGGACTCGCCTGTCGGTGCCTTGAAGCTCGTCGGCAGCGATGATGGACTTGCCGCGATCCTCTGGGACAATGATCGCCCGGGCCGCGTGCCGCTGCTTATTGTTGCTGAAGATGACGGCCATCCTGTATTGCTGGAAACCGAGCGGCAGCTCCGCGAATATTTTGCCGGCGAACGACAGGCTTTCGATCTGCCGCTCGATTTTGCCGGAACGGAGTTTCAGCAGAAAGTTTGGCAGGCGCTGCTCGCCATTCCCTTCGGCGAAACACGGAGCTACCGCCAGATTGCGACCGAGATCGGCTCGGCAAAGGCGATCCGTGCGGTCGGCGCCGCCAATGGCCGCAACCCGATCTCGATCATCGCGCCCTGCCATCGCGTAGTGGGGTCGGCAGGCGATCTCAGGGGATTTGCCGGCGGTCTCAAGCGCAAGGCCTATCTGCTGCGCCTCGAAGGAGCGGATACGAAGACATTCGATTTCGCTGCCTGATCTCTCATGCTTGGCACTGTAAACTCCTTCTCCCCTTGGGGAGAAGGTGGCCTGAAGGGTCGGATGAGGGGGTTAACTACGCTGATTTAATTGGTTTTCATGCTCTTGGCGAATCCCCCTCATCCGCCTGCCGGCACCTTCTCCCCCGAGGGGAGAAGGGGTAACAACGATCTCTTCCCATGTGAAAGCAGCCCATCCGGTTTCCCGGATGGGCTGCTTTCATTTCTCGAATTTAGACTCAGCAGCCGACCGTGAACCCCGCCAGCCAACAGGCCTATCTCAGCCTTCGAGCCACTTCACCTGTTCCGGCGTCAGCTTGATGTCGAGCGCCGAAAGGCTGTCCTCCAATTCGGCGACCGTGCGTGGGCCGATCAGCGGTATCACAGGGAAGGGTTGGGCGACGACATAGGCGAGCGCGATGTGGATCGGGCTGCGGCCAAGCTTCTGCGCCAGTTCGATCGCCCTGTCGCGGCGGCCGAAATTGCGGTCGGAATACCAGACGCGAACCAATTCCTCATCGTCTCGCTTGTCGCGGCCGGCGCGGTCGGTGAAGAAGCCCCGGCCCTGGCTCGACCAGGCGAAGTTCGGGATCTGCTTGGCATTCAGCCAGGCCTTCCACTCGTCGTCGGAGGCGGCAACGCATCCAGCCCAGATCGGATCGAGCATTTCCGCGAGCGAGAAGTTGTTGGAAAGGGCAGCCGGTGCCGCCTTGCCGTTCTTCTGAGCATAGGCAATCGCCTCGTCGAAACGGGCGCGCGTCCAGTTTGAGCCGCCGAAGATGCCGCGGATGCGGCCGGCCTTCACCTCGGCATCCATGGCATCCACGAACTCGCCGACCGGAACGTCGGTGTTGTCGCGGTGCATGAAGTAGATGTCGACATAGTCGGTCTTCAGGCGGTTAAGGGATTGGTCGAGCTGCTTGGCGATCACGTCCGGATAGCAGAGTGGCGAATGCGCGCCCTTGCCGATCAGCACGATCTCTTCGCGCGGCACGTTGCGGCTGGTGTGCCAGTCGCCGAAAATGCTCTCCGTCTTGCCGCCGCCATAGACATAGGCCGTGTCGAAGGCGTTGCCGCCGGCTTCATAGAAGGCGTCGAGCGTCAGCGAAGCGGCTGCGAAATTCGGGAAAAACTCGAAGCCGAGCGTGACGAGCGATGCCGGTTTCGAGATGCCCGGAATGCTGCGCTTCGGAATGCTGTTGCCCTTCGTGACGGTCGCGCCGGCGATGTTCTTCGTCCGTTTTGCCGCCTTCTCGACACCATATTCGAGGCCGATCGAAGCACGCCATTGGTCGAGCACCTTGAGGTTGCCGATCGAATCGGCCCAGCTGATGCCGGGATAGGCGAATTCCTTTTGTCCGGCGCGGATGGCATCGCCGGCCGCATCGACTTCGAAGGAATAGAGCCAGCGCTCCTCCTTGACCTCGATCGTCTGAGTTTCGCCGCCCTTGATGACCTCGATCTTACCGATCCCGCCCTTATGGCCGGAGGCGAACCAGAAGTCCTTGACTTCGATACGGCCGTCCGAGCCGATGATGCGCAGCGTGTTGTCCTGGTTCGCCATGATCGAGCAGGACACTTCGGCGATGACGTTACTGTGGAACTTCAGGACGGCGGAAGCCCATTCGTCGACGCCGGTCTGGCCGAGATGGCCGACGCCCGATACCTTTTCGGGATCGAGGAACGGCTTGCCGTCGACCGCGCCGGCGATCAGGCGGGCCATCGACACCGGATAGCCGCCGACGTCGAGAATGCCACCGCCAGCCATGTCATTGGCAAACAGCCGGTGTTCCGGATTGACCTTGCCCATATTGAAGCCGAAGGAGGTGCGGATGATGCGTAGATCGCCGATCACACCGCTCTTGACGAGCTCGATCAGCTTCGCCGTCTGCGGGTGGACGCGATACATGAAGGCTTCGCCGGCGAAGACACCGGCTTTCTTGGCCTCGTAATAGATGGCTTCCGCATCAAAGGCGGAAAGCGCGATCGGCTTTTCGACGAGCACATGCTTGCCGGCACGGATAGCCTTGATCGCCCATTCGGCATGGCCGGTATGCGGCGTGGCGATGTAGACGGCGTCGATCTCCTTGTCGGCGAGCAGAGCTTCATAGCCATTGACGATGCGCGCGCCCGGGAAACCGTCGCCCAGGCCCGGCTTGTCCGGATTGCGGCTGGCGATGGCCACCAGCTTGCCGCTGCGGGAATGAGCGATACCATCGGCAAAAGTCTGTGCGATCCTGCCGGGGCCGATGATGCCCCAGCGGATTGGTGTCTCAGTGGTCATGGAACGATCCTTTCCTAAATCTGCATGCTGTCTTGGGAGGATGGCTGGAGCGTGATGCCGAAAAGTGTATGCGGTTTTCGGACGACATCACGCTCTACTTCTTTGATTCTAGAGCGGATTCAGATTTTAGATCGACCCGACCTAAATTCATCCGGCTCTAGCGCCTATCGCAATCGGTTGCCGGCGCTGTCGAACAGGAATGTTTTGGCGGCCGATAGCGCCACGGTGAGCTTGTCGCGATTGCCCGTGTTGCGGGACTCCTCGCGCTCGATGACGATCTGCTCGCCGCCTTCGACATTGGCGTAGATGTAGCTGGTATTGCCGAGATGCTCCGCGACGTCGACGTCAACCGTCATGTCCACATCGCCGCGCCCAGCCTCGAGGAAGTGTTCCGGGCGGACGCCGAGCGTCACCGGCTGGCCGACCTCCACCTTGGCGGACGTGATCGGCAAGGCCAGACGGATATCGCGCTGGCCCTTGAGCACGACTGCGATGCGGCCCTGCTGACTATCCACGACCTCGGCCTGCAGGAAGTTCATTTTTGGCGAGCCGACGAATCCGGCTACGAACTGGTTTGCCGGATCGTCATAGAGATCGAGCGGGGCGCCGACCTGCTCGATGTTGCCGCCGCGCAGCACGACGATCTTGTCGGCGAGCGTCATCGCTTCCGTCTGGTCGTGCGTGACGTAGATCATCGTGGTGCCGAGCTTCTTGTGAAGGCGGGAGATTTCCACGCGCATCTGCACGCGCAGTTCGGCGTCGAGGTTCGAGAGCGGCTCATCGAACAGGAAGATCTGCGGTTCACGCACGATGGCGCGGCCGATGGCGACGCGCTGGCGCTGGCCGCCGGAGAGCTGTTTCGGTCGGCGCTGCATCAGCTCCGTAATCTGCAGGATCTCGGCCGCCTGCTTGACGCGACGGTCGGTGTCGGCCTTCGGATTGCCGTTCATCCTGAGGCCGAAATTGAGGTTCTGCTCGACGGTCAGGTGCGGGTAGAGTGCATAGGACTGGAAGACCATGGCGATGCCGCGATCGGCCGGTTCCACATCGTTGACGACGCGCCCGCCGATCTTGAGTTCGCCGCCGGAGATATCCTCCAGCCCGGCGATCATGCGCAGCAGCGTGGACTTGCCGCATCCGGACGGCCCGACGAAGACGACGAATTCGCCGTCCTTCACCTCGAGATTGGCGCCGTGGATGATTTCCAGCGAACCGTAGCGTTTGACGATATTGGTAAGAGACAGTTCAGCCATACGGGTCTCCCGGAATTATTTGATTGCGCCGGCGGCAATGCCGGCGATGAAGTGGCGTTGCAGGAGAACGAAGATGATGAGGATCGGCGCCGTCAGCATCACGGCACCGGCCATGATGCCGCCCCAGGAGACCCTGGTGAGGCCGATCAGCGTTCCGAGCGCCACGGGCGCGGTCATCATTCCCGGCCGGGAGTTGATGAGCAGCGGCCAGAGATAATTGTTCCAGGAAGCCAGGAACAGGATGATGGCGAGCGCTGCCATCGTCGGCCGCGCCAGCGGCAGGGCGATGCGCAGGAAGATCTGCCATTCCTTGACGCCCTCGACGCGGGCGGCGTCAAAGAGTTCGCCCGGCATCATCGAGAAGGCCTGACGCATGAAGAGGACGCCGAGCGAGTTGAAGAGCGGCGGCACGATCAGCGCTACCCACGTGTTCGCCAGCCCGAAATCGCGCGCCACCATGATGAATTGCGGGATGATGACGACGGAGTAGGGCAGCGTGATCGTGCCGAGGATGATGCCGATGACGCCCGAACGACCGGCGAACTGGTAGCGCGCCAGCGCCCATCCGGCCATCGACGTCAGCAGCACAGACAGGCAGGTATAGACGACGGCAACGACGATAGAGATCGTCATCGCGCCGACGAAGTTGGTGTCGGCCTGCAGGTTCCGGAAGTTGTCCATGAAACCAGTCGACGGTGTCAGGACGATGCCGGGGCTGAAAATGCCGTAATCGGGCATGGTCGAGAAGACGAACATCATCCAGATCGGGAACAGCCAGATGATGGCGAGCGGCGCCAGCAGGCCGTGCAAGGCGATCGAGCGGATCAGAGTGGATTTGGACTTTGATTTCATTTCGGTTCGCGCCCCACCCAGAGATTGAGAAGAGAGATGGCCACCGCAAGCGCCGCCATCGTATAGGCGATCGCTGAGGCGTAGCCGAAGTTGGTGGACTGGAAAGCCTGGCGATAGAGCAGCAGGCCGAGCGTTTCCGTCCCGCCGCCGGGGCCTCCTCTATTGGTGATCAGATATGGTTCGGTGAAGAGCTGCATGGTGCCGATGACGGACAGGACGACGCAGAAGAGGATGATCGGCTTCAGGAGTGGCAGGGTGATGTGGATGAACTGCTTGAAGCGGCTGACGCGGTCGAGGGTCGCGGCCTCGTAAACATCCTCCGGGATCGATTGCAGCCCGGAAAGGATGATAATGGCGTTGTAACCCGCCCAGCGCCAGGTGACGGCGATAACGATGAGTACCATTGCGGCATGCGAGTCGGCAAACCATGACACCGGCGCTATGCCCACGCCGCCGAGCAGCTTGTTGATGATGCCGAAGTCGACATTGAACATCAGGCGGAAGACGGCGGCATAGGCCACTTCTCCGACAACGACGGGCGCGAAGAAAGCAAAGCGAAAAATGCCACGCGCCTTCAACAACGGCGAATTCAGCAGCACCGCCATGACGGTGGCGAGCGTTATCATGACCGGCACCTGAACGATCAGGATGATCAGCGTGTTTTCAAGCGCATTGTAGAATGCCGGGTCGCCAAACAGCCGCCCCCAATTGAGCGACAGATTGAAGGTCCAGGGATTAACCCGTGTATTCTGGAACGATATCAGGAACGAATCGATGATCGGCCAGACCCAGAAAGCGGCGAATACCAGAAGATAGGGTGCAAGGAACGCATAGGCGCTCCGGTTTCGCAACCGCATGAAAGCCTTCTCCTTTAGCGCAGGAAAATGATGCGTGACATCACATCCCCGCCGCTCCTAGAGCGTGACGCCGAAAAGTGTAGGCGGTTTTCGGACGACGTCACGCGCTACTTCTTTGATTCTAGGGCGGCGGGGATGCCGGGCGCGGCTTGGGAGGCACGCCCGGTAGTGTCACTCATTTCGCGAGCGGCAGACCTGTCGCCGAAGCGATCTGCTGGGCTGCATCGTCGAGCGCGGCCTTGCCATTCGGATAGCCGCCAGCGAGATATTTCGTCTGGACAGCCTTTATGACCTCATCGGCATCACTGAAATACTGGGTGCCTGGGCTCGGGTTGATTTTCGGCAAGGTGGCGAGAATATCGGCCCAGACCTTTTGCCCGCCCCAATAGGGCTGCGGCTGATTGACGAAAGGATCTTGGACCGCTGTCAGCAGCGACGGCACGAGGCCGAAGGATTTCAGCATGGTCACCTGGCCCTCATTGGTGCCAAGTGTGTATTCGAGAAACTTCCAGGCGGCTTCCTTGTGCTTGGATCCGCTGGCGATTGCGAGCGACGAGCCGCCAAGATTGGCTGCGTGCGGGCCGTCGGCCGTCATGCTCGGCATCGGGTAGACGCCCCATTTGCCGGCAAGATCCGGTGAGGTGGAGCGGACAGTGCCTTCATACCAGCCGCCATAGAGCTGCGACGCCACCTTGCTTGCCGTGTTCGCCTGGATTTTCTCGTTCCAGTTCGCGGCGCTCATCAGGCCCGCGTCCTTGATTTCCTTTACCTTCTCCAATGCCTTGACGCAGCCGGGCTGGTTGACGGTGATGCTCTGGCTGTCACCTGAAAAATACCCACAGCCCTGTTCGTTGGCGAGCATGCGGAACCATTCGGTGTCGCCGTTGAGATCGGCCTGCGTCATGATCACGCCCGGATTGGCGGCGGAGATCTTCTTGCCGGCGGCAATGAAATCGTCCCAGGTCTTGATGGTTGCCGGATCGACGCCTGCTTTTTCATACATGTCGCGGCGATAGAACATGGTGACCGGACCGGAATCCCACGGCATCGCATAGGCGGCATCGCCGACCTCAAGCTCGGCGCGCTTGAATTCCGGGAACTGCTTCTTCAGCTCATCCTTGTAGCCGAGCTTCGTGAGATCGGTCAGGCAGTCTGGAAAGCGGTTCCAGAAGATCGAAGCTTTGTGGTTTTCGATCGACATGACGTCAGGCAGCCCATCGCCGCCGGCAGCGCAGGCAGCCAGCATCTTGTCGAAGACCCCTGGGTTGCCGATGTCTTGAACCTCGACCTTGATGTCAGGATTTTTCTTATTGAATCCCTCGACCGTCGACTTCAGCGCCGACGCGGCGATGTTCCAGCTCCATACGGTGATGGTGGTTTGCTCAGCAAAGGCAGAACCGGAAGCAAGCAGGGCAGCAAGTGCCGTCGCTCCAGCAAGTTTTAAACGCATTGAAAATCCTCCCTTTTCAATTGCCGTCCTCAGTAGAACACGCTTAAACTATCCGCCGGTACGCTTCTGTCTCCTAAAAAGGGAACATCGACTTGGCGAAAAGTAAGGTGGGTCAACGGGCAGTTTATCAGCCGGGTGCGAGCAGTGTCGAAGGGCTCCCAAACGTCCTGCAGATGTTTCATAACCAGCCGTTGCCGATGGCAAAGCCGCATTGGCACGCACAGGTGGAAGTCAATTACATTGTCCGCGGGACCGTGCACTACCGCATAGGCGATCACGAGCTTACTTTGCGAGCCGGTGAGATCTGTCTTTTCTGGGGTGGTCAGCCGCACCAGCTGGACGAACTGTCCGACGATTCGATCTATGCAGGCGCGCATCTGCCGCTCGTGCATTTTTTCCGCTTGCGGCTGCCGCTTGATATCTCCGGCCGTCTTATTCGTGGGCAGGCATTGATAAGCTCGGCGACCGACGCCGCCGATGACGAGAACTTCGCCCGATGGCACCGCTATGTCATGTCCGGCGACGGCGCCAAGGCGGAACATGCCGTCGCGGAACTCCTGCTGCGTTTGGAGCGCATCGCTTTCGAGCCCTATCGCATGGTTCCGGAAAAGACTGGAAATGCGGCCAATGACCAGGCTCATCCGCAATCTTCGCGCAGCCTGGCGCGCATGTGTGATTTCATCGCCGATAATTTTCTGCATGACATCGATACGGTTGACATCGCCAAGGCGGCACACTTGCATCCAAAATACGCGATGAATCTTTTCAAGAAATCCACCGGTATGACGCTGGCCAAATATGTGAACCTGCTGCGCCTTTCGCGGGCGCAGGCGATGCTGATGCGCGACGGCGCCAATGTTCTGCAGGTCGCCATGGATAGCGGCTTCGGTTCGATCAGCGCTTTCAACAAGTCCTTCCGCCATATTGCCGGGATGTCGCCCTCCGATTTCCGCCGTGATATGCGCGTGCTCTCAGCAGTGAAGGTAGAGGCCATCAAACCGTCGATGCCGCGGCCGCCGCAGCACTATCATCGCTAGAGAGGCTTGCCGTTGCGCATCATCTCGCGCATTGCTCCTGACCAAATCGAGGGAGGAAGATCTCATGCGACAGTTTTCGGCTTGTATCGAGTGGTTGTTTGCGCACGATGGCGATGCTTTTGCGGATCGTATCCGGCTGGCCCATGCCGTCGGGCTCGATGCGGTCGAGTTTTGGCACTGGACGAACAAGGATCTGGACGCAATTGCAGCTGCCGTCGCCGAAACCGGCATCGGGGTGTCCGGCATGGTGGCGGAGCCCATGATCGCGCTGACGAATCCGGCAAACAAAGAAATTTGGCTAAAGGGACTGCGGGAGTCCGTTGCTGTCGCCCAGCGCCTCGGCGCGCCAGTTCTGATCGCGCAGGCCGGCGATGAACTGGCAGAATTTTCCCGCGCCGGGCAGCGCGCGGCCATCGTCGCTACTCTTCGTGCCGGTGCTGACATTCTCGAAGGGTCCGGCGTCCGGCTCGGCCTTGAGCCGTTGAACACGAAGATAGACCATGCCGGCTACTACCTGTCTTCGACAGCGGAGGGCCTTGATATTGTCGACGAGGTCGGCCGCCCGGAAGTGGGTATCGTCTACGATCTCTATCATTCGGCCGTCATGGGCGAGGACACGCAGCAGGTGGTCGGCGATCGCATCGACCGCATCGTCCATCTCCATGTTGCCGATCATCCCGGCCGCAACGATCCCGGCACAGGCCATATCGATCTGGCGGAACGGCTGGATTGGCTGTACGCCCAAGGCTATCGCGGCAGGGTGGGCCTGGAATACAAGCCGACGACACAAGATCCGGCGGCCGTTCGGTCGGTCGTGAAATCGCTCGGCGGCTAGACTGGCTCCATCATGCCAAAGACGGCAACCAGCGCGATGACGATAATGCCGATCACGATCTCGGAGATACTTCCGAGCCGGAGGGCCAGCAGCGCCCGGCCCGGCTTGCGGCCGATCCAGGGAACGAAGACGTAGCGGTTGATAATGGCCAGCACCGTCATGATGGCAACCAGGGCGATCTTGATGGCAAGCAACTTCTGATACGGCGAAGACCAGTCCGTTGGCAGGCGTTTCAGGACCAGCAGCGTGCTGACGATGCCGGAGAGAATGACCAGTGCGACTGCAACGTGACCGGCATTGGAGAACCGGCGCAGCGCGAATTGCGCTTCCGCCCTATATTCCGGCTGGCCGAGAAGCTTGAGGATTGGGATCAGCGGCACCAGCGCCCCCAGCCAGCCGCCGCCGGCAAGCACGTGCAGGATATCATTGGCCCGGTGCACCTGCTGCAACCATCCCTCCAGCATCGAGGCATGCCCAGTCAATGACAGAGAGGCAAGGCCAATGCTGGCGCCCAGGGCCAGCCTGTGGCGGCGCCAGTTCTGTGGCGGCAGCAAGGCGCAAATCATCACGATGGCCGCCAGCATCTGCGCCTGCCAGGCGAACCCGACCGTTGTTTCGAAAACCACTTCATGGATCATGCCGGCATCGAGCGCATCGCTCCAGCCGCTGCCGATATTCGCCGTCGTCACCGGCAGTGCGGCCAGTGCCGTTAAAGCCGCAACCATGACAATCAGCACAAACGGTTTTGCAATCATGCGCCAAACGGTGTCGGCAAGTGCTCTTGGTACGAGGAGAGAGAGATAGGCGCATGCGCCCCATAGAAGCATCAGGGATGCATCATGCAGAAAGCGGCAGAGTTGGAGCGCTGTCGTCGTATCCATCAGGGCTTCACGATAAGTTTACAGTCGCCATGAATGGGACGTTCCAATTTGAGGCGGCAGCCTTCGTGCCGAGGCCCCCCACATCTGGGTTTCCAGGGTCGAGGGCGGAAGGTCTCGCGCCAGCGTGGGTAGCGCGATAAGATTGCGGATACGCACTGTCAACTTTCTCCATGCATAAAGGTGCCGTTCGGGACGCTTTGCCGCAAGGCGGGTTGGTGCTGCAGGTTCGGTCCTGCTGCCAGAACCGTCACCAGCGATAATTTCCGCCTTTCTGGCAAAGAATCGTCGCTTTTGAGTTCTTTTTGCAGACACAGTTGAGGCGTTCCGGGGTGTGCGCTCGAAAGGCAGTTTCATGGCGGCGTCCAGGATACGCGAAAAAATGACCAATGGCTTCGGCCATCGTCGACGCCGGGAATGGCTCGAACACCTCGACATGCCCACCTACGTCATCGGCGATGTCCACGGGCGTTACGATCTCCTGAGCGCGCTGGAGCGCAAGATCTTTGCCGACGCGGCGGGACTTCCCGGCCGAAAGCTCATCATCATGCTGGGGGATTTCATCGATCGCGGTCCTGCCTCGGCGCAGGTCGTCAGCCGCCTGATGGCGCCGCCGCCGAACGGTTTCGACCGCATCTGCCTGACCGGCAATCATGAGATGGAGATGCTTTCCTATGTCGACGGAGAGATATCGCTTGAGGATTGGGTGGCGCTCGGCGGGGATGCGACGCTCGCCTCCTATGGTGTGGATATCCCTCGTTTGCAGCGATTATATCCCAAGCGGAAGAAGCTCGATACGTTCATTCGAACCTGGCTGCCCGACGATCACGTCAATTTCCTACGTAGCCTGCCGATCTTGCTGGACACGCCCAAGGCGCTGTTCGTTCATGCCGGCATCGATCCGGATCGGTCGATTGCCGACCAGCAAGACGACGACCTGGTCTTCATCCGCTCGCGTTTCTACGACAGCGCGCAGCCGCTGCCGAAGCTGATCATCCACGGCCACACGCCAGTCCAACGGGCCGAAGTCAATGGTCTCAGGCTCAATCTCGATACCGGCGCCTTTTACACCGACCGGCTGAGCGCGGCCCGCCTGTGGCAGGGCCGCATTCATATCACCTCAACCTGATAGCCGGCTACAAATTGCCGATGCAGAGATATTTCATTTCGAGATAGTCATCGGCGCCATGGCGCGAGCCTTCACGGCCGAGGCCGGATTGCTTGATGCCGCCGAAGGGTGCCGTTTCCGACGACATCAGGCCGGTATTGATGCCGACCATGCCATATTCCAGCGCCTCGGCCACCCGCCAGACCTTCTTGAGATCGCCGGCGAAGAAATAGGCGGCAAGGCCGAATTCCGTATCGTTTGCCTGGGCGATGACATCCTCGACGGTGTCGAAGCGGAAGAGCGGCGCAACAGGACCGAACGTTTCTTCGCGTGCGACCTTCATGCTACGGTCGACGCCCGTCAGGATCGTCGGCGCAAAGAAGGTGCCGGCGCTTTCGATGCGCTTGCCGCCCGTCACGACGCGCGCGCCCTTCGAAACGGCATCCCGAACATGGTCTTCAGCCTTGGCGACACCCTGTTCGTCGATCAGCGGCCCAACAGTTACACCTGGCTTGAAGCCGTCACCAACAGAAAGCTCAGCCACCTTGGCGGCGAGCTTGGCGGCAAAGGCGTCATAGACATTGGATTGCACATAGATGCGGTTGGCGCAGACGCAGGTCTGCCCGGCATTGCGATATTTCGAAGCCATGGCGCCTTCGACGGCGGCATCGAGATCGGCGTCGTCGAAAACGATGAAGGGCGCATTGCCGCCGAGCTCGAGGCTGACCTTCTTGATCTGGTCGGCGCACTGGCGCATCAGGATGCGGCCGACTTCCGTCGAGCCGGTGAAGCTGATCTTGCGCACCTTCGCATTGCCGCAAAGTTCGCGGCCGATCGCCGGGCCATCGATGCCGACGATGATGTTGAGGACGCCTGGGGGAATGCCTGCCTCCTCGGCAAGCACGGCAAGCGCGATCGCCGTCAGCGGCGTCTGTTCGGCGGGCTTCGAGACCACGGTGCAGCCGACGGCCAGCGCCGGCGCGATCTTGCGGGCGATCATGGCCGCCGGGAAATTCCAGGGTGTGATCGTGCCGACGACGCCGACCGGCTGCTTGATGACGACCATGCGCTTGTCATTGGAGGGCGCGGGGATGGTTTCGCCGTAGATGCGCTTGGCCTCTTCCGCATACCATTCGACATAGGAAGCGGCGTAGAGAATCTCGCCTCTGGCCTCAGGAAGCGGCTTGCCCATTTCGGCGGTCAGGATCGCCGCCAGCTCGTCGGCGTTGGCAACCATCAGATCGAACCATTTGCGTAAGGTTGCGGCTCGTTCCTTGGCCGGACGGGCAGCCCAGGCGACCTGCGCGGCATAGGCAGCATCGATGGCAGTCGTTGTCTCGGCAGCCCCCATATCGGGCAGCGAGGCCAGCACTTCGCCGGTCGCGGGGTTGATGACATCGAATGTCTTCGTCGCGCCGCCGGCCGTCCATACGCCATTGATATAGCCGGAAGCGCGCAGGAGGCGCGAGGAGAAGGGAACGTGCTTGGTTATTGCGGTCGTAAAGGACATGGTCTGCACTCCGACAGGGTTTGCCCGGCAGTTCGCGCCGGCAAATAAAGGAAAATACGTTGGCGCGTCGGTTAATGGGAGGCGCTTGCCTCCAATAGCGATGCCTCGAGGATATCGAGCGCTTCGCTGAACACGCCATCCTGAATAGTGATCGGCGACAGGAAGCGGATGACGTTGCCATAGACGCCGCAGGTCAAAAGAATCAGCCCCTTGTCGAGCGCGATCAGCCGCACCTTGTTGGCGAAATCCGCGCTCGGCAGCTTCGTCGTCGTGTCGTTGAATTCAACCGCATTCATGAAGCCGGGGCCGCGGATATCGGCGATTTCGGGCACCTTGTCGCGCAGCGATTCCAGTCGCTGTTTCAGGCGCGAGCCGAGCTGATTGGCGCGATCGCACAGACCCTCGTCGGCAATGACGTCGAGCACGGCATGGGCTGCGGCGATGCCGAGCGGATTGCCGCCATAGGTGCCGCCGAGGCCGCCTGGAGCGGGTGCATCCATGATTTCGGCTCGGCCGGTGACGGCGGCGAGCGGGAAGCCGCCGGCAAGGCTCTTTGCCATGGTGACGAGATCGGCGGCCACCTCATGGTGGTCCATCGCAAACATTCTGCCGGTGCGCGCAAAGCCGGTCTGCACCTCGTCGGCGATCAGGAGAATGCCGTGCTGGTCGCAAATCTCGCGCAGTGCCTTCATGAAGGCCGCGGGCGCGGGATAGAAGCCGCCTTCGCCCTGCACGGGCTCGAGGATGATCGCGGCCACACGCTGTGGATCGACATCGGCGGCAAACAGCTTCTTCAGTGTCGCCAGCGACTGCTCGACACTGATGCCGTGCAGCGGCACCGGGAAGGGTGCATGGAAGACATCACCCGGCATCGGGCCGAAGCCGATCTTATAGGGGGCGACCTTGCCGGTCAGCGCCATGCCCATGAAAGTACGGCCGTGGAAGCCGCCGCCAAAGGCGATAATGGCGGAGCGGCCGGTGGCGGCGCGGGCGATCTTGACGGCATTTTCGACCGCTTCGGCACCAGTCGTCACGAAGATCGTCTTCTTGGCGAAATCGCCGGGAACGATCGCGTTCAGCCGCTCGGCCAGATGCACATAGCTCTCATAGGGTACGACCTGATGGCAGGTATGCGTAAAGCGGTCGAGCTGTTCCTTGACGGCGGCGATCACGCGGGGATGGCGATGGCCTGTATTCACCACCGCAATGCCGGAAGCAAAATCGATATAGCGATTGCCTTCCTTGTCCCAGATCTCCGCATTTTCGGCGCGGTCGGCATAGATCTGCGTCGTCATGCCGACGCCGCGGGAAATGGCGGCGTTCTTCCGCTCGGTCAAGGTCATTGCAGTGGCTCCCACAAGGTGTTTTCGAATTATCTTGCAGAATTTCTGCAAGTTATTTACAAAACTCCTACATTTTTCCTGTAGGATTTCAAGCGGGATTTTGTGAGGGAGACAAGAATGAGCCGAAGGCTGGCAGGAGGTTGCCGCTTTCCTTTAAGGCGCGCTAAGTCGTTTCATCCGTGCTAAACGGATCGAAAAACGATAATCAGGGAAATTGGCAAATGAGCAGCATCGAGCCGGAGCGCTACCCCGTGCGATACAAGGTGGCGGAAGCGGCGCGTCTTGCTGGCGTGTCGGCCTCCACGCTGCGGCTATGGGAAAGCCAGGGCCTTGTGGTTCCCTCCCGCTCCGAGACCGGACACCGCCAGTTTAGCGCCGAGGATGTGGCGCGACTGAAGCGTATTGCATGGTTCCGCGCCGAACGTGGCCTCAATCCTGCAGCGATTCGCGAAGCGCTTGAGACGGAGGAGGGGACTGCCGGATTGGAAAATGGCGAGCAACCGGCCTCCTCCGATATCGGCCGCAGGCTCCGGTCGCTGCGCCATGCCGCCGGCAAGACGCTGGACCAGGTCGCCGCCGACATGGGCATGACCTCCTCGACGCTGTCGACCCTGGAACGCACCTCGCAAGGCGTCAGCTTCAAGACCCTGCATGATCTGGCTGATTATTATGGCACGACGGTATCGCGCCTGTCCGGCGAGGAGCGGGAAGATGCTTCCGCGCTCGTCCGATCCGGCGAATGGCGTGCCTGGCCGGCAACGACGCCGGGCGTCACCGTTCAATTGCTCGCCGAAGGACGGACGATGATGGACTGCCATCGCTTCGTACTCGCACCTGGTGCGACGAGCGAGGGTGCCTATCGCCACGAGGGCGAGGAGTTCATCCATGTTCTCGCCGGTCGCCTGGAGCTGGTGCTCGACAGCGACCAGTTCTTCGATCTTCTGCCCGGCGATTCCCTTTATTTCGAAAGCCGCCGTTATCATTCCTGGCGCAACCGGCATGATGGTGAGACCATATTGCTCTGGATCAATACGCCGCCGACATTTTGAGCGGTGCCGGTATGGTTCTCATCCTCTCCGTTCTATAGAACGGACGAAAAGCGAATTCAGAACGACAGATCCTGGAGAATCTCATGGCCGCCACCATCCGTTATCACGAAGGCGATATTTCCACTGAGGATGCCGCCCGCTACACCGGCGCCATTGCCATCGACACCGAAACTCTCGGCCTCGTTCCACGTCGTGACCGACTTTGCCTCGTGCAACTTTCGCCCGGCGACGGCACGGCTGACATCATCCGCATTGCGGCTGGCCAGAAGCAGGCCCCCAATCTCGTCGCCATGCTGGCCGACCCGACGCATCAGAAGATCTTTCACTATGGTCGCTTCGACATCGCCGTGCTGTTTCACACCTTTGGCGTCACCACGACACCTGTCTTCTGTACCAAGATCGCCTCGCGCCTATGCCGTACCTATACCGACCGTCACGGCCTGAAGGACAATCTCAAGGAAATGCTCGAGGTAGATATCTCCAAGGCGCAGCAATCGTCCGACTGGGCGGCGGAAACGCTGTCCCCGGCGCAGCTCGAATATGCCGCCTCCGACGTGCTTTATCTGCATGCGCTGCGCGAGAAGCTGACGCAACGCCTGCTGCGCGATGGCCGCATGGACTATGCGGATGACTGTTTCGCCTTCCTGCCGACGCGCGCCAAGCTCGACCTCCTTGGCTGGGAAGAGGCGGATATCTTCGCGCATAGCTGATTGCTTCGCTTGCGGCGCGAAATCCAGGGGCCAGTGTCGCGGAAGTGGCATTGGCCCTTTTATTTAGGGATCTGTTAAGGATTCGACTGCTATTTTGCGGATGATCTCCAGTTCTGCGCGTTCGCGCCTCGTCAGTTCGGTCATCCGGCGCTAGGAAATCCACAGGCCGCATGAGCGGACCTCAATTGAACCTGCTTCCCGCTTCCATCGTCGTCTTGCCAGACAAAGGAGCATGTCATGTTGCTTCCCGTTGGTGCCGTGTCCGCTGTGGGTGTGTCCGTTGAGAAGCCGATTGTCGCGACGGCCGAGACCTCCGGGCTTCAGACGACGGCAACGCCACTCGCCGTTTTGTCGAGTACCGTCAATGCCAGCGTCGAGGGCAAGTTGAACATGCTACTGGTCGCGGCCCGCGAACGCATGCTCGACAGCCTGCTTTCCGCCATCGATGCCGCCAGCAAGGTGGTGAATGTTTCCCGTGAGCCGGGCGAGAGCAATACCGCCTATGCGCAACGTGTTGCCGCCGCAATCCGCAGTCTGACGCCGCCGCAACTCGCCGCCGCGCAGCAGCGAATGGATGCGCAGATGAGGACGCCGGTATCCTTGCCGCTTCTGGCAGCGGCATTGCAGGATCCGGAAAGCCCGCGAGCGGTGCAGCTGGCTCTCAGCCTGGAGCAGGCGTCGGTCACCGAGCCGGACGCCGTCCTGAAGGCGGTCGTCAATTCCTATGGGCAGAATGCCGGCAAAGTGGAAACGCCGGCTGCGCAGGGACCGACATCGGCTCCGCTGCAGAAGGTGGCCGATCTGGCCGCCCAGGCGACGGTACTTGCAGCTGCCGCAGAAGAACCGGCCTCCGCTATGCGGACCCCTGCGCCTGCGCCGGCCACACCACCGCCGGCTCAGCCTGTTGCACAGCCGGCACCTGCTGCACAGCCGACGCCACAATCGGGCATTCCCGTACAATCTCAATCCGCGCCGGCTGCTGCCCAGACGGCTCAAACACAGACGGTTGCGCAAAACGCTACCGTCGCCGCCCCGCAAGCCGCGCCTGCCGGCAGCGGTGCCGCTGCCCCTGCGGCCGTCATTGCCCAGCCTTCCGAGCTCGCTTCTCTTGTCGATGATTTGACCGCGAGCGTACTGCTGACGGCGATCGCCACCGAAGCCGAACTACCGACCGAAGTCGCGCTGATCCGGTCGCCGCTAGCGCCGCTGCCGGTGCCGCGCGATATCCAGCAGATAGAAGCCGACATCAAACAGGGCTTGCAGGTCGTCATTAGCGCGCCCGCGATGGCGACCAGTTCCGATCTTCTTCAGATCATCAACAATCCCTCCTCTTCCGTCGAGAAGATCATCGCCCAGGCACTGACCGGCAATGCTGCCGCGCAAGCCTCATCCGCGCAGCCGCCGGCCGTCAAAGAAGGCCTCAAGAGTCCGGTCGCGGCGGCGGCCATGCCGGTGTCACTGGCGGAAGGACCCGAAGCATCCGACGTTCTTGCCATCGCTTCCGGCAAGCCGATGTTGCAGACGTCGGCTGTAACGCCGATGGCGGTGTATGAGGCTGCGGAGCAGACGGCAATGCCGGCACCTCTGCCGCTCGGCGTTCCCTTCGTCGTGGCGAATTATCTGCCGGCAGACGCCCCCGCCAAGAACAGCGAATCGAAATTGCTCAATCGCGTCGATCCCGTCGGCGATGAGGAGGGCGGACAAGCTCAGGACGAGGAGAGCCGGCAAGGTCAGGATGAAGAGCATGCCGATGCGGAGGAAGCATCGACAAAGTCAGAGGGCGAGGCATCTGACGAAGCGGAAGCTGGCCCGGCCTCCGCGAGGGATGATAGCGTCAGGCCGGAGCTCGTTGCCTTGCCGCAGCCTCTGCGCGACCCTCTGCACGACCACGCCTTCGATTTCTACCGGCGCATGGTCGCCTGGGAATAGCCGGCTCGCAACAGACAGGCGGCACGGGCACCGCATGGTGGACAAAGGAAAACCCGCCGGATCGCTCCGGCGGGTCTTTTGTTTCCAGGCTTCTACCGAAGATTATTCGGCGTTGCGGTTCTTCAGAGCCGCACCCAGGATGTCGCCGAGCGAAGCGCCCGAGTCGGACGAACCGAACTGAGCAACGGCTTCCTTCTCTTCCGCGATTTCCAGAGCCTTGATGGACAGCATGATCTTGCGGTCCTTCTTGGAGAAGTTGGTGACGCGAGCGTCGACAATCTGACCAACCGAGAAACGCTCCGGGCGCTGCTCGTCACGGTCACGCGACAGATCGGCGCGGCGGATGAACGAGGTGATGTCTTCGTGGTTGACGAGCTTCACTTCGATGCCGCCGTCGTTGACTGCGATGACTTCGCAGGAAACGACTGCATTCTTGCGCAGGTCGCCGGAAGCTGCTGCTTCGCCGACTGCGTCCTTGCCGAGCTGCTTGATGCCGAGCGAGATGCGTTCCTTCTCGACGTCGACGTCGAGAACGACAGCCTTGACGACGTCACCCTTGTTGTACTCTTCGATGACCTGCTCGCCCGGACGGTTCCAGTCGAGGTCGGAGAGGTGAACCATGCCGTCCACATCGCCGTCGAGGCCGATGAACAGGCCGAATTCGGTCTTGTTCTTGACTTCGCCTTCGACTTCGGTGCCAGCCGGATGGTTGCGGGCGAATGCTGCCCACGGGTTTTCCAGCGTCTGCTTCAGGCCGAGAGAGATACGACGCTTGGTCGGATCGACTTCGAGAACGACGACTTCGACTTCCTGGCTCGTGGACAGGATCTTGCCGGGGTGAACGTTCTTCTTGGTCCAGGACATTTCCGAGATGTGGATGAGGCCTTCGATGCCCGGCTCCAGCTCAACGAACGCACCGTAGTCGGTGATGTTCGTGACGGTACCGGAGATCTTCTTGCCTTCCGGATACTTGGCCTGGATGCCATCCCACGGATCGCTCTCGAGCTGCTTCATGCCGAGCGAGATGCGGTGGGTTTCCTGGTTGATGCGGATGATCTGTACCTTGACCTGTTGGCCGATGGACAAAATTTCCGACGGATGGTTCACACGGCGCCATGCCATGTCGGTGACGTGCAGCAGGCCGTCGATGCCGCCGAGGTCAACGAACGCACCGTAATCGGTGATGTTCTTGACGACGCCGTCAACAACCTGGCCTTCTTCGAGGTTCTGAACGATTTCAGAACGCTGCTCGGCACGCGACTCTTCCAGAACCGTACGACGCGAAACGACGATGTTGCCGCGACGCTTGTCCATCTTGAGGATTTCGAAGGGCTGCGGGTTGTGCATCAGCGGGGTAACGTCACGGATCGGACGGATGTCGACCTGCGAACGCGGCAGGAAGGCGATAGCGCCATCCAGATCGACGGTGAAGCCGCCCTTGACCTGGTTGAAGATGACGCCTTCGACGCGCTCGCCAGCTTCGAACTTGACTTCGAGCTTGATCCAACTTTCTTCGCGGCGAGCCTTTTCGCGCGACAGAACGGCTTCGCCAAGCGCGTTTTCGATACGCTCGACGTAGACTTCGACTTCATCGCCAACCTTGAGCGTGCCGTCCTTGGCGCGTGCACCGAATTCCTTCAGCGCGATGCGGCCTTCGACCTTGAGGCCGACGTCTACAACGGCGACATCCTTTTCGATGGCGGTGATGATGCCCTTGGTGACATAGCCTTCAGCCAGATCGTTCTTGGCAAAGGATTCTTCGAGAAGGGCCGCGAAATCTTCGCGAGAGGGGGAAGTTACAGACATAAAATCTCCTGGCATGTCCCGATCATGCAATCTGGACACTGATGCGCCGGTGGTTCGCGTTGAACAGGCCTGACCCCAGTCCGCCTCCCTTCGGGAAGCTATCCGGCGCTTGGACGGAATGTCAGGCTATCTTGAAATCGGCGGTTTCCGGCGCGAGGCGCGCGAAGGCCGCTCAAATTTTCAGGCATTTCGGCTCAGAGCGGCGTCGATGATCGATTTCGCCGTCTGAAACGCCGCTTCTATACTCATTTCTGAGGTATCTAGCAAGTGCGCGTCTTCAGCTGGTTTCAAAGGGCTGTCGGTGCGTCCCATATCGCGCTCGTCGCGCCGTTTCACGTCCTCGAAAATGGCGTCGTAATCGGCGCTGCCGCCGGCTTCGACAATCTCCTCGTAGCGCCGCTTCGCCCGCACTTCGGCCGAGGCCGTCACATAGAGCTTTACCGGTGCGCCCGGGCAGACGACGGTGCCGATATCGCGGCCGTCCAGCACGGCGCCGGGCTCCTTCTGCGCAAATTTTTGCTGCATCTCGCGCAATGCGGTGCGCACGGTCGGCATGACTGCGATCTTCGAGGCGGCCTCGCCGATCTCATGTCTGGACAGAACGGCCCGGTCGAGCCCGGCGAGATCGACCTTGCGCGCCATGCCTTCGGCAATCGCTTCGTCGTCGAGCGGCAGTCCGGCATCGAGCAGCGCCTTGGCCGTGGCGCGATAGGTGAGGCCGGTGTCGAGATGATGATAGCCATAGGCTTCGGCGATCCGGCGTGCCAGAGTTCCCTTGCCGGCGGCCGCTGGTCCGTCGATGGCGATGATCATGTCTTTTCCGTCCCTAACCGGTCTCTCGTTGTTTGCTGTAGCGACACACCAGTCCGGCCATTTCCGCCAACGCCGTGCGATCGATCGCCGAAAGGCCTTCGGCGACGCCCTGTCGGTCAGCCAGCGGCCGGTTCTGGCTCACCTTCCATTTGCCGTCAATCGTCTCGATGTCGATTTCGATGCCGAGGATGCCTTTCATCTGGGCTGCGATGAATTCCGGCAGCGCATCTTTCCACGCTCTATGGCTCAGCGTGCCGGGGCCATTGCATTTTCCGGGTAAGCATCTCCTCGACGGCCTCCCGCTTCGTATAGCCCTTTGGCAAAGGCCCGCCGACCACTATACTAAAACCCTATGCAAAGCGGCGTGAACTTTAGCTTTGACAGAAACGGCCGCAACGATTAAGGGGACCGGCTGATATTTCCCTTAAAACGCCGGCTTCCCCGGCATTGCCGAATTTTCATTCGGCCATTCATGAGGCTTTGACAGTGGCGAAAGCGGAACTTGGAACAAAACGTACCGACCCCGATACCGGCAAGAAGTTCTATGACCTGAACCGGGATCCGGTGGTCTCGCCCTATACCGGCAAGTCCTGGCCCTTGTCCTTCTTCGAAGAAACCTCCGCTTCCAAGGAAGTTCCGGAAGAGGATGAAGTGGCCGAAGTCGATACCGAAAACACGGAAGTCGAACTGGTATCGCTCGAAGATGCCGACGAGGCTGCAAGTGGTGATGACATCCCGGATATCGGCGATGACGATGTCGAAATCGGCGACGATGACGACGATACCTTCCTTGAAGCCGACGAAGATGAAGACGATGACGACATGAGCGACATCATCGGCGTCACCGGCGACGAAGACGACGTCTGATCTGAAAGACGATCGGCCCGGTGAAAGAAAAAATTTCCCGGGCCGAATTTTTCGGCTTGCTATCTGTGAAAACCACAAGTAATAAGCCGCCACCCCGACGGGCGAAGCGCTCGGAAGGGACCCAGGGCCGGTCAAACGGCACCATCTTGATGGGGCTATAGCTCAGCTGGGAGAGCGCTTGCATGGCATGCAAGAGGTCAGCGGTTCGATCCCGCTTAGCTCCACCAGCCTTCGCTCTCCGAGCTTCGGCTCGGCAAGCCAGTAGACGAAGGCTGTCGCGCTGCAGTTACGCAGTAACGAAAGCGGACTTTCTCCAAGCTGACTCACTGAGCTAAACTGGAAGATAGTTTTTGTACAACTGGTCGACAATGTATCGGTTGTGTCGACGTTGCTATTAGCTATCATGCGATGCATGAAGTACGTCTATATCCTTCAAAGCCATGATTTTCCTGATCGTTACTATATCGGCGTGACTGGAGATTTGAAAGCTCGCCTGGCGAAGCACAATGCCAGAGAAGTGCCTCATACATCGAAGTATGCGCCGTGGTCGGTCAAAACCTACATCGGCTTTTCCGATGAGGCGCAGGCGTTCGCATTTGAAAAATATCTCAAATCCGGATCGGGTCGCGCCTTTGCCAGAAAGAGATTGTAACCGCGCTTTGGAGAGACGCCCTCCGTTGCAAACCGGCGCTATAATCCTCCGCATCCCCCCAACTTCATGCTAACCTCCCATCCTCCGTAACCCGCCCCGAATCGCCCATGACCAGACAGCGCCGCCGTCGTCTTATCAAGACCCGCCGTACCGTGACGGGGTTTCTGCTCGTTGCCTCGATCGCCTTTCTGGCGGGCATGACCGATGCCGTCGGGCTGATGCTGACGGGCAATTTCGTGTCCTTCATGACCGGCAACACGACGCGGGCGGCGATTGCCCTCGGAATGGGCGAGTTTGGTCATGCGGCGGTGCTGTTCTCGGCCATCCTGACATTCATCATCGGCAATGCGCTCGGCATCGTCATTGCCCATGCCGCGGATCGGCGAGCTTTCGTGGTGCTTGCCTGCGTCAGCATCCTTCTGGCCGCTGCCGCGGGCTTTGCGGAGCCGTCGCTGCTTCTGGTGCAGTTCTATCTGGTGGTTCTTGCTATGGGGATGGTCAATGCCACGGTCGAGCATATCGAAGGCCTGCCGATCGGCCTCACCTATGTTACCGGGGCGCTGTCGCGCTTCGGGCGTGGTCTTGGCCGTTTCCTGCTGGGGGATCGGGATTTTCTCTGGACGGTGCAGATCGTGCCCTGGAGCGGCATGATATCAGGTGCCATCATCGGCGCGCTTCTGGCCGGCGCCTTTGGCGCGCACGCGCTCTGGCTGGTGTCGATGGTCGCGCTTGTCCTGGCGCTGTCGACGCTTTTCATTCCCCGTCCGCTGCAGCGCCGCTTCAATCAGCGCTTCGCGGCGTCGCCGCCGCTGGCACGGCGGGCGAAATAGCCACATTGCAGTGCACAAAAATCTGCTAGGGAGTAAAGCGAATCGTTTTGCCGACAAGCGTAAGGATGTGCCGTGTTCGTTTTTTCGAAACTTGTCTGGATCTTCGGTCAGCCGCTGTCGCTGGCCTTTCTGTTTGTCCTGTTGGCATTCATCGCCGCTCTGCTGCGCTGGCGAGCAACCGTCATCACCTCGGCGCTCTTGTCGGCGCTGATCCTGTTCGTCTCGCTTTATACGACGGCCGGCGCCTATGTCGTTCAAACGCTCGAAGAGCGCTTTCCGCATCCGGCTGCCGATCCCGCCGATCTCAAATGCATGATCGTTCTCGGCGGCGCCACGCAGAACGAGGTGACGACGGTCCGAGGCGGCTACGAACTCGATTCGGCCGGCGATCGCCTGATCGAAGCGCTGCGTCTCGCGCAGAAATACCCGCAGGCGCGCATCGTGATCTCGGGCGGCGACGGCTCGATCGGCGGCACCTATGAGGGCGATGCCGTGATTTCCGAGCGTTTCTTCACCGCGCTTGGCATTCCGACAAGCCGCATGGTCGAGGACAAGACCTCGCGCACCACCTTCGAGAATGCCGTCAATACGAAGGAGCTGCTGGCGCAGAACGGGCTTTCGGAGTGCCTGCTGATCACTTCGGGCTTCCACATGCCGCGCTCGATGGGCATTTTCCGCAAACAGGGCATGAATGTCGTGCCCTGGCCGGTCGACTATCGCAGCACCGGCAAGGAAAGTCTCGGCTTCGATTTCACACAGCCCTCGCGCAATGCGCAACTGCTGGCGACCGGATTGCGTGAATGGGTCGGTCTGGTCGGCTATTACGCCGCCGGCCGCACCTCCGCCCTGTATCCAGGACCGTAACGGCGTATTCAGGCCCTAACGATGCGCGCGCCGTAAAACCTATTTCTGGGATATGGTGACGAATTTGGTGCCGCGCACCCTGACGGTGATTTCGCAGACCGCTTCGCCATCCTTGCGGTCGCAGAAGCGCGGATGCATCTTCATGACCAGCACCATGTTGCCGAAGCGCTGGATGAAATCGTAGCCGTAGATCTTCGCCGTGGCGATCATCAGGTAGCCGCCTTCGGCCACCTGGACATAGAAATTGTAGGGGCAGCCTTCGTCCGTGCAGTAGGGTCCCTTTTCGCCCTTGCAGGTGATCTCACCTTCATTGACGACGATATCCATCAGTTTGTCGTTGTTGATGTCCTGCTGGGTGGCGAATTTGTCGCCGAAGCTCACCTGGCCGTCGCAGCTCTTGGTGAAATGGTCCTTCTCGAAGGCCACGGGGTCCTGCAGGATCGATTGCTGCGCCTCGGCCGCGGCGGGCATGACCACGAGAGCGAAGAGGTTGAGGATTAAGATCAGCAGGGATTTCACGGGGGGATTCCTTTTCGAAGCGCCGTTACGGTCGCGATAACAGCCGCAGCCGCTGCGACATCTTTGCACGCGCCTGCTTGCGCGGCCCTTGCCGTCGTGATTCATTTCGGAAAAATCGCGGGCGTTCCGCTGGAGTTTTCGATGTCGCTTCTCTCGTTTCTTGATTATGCCGGCGTCGCTCTTTTTGCCGCGACCGGCGCGCTGGCGGCCTCGCGCAAGCAGCTCGATCTGATCGGCTTCCTGTTTCTGGCGGCCGTCACCGGCATCGGCGGCGGCACGCTGCGCGATATCGTTCTCGGCCGGGTACCGGTCTTCTGGGTGCTGAACCCGACCTATATCGTCATCTGTGCCGTGGTCGGCGTGCTGGTCTTCTTTACCGCGCACCTCTTCGAATCGCGCTATCGGCTGCTCATCTGGCTCGATGCGGTGGGGCTGTCGGCCTATTGCGTGATGGGGGCAGCCAAGGGCATGGCAGCGACGGGCTCGCCCACCGTCGCTATCGTCACCGGCGCGCTGACGGCGACCTTCGGCGGCATTTTACGTGATCTCTTGGCAAACGAACCTTCGGTGTTGCTGCGTCCGGAAATCTATGTGACTGCTTCACTCGTCGGCGCCAGCGTCTTCACCGCCGCCAATGCAACGATGCTGCCGCTTTATGCCTCTGCAGGGCTGGGTGTGATCGCGGCCTTTGCAGTGCGCGGCGGCGCGCTCTGGTTCGGCTGGACCTTCCCGACCTATCACCATAAGCCAGGCCGGCATCCGGACGATGTGATGTGACGGAGAATCTTGTCGCAGGTGAGCTGACGCGGCGCTTATTTCAGCGCTGCTGCTTGCGCCGCAGGCGGATCACCACGTCGACATGGGCGATTTCCATGCCCTGCGGCGGCTCGGGCAGATTGTCGATCGTCAGGTTGCTGATCGGAATATCCAGCACCTCGTTGTGGCCTTCCACGAAAAAGTGATGGTGATCGGAGACATTGGTGTCGAAATAGGTCTTGGTGCTTTCGACGGCGAGCACGCGGATCAGGCCTGCCTCGGTAAATTGATGCAGTGTGTTGTAGACGGTGGCGAGCGAAACCGGAACGCCGGCGGCAACGGCTTCCTCGTGAAGCTCTTCCACGGTCAGATGGCGGTCGCCCTTGGCAAAAAGGAGGTCTCCCAGTGCGATCCGCTGCCTAGTCGGCCTTAGGCCCACTTTACGCAGCCTGGTTTCGATCGCGATTTCGGCATGTTCTGCCATCCAGGGACTCCAGATTCCTGATCTCTATAATTCTTTACTAAGCCATATAACTTTTGCCTTGATTGCTTTCAATAGTTTCCGTGGGGTGGGAAGGTGCTCAAAAGCCGGAAAAATCGGGCTTTTGCCGCATTTGGCACTGGTAGCGGCTCTGGCGTTCCTGTATGCGACCACCACATAAGAGCTAATGCGTTCGATCGAACGGATGAATGAGAGTCCAATGCTTTCGCTTCATTTTCTGTCGATCTTGCACTAAAGCTTCACATCCATCGGCATTCATGCGGGGGAAACGGAATTTTTATGACGACGAGACAATCCAGCTTCAATTATGAGGAAATCCTGTCCTGTGGCCGCGGCGAGCTGTTCGGCCCGGGCAACGCACAGCTTCCCCTGCCGCCGATGCTGATGGTCCATCGCATTACAGATATTTCCGAAACGGGCGGGGCTTTCGACAAGGGCTATATCCGCGCCGAATACGACGTGCGCCCCGATGATTGGTACTTTCCCTGCCATTTTGCCGGTAACCCCATCATGCCGGGCTGCCTCGGCCTCGACGGCATGTGGCAGCTGACCGGCTTCTTCCTCGGCTGGCTCGGCGAGCCCGGCCGCGGCATGGCGCTTTCGACAGGCGAAGTGAAGTTCAAGGGCATGGTTCGTCCGGACACGAAGCTTCTCGAATACGGCATCGACTTCAAGCGCGTCATGCGCGGCCGCCTCGTCCTTGGCACCGCCGACGGCTGGCTGAAGGCCGATGGCGAGACCATCTATCAGGCGACGGACCTGCGCGTGGGCCTGTCCAAGGACAAGGTTGCCTGAACCGCGGCATCGCCGCCTCCAAAAAGACAGATGTTTTAGAAAAGGTCATCGACATGAGACGGGTAGTTGTTACGGGTCTGGGTATTGTCTCTTCGATTGGAAACAATGCGCAAGAAGTGACCGCCTCGCTGCGCGACGCCAAATCCGGTATTTCCTTCTCTCCTGATTTCGCCGAGCATGGCTTCAAATGCCAGGTCTGGGGCGCGCCGAAGATCGATACGACCGACCTGGTGGATCGCCGCGCCATGCGCTTCCTGTCGCAGGGCGGTGCGTGGAACCACGTCGCCATGAAGCAGGCGATCGCCGATAGCGGCCTCGAGGAAGGCGATATCACCAACGAGCGCACCGGCATCATCATGGGCTCTGGCGGCCCCTCGACCCGCACGCTGATCGAGGCGGCCGACATCACCCGCAAGAACAACAGCCCGAAGCGCATCGGCCCCTTCGCGGTGCCGAAGTCGATGTCATCGACCGCCTCGGCAACGCTTGCAACCTGGTTCAAGATCCACGGCGTTAACTACTCCATCTCGTCGGCCTGCTCGACCTCGGCGCACTGCATCGGCAATGCCGCTGAAATGATCCAATGGGGCAAGCAGGACGTCATGTTCGCCGGCGGTCACGAGGATCTCGATTGGACCATGTCGAACCTCTTTGACGCCATGGGCGCGATGTCCTCCGACTTCAACGAGAACCATCCGGAAACCGCCTCGCGCGCCTATGACGCCAAGCGTGACGGCTTCGTCATCGCCGGCGGCGCCGGCGTGCTGGTTCTGGAAGAGCTTGAGCATGCCAAGGCCCGCGGCGCCAAGATCTACGCCGAAATCATCGGCTACGGCGCCACCTCTGATGGTTACGACATGGTGGCACCTTCGGGTGAGGGTGCCGTGCGCTGCATGCGTCAGGCGCTTGCCACGGTGAAGGGCGATATCGACTACATCAACACCCACGGCACCTCGACGCCGGTGGGCGACAGCAAGGAAATCGGCGCGATCCGCGAAGTCTTCGGCGACAAGATCCCGCCGATCCAGTCGACCAAGTCGCTGACGGGCCATTCGCTCGGCGCAGCGGGCGTTCAGGAATCGATCTATTCGATCCTGATGATGCAGGAGCGCTTCATCGGGGAAAGCGCCCATATCACCGAACTCGATCCGGAATTCGAAGGCGTGCCGGTCGTGCGCAAGCGTATCGACAACGCCAAGTTCGATATCGCTCTTTCGAACTCCTTCGGCTTCGGCGGCACCAACGCTACGCTCGTATTCCAGCGCTACAACGGATAAGGCAATGACGGGAATTATGCAGGGTAAGCGCGGCCTCATCATGGGCGTCGCAAACAATCATTCGATTGCCTGGGGTATTTCAAAGGCGCTGGCAGCCGAAGGCGCGGAACTGGCTTTCACCTTTCAGGGCGAAGCTCTCGGCAAGCGCGTCAAGCCGCTGGCAGCCGAAGTCGGCTCGGATTTCCTGTTGCCTTGCGATGTCGAGGATCTCGCTTCGGTCGATTCCGTTTTCGACGCGGTCAAGCAGCGCTGGGGCAAGCTGGACTTCATCGTCCATGCCATCGGCTTTTCCGACAAGAACGAGCTGAAGGGGCTCTATGCCAACACCACCCGGGAGAATTTCACCCGCACCATGGTGATTTCCTGCTTCTCCTTCACCGAGGTCGCCAAGCGGGCCGCGGAACTGATGACGGAAGGCGGCAGCATGCTGACGCTGACCTATAACGGTTCGACGCGCGTGATCCCGAACTACAACGTCATGGGTGTCGCCAAGGCGGCCCTTGAGGCTTCTGTGCGCTATCTTGCCGCCGACTACGGCCCGCGCGGCATTCGCGTCAACGCCGTCTCCGCCGGCCCGATCCGTACGCTTGCCGGCGCCGGTATTTCCGACGCCCGAGCCATCCTGTCGTGGAACCAGCGCAACGCGCCGCTGCGCAAGTCGGTCACCATCGATCAGGTCGGCTCGTCGTCGCTCTATCTCCTGTCGGATCTTTCGGCCGGCGTGACCGGCGAAATCCATTTTGTCGATGCTGGCTACAACATCACCTCGATGCCGACGCTGGAAACGCTGTCGAGCGCCGACGCGGAATAAGCTCCCGATCTCAGTCGTGTCCTCCCGGTTTTGACCGGGAGGATCGAATTTCCGGATATCCTTCCAGAGGATTCCCGATGACGTCAAACGACGCAGAACTTTTGGCATCGACTGATCGCCTCGTCCTCCGCCGCTTCGTGCCTGAGGATTTTGTCGCCTACAGCGCATATCGCTCCCTGCCGGAGATCTATCGTTTTCTTTACCGCGATCCTCCCTCGCCCGAAGAGATGAGGGAGCGTTTCGATATCCGCCTGAATTCCCCTTTCTCCGCAGATGGGGATACTCTGCTCTGCGCCGTCATTCGGCGGGAGGATGGCGCTTTGGTGGGTGACGTCAGCCTGACATTTGCAAACAAGGCCGCGCTTCAAGCGGAGCTCGGCTATACCTCCAACCCGGCCTATGCCAAGAAGGGCTATGCTACCGAGGCGGCGGAAGCCATGATTACCCTCGGCTTCGAAAAATTTGGCTTTCACCGGATCTTTGCACGGCTGGATGCGAAAAATACCGGCTCAGTCGGTGTCGTCGAACGGCTTGGCCTGCGTCGCGAGGCCCTTTTGATCGAAAACGATCGCTTCAATGGTGTCTGGGGCGATGAATGCGTCTACGCCGTGCTGGGCCGCGAGTGGGCCGCAAGAGTGCCGAAACGAACCTCCTGAGCCCGCTCAAAAAAATAGCGGCCATCTGACCGCCATCCTTCCTTACTTCTTCGCCCAGAGTACCTTGTAGCGGGCATTGCGGCAGGTCTCGCCGAATTCCTTGAAGTTTTCGGCCAGCACAGGCTCATAGGGCAGGCCGCGATTGGCGACAAGCATCAGCCGCCCGCCGGTGCGCAGCGCTGAAGCGGCTGTCTTGATCATCGCCTGGCCGAGCGAAGGCTCGGCGGCGTGGCCCTCATGGAAGGGCGGGTTCATGATGATCAGGTCGTACTTGTCCTTGACCGGCTCGCTTGCCAGATCGTGCCAGAAGAAGCGCTGGGCGACTTTCGGGCAGTGCGACAGCAGATTGGCGCGTGCCGCCTCCAGAGAGCCGTAATGGGCCTCGTAGAGGTCGATGCGCTCGATTCTCGGCGACTTGATTGCCAGTTCGACGGAAAGATAGCCCCAGCCGGCGCCGAAATCGGCGGCATCGCCGGCAAAATCGGTCGGCAGGCGCGAGGCGAGCAGTTCGGAGCCGGCATCGACACGGTCATGGGAGAACATGCCGGGCGCCGTGGTGAAGCTGTCGTCGACGCGCGTTGCCGGCTTCGCGAGCTGCGCCGTCAAAAGCTTGATATCGGCAGGCCGCGCAAACCAGAAGGCGACGCCGTGATACTTCGGCATGTGCTCGATTTCGAGACCGAAGGCCTCGATGCGCTTGCGCAGTGGTTGGATGCCATCTTCCTTGCCGCCTGCAACGACGATGAGGCCGCCTTCCTTTACGCGCGTCAGCGCTTCGGCGATGTGATCCTCATTCTCGCCCTTGTGCTTGCCGCAGAGCACCAGCGCGCCGTCATAGCCTTCGCCTTCGATTTCCGGCGTCACGTTGATGCGCTGCGCCTGCAACTGGCGAAAGAAGGGGCGGAAGCCCTGGACGGCGGACAGCTCAGCGGCAAAGCCCTCCGGCAGCGCAAAGCCTGCCTCCGCGCCGAGAAACAGGATCCGCTGACCCTCGCCGGGTGCGTCGACAGTGCCGGAGGCAAAGGGATGGAACAGGGTCTTCAGGGCATCGCGGCTCATGGGCGTGGTCTCGTCTTGAAAGGTGGACTTGAACCGTCAGATATCTGTGGCCTTATCGTATCTCGTGCTTACCCCTCACCCTAGCCCTCTCCCCGTTGGGACGGGGATAGGGGACGACAGAGCCGGAAAACATGCCCCTTGGTGTAGAGGCCGTTATCGAGCACAGTCATGTCCCCTCTCCCCGCATGTGCGGGGAGAGGGCTAGGGTGAGGGGCCAGGCACGCAGCTTCCACGATCCAGCCAAACCAACGGGCATTCAATATAAAAAGGGCGCGGAAGAGATCCCGCGCCCCGGAACTTGGATGAAGGCGCAGCTTATTCGGCCGCGTCGTCCTTCTTCTTGTCGGCAGCGATTTCCTGGCCGGTGGCCTGGTCGACGACCTTCATGGAGAGGCGAACCTTGCCGCGCTCGTCGAAGCCGAGCAGCTTGACCCAGACCTTGTCGCCTTCCTTGACGACGTCCTGCGTCTTGGCAACGCGCTCGGAAGCGAGCTGCGAGATATGGACGAGGCCGTCGCGGGCGCCGAAGAAGTTGACGAAGGCGCCGAAGTCGGCGGTCTTGACAACAGTACCTTCGTAGATCTGGCCGACTTCCGGCTCTGCGACGATCGAGTGGATCCACTTGCGGGCCGCCTCGATTTCCTTGCCGGAAGAGGAAGCGATCTTGACGGTGCCGTCGTCCTCGATGTTGATCTTCGCGCCGGTCTTTTCGACGATTTCGCGGATGACCTTGCCGCCGGAGCCGATGACTTCGCGGATCTTGTCGACCGGGATGTTCATCACTTCGATGCGCGGAGCGAATTCGCCGAGCTGGCCGCGGCTTTCGGTGATTGCCTTGGACATTTCGCCGAGGATGTGGGCACGACCGCCCTGTGCCTGGCCGAGAGCGACCTTCATGATCTCTTCGGTGATGCCGGCGATCTTGATGTCCATCTGCAGCGAGGTGATGCCGTCGGCAGTGCCGGCGACCTTGAAGTCCATGTCGCCGAGGTGGTCTTCGTCACCGAGAATGTCGGAGAGAACGGCGAAGCGATCGCCTTCCAGGATCAGACCCATGGCAATGCCGGCAACCGGCTTCGCCAGCGGCACGCCGGCGTCCATCAGAGCGAGCGAGGTGCCGCAAACCGTTGCCATCGAGGACGAGCCATTGGACTCGGTGATCTCGGAAACGACGCGCAGCGTGTAGGGGAACTGTTCCGCCGACGGCAGCATCGGGCGAATAGCGCGCCATGCGAGCTTGCCGTGACCGATTTCGCGACGACCCGGGGAACCCATGCGGCCGGTTTCGCCAACCGAGTAGGGAGGGAAGTTGTAATGGAGCAGGAAACGCTCCTTGTACATGCCGGTCAGGCTGTCGACATACTGTTCGTCTTCGCCGGTGCCGAGCGTAGCGACGACGATTGCCTGCGTTTCACCGCGGGTAAACAGCGCAGAACCATGCGTACGCGGCAACAGGCCGACTTCCGAAACGATCGGGCGAACGGTCGACAGGTCGCGACCGTCGATGCGGCTCGACGTGTCGAGGATGTTCCAGCGAACGATCTTCGCCTGCAGGTGTTTGAAGATGGCGCCGACTTCTTCGGCCGTGTACTTGGCTTCGCCTTCTTCCGGCAGGAAGTGTGCCTTCACCTTCGCCTTGACGGCGTCGACGGCAGCGTAGCGATCGGCCTTCTGCGTGATCTTGTAGGCGTCGCGCAGTTCGGCTTCGGCGAGGCCGAGCATTTCCTTCTCGAGCTCGGAATAATCTTCCGGCTGGAAGTCGCGCGGTTCCTTGGCGGCGACTTCGGCGAGCTTGATGATCGCGTCGATGACAGGCTGGAAGCCGCGATGACCGAACATGACGGCGCCGAGCATGACGTCCTCAGGCAGTTCCTTGGCTTCGGATTCAACCATCAGAACGGCGTCCTGCGTCCCGGCGACGACGAGGTCGAGGCTCGATTCGTCCATCTCGTCGAGATGCGGGTTGAGCACGTATTCGCCGTTGATGTAGCCGACGCGAGCGCCGCCGACTGGGCCCATGAAGGGAACGCCTGAGAGCGTCAGGGCAGCCGAGGTTGCAACCATGGACAGGATGTCCGGATTGTTTTCGAGGTCATGCTGGATGACCGTGACGACGACCTGGGTGTCGTTCTTGTAGCCTTCCGGGAAGAGCGGGCGGATCGGGCGGTCGATCAAGCGCGAAACGAGCGTTTCGTTTTCGCTCGGGCGACCCTCGCGCTTGAAGTAGCCGCCGGGGATCTTGCCGGCTGCGTAGGTCTTTTCCTGGTAGTTGACGGTGAGCGGGAAGAAGTCCTGGCCCGGCTTCGGCGCCTTGGCGGAAACGACGGTCGCAAGCACCACGGTCTCGCCGTAGGTGGCGACAACGGCGCCGTCAGCCTGACGGGCGATCTTGCCGGTTTCGAGCTTCAGCGGGCGGCCTGCCCACTCGATTTCGACGGTATGGATATCGAACATATCTTGTCCTTGCATGATGCGGGAAAAGGCGCCGTCGCCGACGAATTCGGCAGGGCACATCTTCGACCGCACGAAGTGTGACGCATCACGGGCAAGACAACGAGAGGCTTTCGAAATCAGGCCGAAGCGCTAGGCTTCGGCTGAAAGCATCCGGCAATCCTGCCCCATGACAGGTCAACGGTTGTTGTTGGCAGCACCGGCCCATCCGGCCTGCCGACAGTTTCGCGTCGCACCGGCATAAGGCGCGAGGGAAACTGGTCTCAAGGGTTCATACCCTTCATAAGCATCCGGCGGACGTTCAGGTGAACGCCCGCCGGAAATTCCGTTAGCGGCGGATACCGAGGCTGGTGATCAGCTTGGTATAACGGCCTTCGTCCTTCTTCTTGAGGTAGTCAAGAAGCGAGCGCCGGCTGGAAACCATCGTCAGGAGGCCACGACGGGAGTGGTTGTCCTTCTTGTGGTCCTTGAAGTGTTCCGTGAGGTTGTTGATGCGCTCGGTCAGGATCGCAACCTGGACTTCCGGAGAACCGGTGTCGCCTTCGACGGTAGCGTATTCCTTGATCAGCGCAGCCTTGCGCTCAGCAGTGATCGACATCGGATGGTCCTTTCTATGAGAGGAGATTGAAGTCGCCAAACGCCGGGATGTCGTCCAGCATTGGCCGCGAATGCAATCAGGCATGCCTGATGCTGGCGCTGCCTATAAACCAATTGAGCGCCAATTGAAAGAGGGTTCTCCCTGAGCGCCTTTCAGCGTCCCGCCATGGCGTCCCGGATCATGGCATTGTAGCCTTCCGGATCCTGCAGCATGGCGAAATGGCTGGCATCCTTCAGAATGACAAGCTTCGCGCCCGGGATCTCCTTCGCCATCATCTCGGTATGGTCAAGCTTCACCGCTTCGTCATGGTCGCCTATGGCAAGCGTCACCGGCACCGTGATCTTTCCAAGGTCGGCTGCGGTCCATGCCGGCTGCGTCGCCCACATCTGCGAGATCTGGTTGACGAAAGCCTCATATTCGTTCGGGGTTGGCGATAGTTTTTTGTAATATTCGCCGGCGACGTTGATGTAATCGTTGAAAGTCTTGTTGCTCATGACGTCGGGCTTCACGCCGTCGGTCGTAACATTGGCGGCTTGCGCGATCACGCGCGTCAGCTTTTCGGGATGTTTCATCGCCATGTCGATGCCGATGATGCCGCCGTCAGACCATCCGACCAACGTCACCTTGCCGACCTTCAGATAGTCGAGCAGCGCGACATAATCCGAAGTCATCAGATCGTAGCCAAAAGGTTTTTCGCTGCGCGTCGAGCGGCCATGCCCGCGGCTGTCGGCGACGATGACGAGATGATCTCTCGCGAAATCGGCGACCTGAGCGCCCCAGACGTCGGCATTCCCGAGGCCGCCATGGATGAAGAGGATCGGGTCGCCCGCGCCATATTCGGCATAATACATCTTGATGTCGTCGACATCGGCCATGCCGCTCGTTTTCGGCTGCGGCATTGGCGGAAATGGCGGTAGCCCGGCCCACCGCTCGGCGGATTGGGCGTTTGTCACCGTCAGAAACAGGGAAAGGAATGCAAGTATTCCGAATGTAACTCTGCGCATATTTGCCCCCTTTGGACGGGCCATGATGGCCCGTCGGGGAACATATCGCATCGCCATTGCCCGCAATAGCCGCTATTTCCGGTTGATTGAGGTCAGCCGAACACGCGCTTGGGGCGGAATTCGCCCTGGCCGATCTCGCCGATGGCGATCAGCTTGCCGCGGGACGTGGCATAGGCCTCGGTCTCGGCAACCGGTGCATCGCGGCCGCGCACCAGGATCGGGTTGCCCATCTTCAGGCGGTGCGCCTGGTCGTCGCTGATGACGAGATGCGGCAGCGAAGAAAGAGCTTCCGCTGTATCGATCAGCAGCGCATCGAGGGCTGCCAGTCGCTCGTCCGCATCTTCGATCTCCTCCAGCGCTACGAGATCGGCAAGCGGCACCATCGCCTCCTCGGCAAAGGGCGCGACGAAGCTGCGGCGCAGGCCGGAAATATGACCGTAGCAGCCGAGGTCGCGGCCGAAATCGCGGGCGAGCGCGCGCACATAGGTGCCCTTGCCGCATTCGACTTCGAAATGCGCCGTGTTGGCATCCGGGCAGGCGAGCAGCGTCAGGCGGAAAATCTCGACTTCGCGCGAGGGGATCTCGACCGTCTCGCCTTCGCGGGCGAGGTCATAGGCGCGCTCGCCTGATATTTTGATGGCGGAGAACTGCGGCGGAATCTGGTTGATGACGCCGGTATACTTCGGCAGCAGCGCGCGAATATCCTCTTCGCTCGGACGCTTGTCGGAGGTGGCGGTTACAGCGCCCTCCAGGTCGTCGGAAGCGCGTTCCTCGCCCCAGGTCACGGTGAATTCATAGATCTTGCGGCCATCCATGACGTAGGGAACCGTCTTCGTGGCGTCGCCGAGCGCGATCGGCAACATGCCGGAGGCGAGCGGATCGAGCGTGCCGGCATGGCCGGCCTTCTGGGCCTTGAACAGCCACTTGATCTTGGAAACGGCTTCGGTCGAGCCAAAATCAATCGGCTTGTCGAGGATGAGCCAGCCCGAAATCGGACGGCCCTTTGGCTTGCGTGGCTTGGACATTCTCTGTCTCTTTATTGATCTTGGTCGTTGTCGTCGTCGAGATCGCGGCTGACCTCGGGCGAGCGCAGAAGCGCGTCGATCTTCTTGTAATTGTCGAAGCTCGTATCGTCGCGGAAGCGAACTTCCGGCATGTACTTCATCTGGCGAAGCTGCGGGCCGAGGCGGCCGCGGATGTATTTCGCATGGCGGTTCAGCGCTTCGATGACGGCGCCGTGGTCGGAAACGCCGAGCGGAGTCACGAAGGCGGTGGCGATCTTGAGATCCGGCGACATGCGTACTTCGGAAATGGAGATCACGGTGCGCTCGATCAGGTCGTCGCGCACTTCGCCGCGCTGCAGAACCTGCGTGATCGCTGAGCGCACCTGCTCGCCGACGCGAAGCATGCGCTGCGAGGGCGCGGAAGAAGTTGGTTTGGTCATGGTTGTTCCGTTAGCAGCGTCCCATTGGACGCGATAAAGGGGGTCAAATGACTCGATCCGGCGCAAAGGTCAAGGCTGGACAGGTTTTGCGGCCCGCCAGAAGCCGAGAATCCTTGAGAATGCGGCATCCTGAGCGCCCCGGTTGGCAAAGGTAGGTGCCGGGATATAGGTGACGAAGGATTCAGACTGGCTCACTGTTGTTCGTAACGGGCAAGAAAAAACCGCCGGTTTTGGCCGGCGGTTTTGATATCTCGCAAATCGAAGATTGCTTACAGCGTGCGGGTGATATGCTCGACGCGGAAGCACTCGATCGTGTCACCGGCGCGGATGTCTTCGTAGTTCTCGAAGGCCATGCCGCATTCCTGGCCGACATTGACCTCCGACACTTCGTCCTTGAAGCGCTTGAGGGTCTTGAGCTTGCCTTCGTGGATGACGACGTTGTCGCGCACCAGGCGGACGCCGACGCCACGCTCGACCTTGCCTTCGGTGACGCGGCAACCTGCGACCTTGCCGACCTTCGTGATGTTGAACACCTCGAGGATTTCGGCATTGCCGAGGAAGGTTTCGCGGCGCTCCGGAGAGAGCAGGCCCGACATCGCCGCCTTCACGTCATCCACCAGGTCGTAGATGATGTTGTAGTAGCGGATTTCGATGCCCTGACGCTCGGCGAACTGACGTGCCTGCGCGTTGGCGCGGACGTTGAAGCCGATGATCGCTGCATTGGAGGCTTCCGCCAGCGAGACGTCCGACTCGGTGATGCCGCCTGCGCCTGAATGGACGATGCGGGCACGAACTTCGTCGGTGCCGAGCTTGTCGAGAGCGCCGGCAATAGCTTCGATCGAGCCCTGCACGTCGCCCTTGATGACCAGCGGGAATTCCTTCACGCCGACCGTCTGAAGCTGGGTCATCATCTGCTCGAGCGAACCGCGCTGGCCGGACAGGCGGGCAGCCGCCTTGTCGCGGGTGAGGCGCTGGCGATATTCCGAGATCTCGCGGGCGCGGCTTTCGCTTTCGACGACGGCGAACTTGTCGCCGGCTTGCGGTGCGCCGGAAAGGCCGAGCAGTTCGACCGGCATGGCCGGGCCAGCTTCCTTCACATGCTCACCCTTGTCGTTGACGAGCGCACGAACGCGGCCCCACTGATCGCCGGCAACGACGATCTGGCCGGGACGCAACGTACCCTTCTGCACGAGCACGGTGGCGACGGAGCCGCGGCCGCGGTCGAGCTGGGCTTCGATGACGGTGCCTTCGGCCGTGCGGTTCGGATTGGCCTTGAGGTCAAGGATTTCCGCCTGCAGCAGGATGGCTTCGAGCAGCTTGTCGAGGTTGGTTCGGTTCTTCGCGGAGACTTCCACGTCGAGCACTTCACCGCCCATCGATTCGACGAAGACTTCGTGCTGCAGCAGTTCCGTGCGGACCTTCTGCGGGTTGGCTTCGTGCTTGTCGATCTTGTTGATCGCCACGATGATCGGAACACCCGCCGCCTTGGCGTGGTTGATCGATTCGATCGTCTGCGGCATCACGCTGTCGTCGGCTGCGACGACCAGGATTGCGATATCGGTTGCCTGGGCGCCGCGAGCACGCATCGCCGTGAAGGCGGCGTGGCCGGGGGTGTCGATGAAGGTGATCTTCTGACCGTTCTGCTCGACCTGATAGGCACCAATATGCTGGGTGATGCCACCGGCTTCGCCGGCGACCACGTTCGCATGACGGATGGCGTCAAGCATTGAGGTCTTGCCGTGGTCGACGTGGCCCATGATGGTAACGACGGGCGGACGGGAAACCAGTTCGCCTTCCTCGTCGGCAACGTTGAAGATGCCCTGTTCGACGTCGGATTCCGAAACGCGCTTGACCGTGTGGCCGAATTCGCCGGCAATGAGTTCGGCCAGATCGGCGTCGATGACGTCGCCCGGCTTCATCATCTGACCTTCCTTCATCAGGTACTTGATAACGTCGACGGCGCGTTCGGACATGCGCTGCGACAGTTCCTGAATGGTGATGGTCTCGGGCAGCACGACTTCACGCGAGATCTTCTCGCGCGTTTCCTGCATCTGGCTGCGGCGGAACTTTTCCTGGCGGCGGCGCATGGCCGAAAGTGAACGGCCGCGGGCATTGCCGTCTTCGTCGACATTGGCCGTCGTGACCGTCAACTTGCCGCGGCGGCGCTCGTCCTCGGTCTTCGGACGCGTGGTAACAGGCTTTGCCGGTTCCGGGCGTACGATTTTGCCGCGTGCCGGAGCGCCTCGGGGCGGGCCGCGATCGCTCTCTTCTTCATTGACGCGACGGCGGTTGGCCGGTGCCTCGCCAGCAGGAGCGCCAGGGCGTGCCGGCTGAGGAGCCGCATCCGGACGACGTGCAACGACGGGAGCCGCAGGCGCCTGGACTGCCGGCTTCGGCGCTTCCACCGGTGCGGGTGTCTCGACCTTGGCTTCGGCGGCGCGTGCGGCCTCTTCTGCGGCGCGGCGTGCAGCTTCAGCCTGTTCGGCGATGCGGCGCGCCTCTTCTTCCTGAGCGCGGCGTGCTTCTTCTTCGGCACGGCGCACGGCATCGGCAGCGTCGCGAACCTGGGCTTCGGCGAGCGCACGGCGGCGAGCATCCATTTCGCCGGCCGACAGATGGTTCAAGACCACCGGTCGCGACGAACGCTCCTGCTGCGGGCGCTGCTGACTACCCTGGTTGGGCTGTCCCGGCCGCTGTTGCTGGCCACCAGGCTGATGAATGCGCGGAGCCGGCTGCGGCGGGCGCGGCGGCTGCGGCGTCGGTTCGGCGACGCGCGTCACCGAGGGCGCGGCGGTCGTTACCGGCGTGATTGGCTTTTCGTCTTCAGGACGTAGCGGGCGGCGCTTACGGGTCTCAACCACGACCGCCTTGGTGCGACCGCGGCCCATGTCCTGGCGCACGGTGCCCTGGTTTACGCCTGATGGCTTCAGGGTGAGAGTCTTCTTACCTGAAACATTCAGCGTCTTGTCGTCTTGATTGTCGGTCATTCCGTTCCTGTTCCTTCGGACAGGGCACGGAAACGTCCGTCAGACCCTGTCGTTCAATGCATGTACCTTAATGAGGCGTCCGGCAAAGGCCGGTGACCGCGTCATTGTTTTCGCCGGCCAGCGCCGCCCGTTGCCCGGGACTGACCGCCGTTGCGGTACCGTTCGAGCAGGTTTGCGCGCTTCACTACACCCTCACCCGCCTGCCCTGCAAGCGCTGCGGCATGGATAAAAGCATTCTGGCCCATCAGTTCTTCCATCTCCGCTTCCGTAAAGACACGGAAGGAAGGTATTTCCTTTTCGGTTTCCATACCGAGATGCCAGGCTTTTCGTGCCTGGTCGATCTTGCGGACGCCATCGGCGGCGGCGGCGATCGCATGAAACACGGCAATTGCCGAGCCGTTGCGAACGGCGCCATCAACCTTCGATGAACCGCTGACGAACCGGCCCGCCTTGCGAGCCATGTGCATCATCCCGGCCAGTTGCGCCAAGAGAAGCCGGTCGACGACGGCACCGAGATCCGCCGGTGCCGTCACTTCCGCCTTCAAAGCGCGGGAAAACAGTTTCTTCGCCGCTGCCTTGTCCACCAGTGCCCGGTCTATCTTAACCCAGCAGCCGCGTCCCGGCAGTTGCCGCTTCAGATCGGGAACGACAGTTCCGTCCGGAGCGGCTACGAAGCGGATCAATTCGTCGGGTGATCCGCTTTCGCGTGTTACGATGCACATGCGGCCATTTGCGTCGTTACCGCCGAGATCATTGTCCTCGGTCGGTGCGCCAGGCCCCTCGGTGATCGTCATGCTTGTTGCTCGGTTTCGTCCTCCGCGACCTCTTCGGTCTCAGCGGCGAGATCGGCTTCGGTGATCCAGCCGGCCAGCAGGCGAGCCTGCACGACCATCTGTTCGGCTTCGACGCGCGAGACTTCAAGCTTGGAGAACAGGCCTTCGAACTTCTTCGTTTCGCCGTTCTTGCGTTCGCTCCAGCCGACGAGGTCGTCAGCGGCGCAGCCGGCGAAGTCCTCGATCGTCTTGATGCCATCCTCGCCGAGGGCGACCATCATCTGTGCGGTCATGCCGTTGATCTCTCGCAGTTCGTCGGAGACGCCCAGCGCCTTGCGCTTCTCGTCCATCTCGGCTTCGAGCTTCTCGAGATATTCGCGGGCACGGGTCTGGATTTCCTGCGCGGTATCTTCGTCAAAACCGTCGATCGAGGAGATTTCATCGAGATCTACGTAAGCCAGTTCCTCAACGGCGGCAAAGCCTTCCGAGGCCAGAACCTGGCCGACCATTTCGTCGACGTCGAGCGCATCCATGAACAGGTTCGTACGCTCGTTGAATTCCTTCTGGCGGCGTTCCGATTCCTCGGCTTCCGTCATGATGTCGATATCCCAGCCGGTCAGCTGCGATGCGAGGCGGACGTTCTGGCCACGGCGGCCGATGGCAAGCGAAAGCTGCTCGTCCGGCACCACGACTTCGATGCGCTCTGCATCTTCGTCGAGAACGACCTTGGCGACTTCGGCCGGCTGCAGCGCGTTGACGACGAAGTTCGCCGGCTCGCTGGACCAGGGAATGATGTCGATCTTTTCACCCTGCAGCTCACCGACGACGGCCTGAACGCGCGAACCGCGCATACCGACGCAGGCGCCGACCGGATCGATCGACGAGTCGTTCGAGATGACGGCGATCTTGGCGCGCGAACCAGGATCGCGGGCAACCGACTTCACCTGGATGATACCATCGTAGATTTCGGGCACTTCCATGGTGAAGAGCTTGACCATGAACTGCGGATGCGTGCGCGACAGGAATATCTGCGGGCCGCGCTGCTCGCGGCGGACGTCGTAGACATAGGCGCGGACGCGATCGCCGTAGCGGAAGTTTTCGCGCGGGATCATTTCGTCGCGGCGGATGATGCCCTCGCCACGGCCGAGATCGACGATGACGTTGCCGTATTCGACGCGCTTGACGGTGCCGTTGACGATTTCGCCGACACGATCCTTGAATTCGTCGAACTGGCGGTCACGCTCGGCTTCGCGCACCTTCTGCACGATGACCTGCTTGGCCGACTGGGCGGCGATGCGGCCGAAATCCATCGGCGGCAGCGGATCGGCGATGAAATCGCCGAGGGCTGCGTCCGGATTGCGGTCGCGGGCCAGTTCCAGCGGGATCTGCGTGGAATAGTCCTCGGCCTTCTCGACCACTTCGAGCAGACGCTGCAGGCGGATTTCACCCGTCTTCGGATTGATGTCGGCGCGGATATTCGACTCCGTGCCGTAACGCGAGCGCGCGGCCTTCTGGATCGCATCCGCCATTGCGGCAAGCACGATCTCGCGGTCGATGACCTTTTCGCGCGCCACTGCATCTGCGATCTGCAGAAGTTCTAGCCGGTTCGCACTGACTGCCATTGTTCTTAGTCTCCGTCTTCCTGCCTTCAGGTTTCCCGTTCCGTCAGGCGGTTCGTTGATCGGTTATTCTTCGTCGTCGTCCGCTTCGTTCTGGTTCGCTGCCTCGGCTTTCGCCAGCTTGTCGGCGCGCAGCGCGTCGCGGATGAGATCGTCCGTCAGGATCAGCTTGGCCTCGGCCAGCGTGCTGAACGGAATGGTTACCTTCTGTTCCTCGCCGCGGGTCGCCTCATCGCGTTCGATCGTGAAGCCATCGGCATCGACGGCGACGATCTTGCCGCGGAAACGCTTGCGGTTATCGACGAGGATCGACGTTTCGCACTTGACGATGTGGCCGATCCAGCGCTGGAAATCCGACTTTCGCACCATCGGGCGGTCGATGCCCGGCGAAGACACTTCGAGATGATACGCCTTATCGATGGGATCTTCCACATCTAGGACCGGAGAAATGGCCGTGGAGACCTCTTCGCAGTCCTGGACGGTCATGGTGCCGTCGTTGCGCTCGGTCATGACCTGCAGCGTCAGGCCGTTCAGATTGAGGAGACGCACGCGCACCAGACGGAAGCCCATGCCCACAAGGACGGGCTCGATGATGGCGGCGACGCGCTGATCAAGGCCGGTTTCGACGATCAACCTGGGTTCATTGGTATTGTCTGCGTTTGTCACGTCCGACAAGCATTCACTCCGCATTGTTCATGCATTGGGAGATCGCGCTAATAAAAAAGAGCGGGTCCTTGCGGCCCACTCTTCATCACACGATCAAGAATTTGATGCGGATATAAGCCTCTTTCCGGCAAATTGCAAGGCATTCGCGCCGAAAGCCTTTTCCGCGGCTATTTCAGCACGCCGAGCATGGAGCTATCGGGATAGCAGGTCGGCTTCATGCCGCTCTTCTCTTGCCATTGGCCGATCGAGCGCCGCGTTTTGTAGCCGGGCAGGCCGTCGGTACCGCCGACATCGTAGCCCTTGCGCTCTAGAGCCTTCTGCATGTTTGCGACGTCGGAGCGCAGCATCTTGCCGACATCGCCCCATTTTTCCTGGAAGGCCCCGGTGCCATTGGCGATGCGGTCGGCTAGATTGCCGATATAGAGGCCGTATAGGTCGGAATTGTTGTATTCCTTGATGACGTAGAAGTTCGGCGTGACGATGAATTCCGGCCCGTCGCGTCCGGCCGGCACCAGCATCATGCCGCTCGCCCGCATTTCGTCCGATAGAAATGACTTGCCGGAAACCCGCTGAATGCCGAGCGAGGCCCATTGCGAAATCGGCTTGGCGAGATCAGGCCCTTCCTGGGCGCAGGAGACGTTCTGCGGAATGGTGACTTCATAGCCCCAGACGCGGCCACGCTGCCAGCCCTTCTGAACCATATAGTTGGCGATGGATGCCAGCGTGTCCGGCACCGAAGTCCAGATGTTGCGGTGGCCATCGCCATCGAAATCGACGGCATATTTCAGATAGTTGGTCGGCATGAACTGCGGCTGGCCGAGCGCGCCGGCCCAGGAGCCCTTGAACTGATCGGGCGTAACGTCGCCATGTTCGAGGATGCGCAGTCCTGCGATCAGCTCGTTGCGGAACATGTCCTTGCGCGTCGACATAAAGGCTTTGGTTGCCAGCACCTGAACGGCGGAATTCGGCAGCTTGGCGATGCCGAAGCCGGTCTCTCGGCCCCAGATCGCCAGCAGGATCGGTCCCGGTACGCCGTAGGTCTTCTCGATCCGCCGCAGCACCGGCCCATATTGCGAGGCGAGGCCCCGCCCGGTTACGGCCAGTTTCTGCAGCCGTCCCTCATTGAAATAGGGGGCGGGAGAGGAGAATTCGGCCTGTGTCTGCGCTTGTTGCTTCGGTTTCGGGAAGCCCGGCGGCTCGAGATCCGGCAGATCCCAGTTCAGCGTCACCCCGGCGAAAGCGGCCAGGAAGGTTTTTTGCGAAATCCCGGCCTTTTGCGCTTCCGGCCAGAGATCCTTCTGGATCCAGACCTGAAACTGCGCTTCGACATCGGCTTTCGAGGCGGCGAGAGCGGGGAGGGGAAGGAGGGCGAGGAGGAGGACGAGCAGGTATCGAATATGCCGAAAGATACCCCCCTCTGTCCCTTGCGGGACAGCTCCCCCACAAGGGGGGAGATTGTTGGCCGCGCGCTTCACGCCATATCGATGGTCTGAAGTTTCTGCGGATACGATATTGGCTTGAGGCAGGTCGGTGCTACAGGCGACCAATCTCCCCCCTTGTGGGAGGGATGTCAGCGAAAGCTGACAGAGGGGGGTATGCACTCTCCTCATGCTCAATCCTTATGTCTTTGCGAAAATAATCGCCTCAAATCGCCGTCCGCGCCCTCAGCGCTGCCGCAAGCGTGCCCTCGTCAAGGTAATCGAGCTCGCCGCCGACGGGCACGCCATGGGCAAGGCGGGTGATCTTGACCTCGAGGCCATCCAGCTGGTCAGTTATATAGTGTGCTGTGGTTTGCCCTTCGACCGTCGCATTGACGGCGATGATGATCTCGCGGACACCGCCTTCGCCGACGCGGGCGATCAATCCGCGAATGTTGAGATCGTCAGGCCCGACACCGTCGAGGGGCGACAGGACACCGCCGAGAACATGATAGGCAGCGTTCATCGCGCCTGATCGTTCCAGAGCCCAGAGGTCGGAGACATCCTCTACGACGATGATAACGGACTGGTCGCGACGGTCGTCGGTGCAGACGGTGCAGGGATCGACGGTATCGACATTGCCGCAGCGCGAGCAGATCTTCACCTTGTCATAGGCATCGCCCATGGCATGGGACAGTGGCCCGAGCAGCTGGTCCTTCTTCTTGATGAGATGCAGCGCCGCGCGGCGCGCCGAGCGCGGCCCGAGGCCCGGCACTTTCGCCAGGAGCTGGATGAGTTTTTCGATTTCGGGGCCGGTGACTCGCTTTGCCATGGGAGGCTTTTAGCTCATAAGCTTCAAGAACGGAATCTCGGAAGGAACGGTTGACCGATGAAAATTCTGGCCGTTTGCCGTGGCGCCCCTGAAATGCTGCCGGGCAAGAAAGCGAAGACCGGCATCAACAAGCATGCCGTCAACGGTGCCGTCATGATCGACGAGCTGGGGCTGCTCGGTGATGCTATCTGCAATCGCAAGCATCACGGCGGCCGTGACCAGGCGGTTTATGTCGAAGGTTCGGTGACGCTGGACTGGTGGGCAAGCGAGCTTGGACGATCGATGGAGCCGGGTGCCTTCGGCGAAAATATCATCATCGAAGGCCTGGACAATCGCGAGATCGCCGTCGGCGATCAATTCATAGCCGGCGATCTTGTTCTGGAAGTGACCTCGGCGCGTATTCCCTGCTCCACCTTCGCAGCGAAGACGGACGATCCGCAATTCGTCAAGCGCTATATCCGGGCCGGACGGCCCGGCATCTATTGCCGCGTTCTTGCGGGCGGCACGGTGAGCGCTGACATGCCGGTCACCTATCTGCCTTATGCCGGCGCGAGAGTGACGATGCCGGAAATGATGGCGACCTTCGGCAGGCGATTGTCACCGGAGGATCGGGCGCGTTATCTGGCGGCGCCTATCCATTATAAGCTGCGGGCGTTCATCGAAAGCGACGCAGCGGCCTGAAATCACCGCATGGCAATCGCGACGGCCGCGCCTGCCATGGTGCCGGCGCTGGCCCGATTGGCGATGCGCACAGCCCGGCGGCTTTTGAGGAAGGTTCTGGCTTTGGCCGCCAGCATCGCCCAGGAGAGATCGATGATGACGAGCACCGCAAACATCGTCGCGACCAGCTCGGCCCAGCCCGAAACCGTCACGCCATGCAGATCGATGATCGAGGGCAGCAGCGCCACGTAAAAGACCATGATCTTCGGATTGCCCATGGTGACCGTGAAGCCGGCGAGGAAGAGTCGTATGGCCGATTGCTCCTCCGGCAACTCCTCTCCCGTCGTATCGGAGGAGGCAAACCACATCTTCCAGGCAAGATAGAGGAGATAGGCAACGCCAAGCCATTTGATGACCACGAAGGCGAGATGGAAGGTTTCGGCAATGGTCGCAAGTCCGGCAACGGCGCAGGTCAGCCAGATCGCTTCTCCGAGCCACATGCCGGAGAGGAAAGGCAGCACGTTGCGCGCGCCCTTCGTCAGCACGCGCGCCACGAGTGCCGCGATGTTCGGTCCCGGCGATCCCGCCGCAATGAACAGGGCACCGGCAAAAACAAGCAACGTCGACAGGCTCATCGCATTCCCTCCGGTCAGGCAGGCCAGACGATGTCTGGAAGAGGGGGCAGAGATAGCATTCCGGCGCGGCTTTTCCAAATGCCGGATTTATGTTCAGCCAAGCTCGGCGCGAAAACGCCCGAAGATTGCTTTGCCTTCCGGCCAGTCGCCCAGTCCGGAAGCCGCATTGATATGGCCGCGTGGCCCGACATCGACGAAGGTGCTGCCCCAGCTTTCGGCGCTATGGCGTGCGTGGTCGAAGGAGCCGAACGGATCGTCGGTGCTGGCTACCAGCAGAGACGGAAAGGGTAGTTGCTGCCGCGGCGGATTGGCAAAGCTCCCAGCCTCGGCAAGGTAGATTTCGCCAGTAGGGTCGGGCACAGCCACCAGGAACGCGCCAAGGATCGCCGTCTTCTTCACAGGCGCCCAATGGGCGATCAGCTGGCAGGCAAGGCTGTGCGCGATCAGGATCGGCGGCGTTTTAGAACGGGAGATTTCCCATTCGAGCGCGGCAATCCAATCCGAAAGTATCGGTCTGTCCCAGCTTGATGGCTGGAAGCGTCGCATAGCTGGATCGTCCCGTTCCCACAATGTCTGCCAGTGACCTTCGCCTGAGCCGCCAAGCCCCGGTAGCGTGATGATATCGCTCATCTCTATCCTTTCTCCATGGTCTCTCATGGAGAAAAGCTCGCATGCTGGGATACCGATTGACATTGCAATCCATCGGGTAAAACTTATCCCAACCGATGAATTGAAGGTGAGCAATGGAGACTATCGAAAGAGGACTGGATCCGACGGATCTGTCGATCATCGAAATCCTGCAGCAGGACGGACGAATCTCGGTATCGGAGCTCGGCCGTCGTGTCGGCCTGTCGCAGCCGGCGGCATCGGAGCGGCTGAAGCGGCTGGAGGAGCGTGGCGTGATTGCCGGCTACCGTGCCGTGGTCGATCCCGCCGCCGTCGGGCTCGGCATGCTGGCAGTCATCCGCCTGCGCACGACACACGAGCATATCCGGCCGTATCTGAAGCAGTTTTCGGAAATGCCCGAAATTATCGAGGTGTTGAGGCTGACGGGCGAAGATTGCTTCCTGCTCAAGGTTCTTGTGCCGACACCGTCAGACCTTGAAACCATCGTCGATTCCATCGCCCGCCATGGCGCGGTGACGACATCGCTGGTGTTGCGAAACGAACCGATAAAGGCGATCGGCCGCGATCTCATTCGCAAGGCGGCCGCACGCTGATGGGGAAGCGTGCCCGCTCAGAACGGCAACTTGAAACCGGGTGGGATCGGCAGGCCGGCGGTCAGTTCACGCGTCTTTTCAGCTGCGATCGCCTCAGCCTTTTCCTGGGCATCCTTATTGGCGGCAACGATCAGGTCTTCGAGGATCTCGACATCGTCTTCCTTGAAGAGCGAGGAGTCGATCTTGAGGCCGAGCATCAGACCCTTGCCGTTGACGGTAACGGTGACGAGGCCGCCGCCGGCCTTGCCTTCGACGCGAATGTCGGCGATCTCCGACTGCATCTTCTCCATCTTCGCCTGCATTTCCTTCACTTTGCCCATCATGCCCATGATGTCGCGCATCGTCTTTGGTCCTTCTTCTGCAAGTCTCTGTTTGAGCGGCAGGATATGTCGTCATGGTCGTCAACCGCTTCAAGTCGAAGCGGTTCCGCCTGCACCCATCCTAACCTTAGAATTCGATATCGTCGCCAGGGAGGATGTCGCCATCAATGGATTCGGCGATTGCCGGAGAAGCAGCGGCTTCATCCTCTTCGTCCATCTCGGGTGCTCGCACCCGCACATCGATGATCTTTGCGCCCGGAAATTGCGCCAGGATCGCCGCAACATCGGGGTCCTGCCGTGCATCGGCGACCCGTTGCTTCTGGGCGTTCGCCTCGGCCTCGACAAGCGTCGGCTGGCCTTCCTCGCGGCTGAGGCTGACGATCCAGTGGATGCCGGTCCATTCCTTCAGCTTGACGGCAAGCTCGTTCAGCAGCGTGCCCGGCGCGCCCGGCGTTAAGCTGACATCGAGTCTTCCCGGCTCCAGCTTGACGGGGCGCACGAATGTGCGCACCAGCGCCTTCAGCTTCGGATCGCGCTTCTGGCTCGCAAGTTCGGCAATGTCGGCCATCGAATTGACAGGCACCAGCGGCTTCGGCGCTTCGGCGGGCTTCGACTCGATACGGCCGACAGGTTGCGAATCCGGCTGCGTATTCGGCACGGAGCGCAGCATGGCGACCGGTGCGGAAGGTGTAGGTCGCGGCGCCGGCGTTTCGACCGCGCGGGCCACGGCGCTGCCCTGATAGGACACAGCGCCGCCACCATTGCCGCCGCTCGAAGAGGGCGAGGGACGAGTGCCGCCATTGCCATCAGAAAATTCGGCAAGCCTGCGTGCCGCATCTTCCGGCGCCGGCAGATGGGCCGCATGCGCAAGCCGAATCAGCACCATTTCGGCAGCGCCGGCGGTGCGAGAGGCATTCTCCGTCTCGGCAATGCCCTTGAGAAGCATCTGCCAGATGCGGGAAAGTGCGGTTACCGCAACCCCTTGCGCGAATTCCGCCGCTTTCGTGCGCTCGACTTCGCTGAGCGACGGATCGTCGGCGGCATCGGGCACATATTTGAGGCGGGTCACGAGATGGGTGAAATCGGCAAGGTCGGTCAGCACGACCACGGGATTGGCGCCCGCCTCGTACTGGCTGTTGAATTCGGCAAGGGCAGCCGAAACATCGCCTTTGACGACATGGCCGAAGAGATCGACGATGCGGGCGCGGTCGGCAAGGCCGAGCATGGTGCGCACGGCATCCGCGGCGACGAAGCCGCTGCCATGGGCGATCGCCTGATCGAGCAGCGACAGGCCGTCGCGCGCCGAACCTTCGGCGGCACGCGCGATCATGGCGAGCGCTTCCGGTTCCGCCTCGATGCCTTCCTTGCCGGCAATGGTGGTGAACAGCCCGACGAGGTCGGAAGCGCTGATGCGGCGCAGGTCGAAGCGCTGGCAGCGCGACAGTACCGTGATCGGAACTTTACGGATTTCCGTCGTGGCGAAGATGAACTTCACATGCTCGGGCGGCTCTTCGAGCGTCTTCAGGAGCCCGTTGAAGGCCGCCGTCGACAGCATGTGCACTTCGTCGATGATGTAGACCTTGTAGCGGGCCGAAACGGGCCGGTAGCGCACCTGCTCGATGATTTCCCGGATATCGTCGATACCGGTATGGGAGGCGGCGTCCATCTCGATGACGTCGACATGCCGGCCTTCCATGATCGCCTGGCAATGGTCGCCGGGTTCGCGCAGATCGATGGTCGGCCGATCGACCGCGGCGGTCTTGTAGTTGAGGGCGCGGGCAAGGATACGGGCGGTCGTCGTCTTGCCGACGCCACGCACGCCGGTCAGCATATAGGCCTGAGCGATACGGCCGGTCTCGAACGCGTTGGTCAGCGTACGGACCATCGGCTCCTGGCCGACCATCAGGTCCGTGAAGTCCTTGGGTCTGTATTTGCGGGCCAGCACCCGGTAACCGGTGCCGGTCGAAGCGGCATCTTTTGCTTGTCGCTCGGTGTCGCTCATCGCCCTGCTTGTTGCCCGGAAAGCCGGGTCTTGCTTTCGGAAAGGGTGGGAGGCTGGCACGAATGACCCGTGCCGGGCTCGTTAGGGCTGCTTCCTTCCGGACCTGACCCGGTTGGCGAGTGGCTCGTCCACCACCAACCTCCCGGATGCACATATCGGCAATATCGTCATCAAAAGCAAGCCAAGGTCAAAAAAAACTGCTAAACATTTGATAAAACAATGGAGGATACCCCTTTGAAGGAGTTTACGCTCGACGATCGTCTTGCGAATGACAGCGTTTCCGTCACCATAACTGGCCTTTGCGACGTCAGGCTGATGAAGGATCGCCGCTGGCCGTGGCTCGTGTTGATCCCGCGCCGGCCCGACAAATCGGAAGTTTTCGAGCTGACGCCCCTCGATCGGATCTTGCTGACCTTCGAAACGGATAAGGTCGCGAGCGTCCTGAAGACGGTGACGGGGGCAACAAAAATCAATGTCGGGGCACTTGGAAATATCGTCCGCCAGCTGCATGTTCATGTCATCGCGCGGTTCGAAGGTGATGCCAATTGGCCGGGTCCCGTCTGGGGCTATGGCAAGGCGGAACCCTATTCGGACGAAGACATGAACAGCCTCATAGCCAAGTTGCGGGAAACGCTTTCACAATGAGCCATTCCATCTTTTCCTCGGATGCCCCGCATCCGGAAGCCAGCAGTCTCACCGCTTTCGCGGAAAACCAGCTCAACCGGGATGCCGAGCATCGCGACGAGGAATCGATCAAGCAGGCGCTCGCCAAGGAAGGCACGCACATCCTGGCCTTCGCCCAGGACCGGCTGGTGCTGAAGCATGATGGCCAGGTGCTCGACCCTCTGTTTGCCCGCTACGAGTTGAAGGATCTCGATCCGAATTGGGACGATGCCGTTCTCCTCGGTTATCGCAAGAGTGGCGAGCCCCGCCTTGCTGTGCCCGTACGCGTCAATGCCGACGAGCTTGCCAGCCAATACAAGCCGGCTGACATGCGCTCGCTCTGGCGCGATCTTCTGCTGGAAGGCGAAATCCTGGGCGAAGCCGCGCAGGGCATGAGCCTTATCCGATGGAATGGCGACAACCGCTTCTGCGGCCGGTGTGGCTCGGTCATGGAAAGCAGGATCGGCGGCTACAAGCGGGTCTGCACCGCCTGCGAACACGTGATTTTCCCGCGCACGGATCCCGTGGTCATCATGCTTGGCATCGACGAGGAAAGGAATCGCTGCCTGCTCGGCCGCAGCCATCATTTTGCGCCGGGCATGTATTCCTGTCTCGCCGGTTTCGTCGAGCCGGGCGAAACAATCGAGAACGCGGTGCGCCGCGAAACGCTCGAGGAATCCGGTATTCATATCGGCCGTGTGCGCTATCACGCCTCGCAGCCCTGGCCGATGCCGCATTCCCTCATGATCGGCTGCTATGCCGAAGCCAAGTCGATGGAAATCCATATGGATGAGGCCGAACTCGAGGATTGCCGCTGGTTTACCCCGGAAGAGACGCTTGCCATGCTCGATCGCGTCTCTGCATCCGGCAATACCTCTCCGCCCAAGGGTGCCATCGCCCATCGCCTGATGCGCGACTGGGTGGAATGGAAGCGCTAGGACTATTCTGCCATGGCCCGCTCCGAACGCTTGTTGACGCTGTTGCAGACGCTGCGGCGCTATCGTCGTCCGGTGAGCGGCGCCGTTCTGGCGGAGGAAACCGGCGTCAGCCTGCGCACGCTCTATCGCGATATCGCCAGCCTGCAGTCGCAGGGTGCGATGATCGAGGGCGAGCCGGGCATCGGCTATGTCCTGAAGCCCGGCTTCATGCTGCCGCCGATGATGTTTTCCCAGGATGAGATCGAAGCGCTGGTGCTAGGGTCGAGATGGGTTGCGCGTGCAACCGACGCTCGTCTGGCGGCAGCCGGGACCGATGCGCTCGCAAAGATTGCCGCCGTGCTGCCCGCGGACCTCCGCGAGGCGGTCGACCAGGCGGCCGTGGTCGTCGGCACGCGCCGCATCACCGAAGACAAGGCCGATCTTTCCCTGATGCGCAAGGCGATCCAGACCGAGCGCATGGTGCAGCTGACTTATGGCGATGTGAACGGCGCCATCTCGACCCGGCGCATCTGGCCCTTCGCGCTCGGCTATTTCGACAATTCCCGCATCATCATGGCCTGGTGCGAACTACGCCAGGATTTCCGCCATTTCCGCGCCGATCGCATCGTCGATTTCGCGGTGCTCGAGGCGCGCTACCCACGCCGCCGCGTCGCTCTGGCAAGAGAATGGCAGGCGCGCGAGGGCCTGGCCCATAATTGATCTTCGGGGCGCAATGCTACTGCCAGAAACTGTCAGTAGGCTTGGCTATGATCGGCACCATCCAAGCAGGAAGGAGGACCGATCATGGCAGGCAACGTTTCCATCATTTCGCAACATGTGCATCGCGGCGACATTGAGGTGCTCAAAGGCAAGCATCAGTCATGGCCCGATCGTCTCTCTGAGGTCGCCCTCGGCTATTTCAGCCGCCGCTGGAATCGCCTCGATATTGAGGAAGTGCCTGATTCCGTGAAGCGGGATCTTGGCTTTCTCGACGGCTGTGAGCCGTATCGAGAGGAAGATCGGATGCGCTGAGGCAATCGACGCGACCTTCGCGGTAACGACCTGCGCATAATCAAAGATCCGAGCGCAAGACGCTGATCCGAATAGCGCAACGCGTTTTGGAACCGCATCTCCGCACGCCTTCAACCACGCAATGACACAGTCACTCCCGGCGAACTTTGCTCCGTTCGCCGGTTCCTATCCGCATGCCCTTAAATTCACCCAAACGAGAGGACCAACCACATGACCAGCCCGAACCTCATCATTTTCTATGTCAAGGATCCCAGCGAAAGTACGCCGTTCTACCGCGATCTCTTCGGCCGTGAGCCGGCATTCGCGTCGCCGAACTTCGTAGCCTTCGCGCTCGACAATGGCCTAAGTCTCGGTCTCTGGCGCCGCAGCAGCGTCGAGCCACAGCCCTCCGCCATCGGCAATCGCGGCGAACTGGGCTTCATGGTCGAAGGCACCGGGGCGGTTGAGCAGCATTACAGGGATTGGAAGGCACGCGGCCTGCCGATCGCACAGGAGCTGACGACCATGGATTTCGGCCCGACCTTCGTCGTGCTCGATCCCGATGGCCATCGCCTTCGGGTTTGTGAGCCGGATAAGTAAATCCTTAACCAGCTTGCCCCTCACCCTGACCTTCTCCCCGGTCGCGGGGGAAGGTGGCCGACAGGCCGGATGAGGGGCTAGCGGCGACCTCCGCAGGCTGTTTCATCAAAGTGGCTTGCCAGGGAGTCACGCCAATCGTCCGGGTTGACTCTCATTGCCGACGCAAAAGACACTGATCGATAGATAAAGAGTCACGCGAGGATCAATTGCTCCATCATATTTCGTTCGGTGTCTCCGATATCGAGAAAGCCGCCGCATTCTACGACGCAGCATTCGCACCGCTCGCCTATGTCAGGGTTTGGGAAGACTTGACCGCCGGCGATCCCGACCAGGCGATCGGATACGGCCCGGCGGGCGGTGGCGACAAGTTCGCCATCAAATTGCGTGGCAAGAAAGCTCGGGCACCCGGCTCCGGTTTTCATTTGGCCTTTGCCGCGCCAAACCGGGAAGCCGTCCTCTCATTTTACGAGGCTGCACTCGCTCACGGTGGCACGGACAACGGGCCGCCAGGTCTCCGGCCGCATTACGGCCCGGATTATTTCGCGGCCTTCGTCATTGATCCGGATGGGCATCGAATCGAGGTCGTAACCAAGGCGTCGCCATAACCGCCTGCTTAAAGATCGCCCCGCGTCGGGTGTCCCTTATAGACGCCGAGAATGCGGACCTTTTCGGAGAAGAAGCGCAGTTCTTCCAGCGCGCGGCGCACATGCGCATCGGCGGGATGGCCCTCGATATCGGCATAGAATTGCGTTGCGACAAAACGGCCGCCGAGCTGATAGCTCTCAAGCTTCGTCATGTTGATGCCGTTGGTGGCAAAGCCGCCGAGCGCCTTGTAGAGGGCGGCGGGAATGTTGCGGACGTTGAAGACGAAAGTGGTGACGATCTTTTCGTCCGCCGAACCGCGTGCCGCCCAGTCTTCGTCGCGCGACAGGATGACGAAACGCGTCATGTTGTTTTCGGTGTCTTCGACATTCTCGGCGATGATCTCCAGCCCGTAGAGATCGGCCGCAAGCCGCGGCGCCAGTGCCGCCATGCTGCGGTCGCCGGTTTCCTTGATCAGCTTGGCAGCCCCCGCCGTATCGCCGGCAATGACCGGTTTCCAGCCATTGGCGCGCACGATGTTGCGGCATTGTCCAAGCGCGTGGATATGGCTGTGTACCGTGCGGATCTCTTCCTTCTTGACGCCGGGCAGCACCATCAGCTGGAAGCGGATCGGCATGAAATATTCGCCGACGATATGCAGGCGTGATTCCGGCAGCAGATGATGGATGTCGGCGACGCGGCCGGCGATCGTGTTTTCGATCGGGATCATGCCGAGATCGGCGTCGCCGTTCTCGATGGCGGTGAGGGCATCCTCGAAGGTCTGGCAGGGCAGCGGTTCCATGGTCGGGAACATGTCACGGCTGGCCATATCGGAATTGGCGCCGTACTCGCCCTGGAAGGAGATCTTGTTGGTCTTGGTAATCATGGGACTGCCCTTGGGGGAATGCCGTCAATGAGAAGCGGCGGAGAGGATGCGTCTGGCCTTTTCGAGGTCGGCGGGAGTATCGACACCGAGCGGGATCGTGTCAACGATCTCGACATCGATGCGCATGCCGGCTTCCAGCGCCCGCAGCTGTTCCAGTGATTCGCGCAGTTCGAGCGGCGATGGGCCGAGGCTCACGAATTTCGCGAGTGCAGCGCGGCGGTAAGCATAGAGACCGATATGGTGATAGAGCGGCCCCTTGCCGTAGGGCGCAGTTGCACGCGTGAAGTAGAGCGCGCGCAGGCGATTTTCGGAAATCGGCGAGCCGATGACCTTGACGACGCTCGGCAGGGTCTTTTCCTCCTCGTCCTTGATCTCGACAGTCAGTGTGGCGATGTCGACGGCCGGATTTTCCAGCGGGCGCAGCGAGGCGCGGATGGTCTCGGGATCGATCGTCGGCAGGTCGCCCTGCACATTGACGATGATTTCGGCCCGGCCCTGCGGATCGACGGCCTGCAGCGCCTCGTAGATGCGGTCCGAGCCCGATTGATGATCCTTGCCGGTCATCACGACATCAAAGCCGGCATTGGCGACTGCGGCATAGGTATCCTCATGGTCGACGGCGACGACGATGCGACCGATCGCCGCCTCGCGCGCGCGCTTGGCAACCTGTACGATCATCGGCAGACCGCAAATATCCGCGAGCGGCTTGCCCGGCAAGCGCGTGGAGGCCATGCGGGCGGGAATGAGGACCAGCGTCTTGTCTAAATTTGAATCAGTCATTGTTGGGCCTTCTATTCCCGAGGGAAAAGTGTCAAAACGTCTCATGGTGGAGACCGTTTACAGAGTTGCAAGAAACAGCCAAAAGACATAGGTTTCGCGCGAATTCAAGATGGGCCAGCGGAGGATGCTGGCGGCGAGGGGAGCATAGCAGATGAATTCATCCTACGTGAACATGGGTGTCGGGGCGCTTTTGGCCACGCTGTTCGTGTTGAAGTCCGTGTCGCTCGCGTCAGGATTTATTTTCCATTCAGAGGCGCCGGAAAAGCCCGGTTTTGCCATCGTCGCGACCGAGGAACCGGCTGCGGGCGGTGACAAGGGCGCGGCTGCCAAGCCGGATACGCCGATCGCTCAGCTCCTTCAGAAGGCCGATGCCAAGGTCGGCGAAACGATCTTCAAGAAGTGTCAGGCCTGTCATTCCGGAGAAAAGGGTGGTCCGAACAAGGTTGGCCCCGATCTCTGGGGTATTGTCGACCGCCCGGTCGCCGAGCACGAAGGCTTCGCCTATTCGTCCGGCATGAAGGATTTTTCCAAGGGCGGTACGGAAAAGTGGACCTATGACCACCTCTATCATTTCCTGGCCGCGCCGAAGAAATTCGTCGCCGGAACGGCAATGGGGTTTGCCGGCCTGCCGAAGGAAGAGGATCGCGCCAACGTGATCGCCTATCTGCGCACGCTCGCCGATACCCAGGTGCCGCTGCCGGACCCGAACGCACCGGCCGCCACGAACTGAGGCAATTACCGGATCGATTGAAAAACGCGGCCGTCAGGCCGCGTTTTTGTGTTGCTCGCTCAGATTGAATGCCGGCGGGATTGCGTCCGCTGATCGAGGTCGAACACCTTCAACCCGTCCTCGGCGCTCGGCGGCATGCGCCAATCCTCGGCGACCAGCGCCTTACGGGCATCGCGCAAGCCGGCCTCCCAATGCTCGTGCATGGACAGTGCCGAAAACTCGTAATCCTTCGAATGCGACCGGAACTGCTTGTTGCGGTAGATCAGGTGGATGATGGTGACGCCGTAATCGGAGCAATGCTGCTCCAGCTTCTTGATCTCCGGATCGGCTTTGGCCTCTTCGGGAAGGCGGGCATAGAGCTCCGATATTGCGCGCCGCAGACGATGGCGTTCCAGAAAGAGATCTGTGTTGAGCCGTGTGCGGCTTGAATAGGTGATGTCCTTGCGCCGCTCCTCGACCTCTTCCAGATCCTGCGGCAGCGGGCCGACGGCGCTGAAGAGATCGACCTGAAAGACGACAGTGTCGATCGCGGCGCCATTGCGCAGCACGTAGGTCAGGGGCGTGTTCGAGACCAGGCCACCGTCCCAGTAGTGCTCGTTGCCGATCTTGACCGCTGGAAAGCCCGGCGGCAAAGCGCCGCTCGCCATCACATGCTCGGGTCCGATCTTGATCTCCTTGTTGTCGAAAAAGGCAAAATTGCCGGTGCGCACATTGACGGCGCCGAGGCTCAAACGCACCGGGCCGTGGTTGATTCGGTCGAAATCGACGTGATCGAGCAGCGTCTGGCGCAATTGCCCCGTATCGTAGATGCTGGTCGCGCCCGCCGAGCCGCGCGTCTGGAACCAGGTTGGAAGCTGCCACGGGGAAAAGAAGCCGGGCACGCCGAAGGTCGATACCCACCAGCTGCTGACCGAGCGATAGAAAGGGTTGGTCTCGCGCCGATCTTCCATCAGTAGATCGACGGGGAGATGCACGGTCACCTTGTTCCAAAAGGAGCTCAGCGCCTTGAGCCGCTCGCCGGGCACGTTGCCGGCCATGATCGAGGCATTGATCGCGCCGATCGAGATGCCGGCGATCCAGTCCGGCTCGATATTCTGTTCTCTCAGCGCCTGGAAGGCACCCGCCTGATAGGAGCCGAGCGCGCCACCGCCTTGGAGCACGAAGACCTTCTGCGCATAGGCTGACGCGGGATTGGTGAGCTGAGCTGCAATATTCATGTGCCATCCTTTGCTGCGCTCCGGGTGGGAAGGCCGGGATGCGCAAAATATATGACCATTTTCCTGCCTGCTTCTCCGAAAGCGGAGAGATGCCGTTACGATCGGCGGGTTTTTGCCTCGGTTATCCGAGCAGATAGGCCCAGAGCGATACCGAGAATGCGCCGAGCGCTGTCGTCAAGGTAATCGTCGAGGCCGCGAGACTGTGGCCCACGCCGAAGCGATTGGCAATCAGCCAGGCGTTCACACCTGTAGGAACAGCGGCCGTGAGGACGAGTGCGGCTCGCCATTCCGGGCTCAGGCCGAGAAGAAGTCCGGCAGCCAGCACGCAGGCCGGCAGCAGAAAAAGCTTGAAGGCGGCAATGACGCTGGTGACGCCGAGATTGCCCGACAGCCCATATTGACGCAGCGCCATTCCCAGCGAGATCAGCGCAGCCGGGCCGGCGATGTTGGCAATGTTGTCGACGACCGTGCCAAGCGTTGCGGGAATGGGAAGGTCGGTCAGGTGGACGATGAGACCGCAGAAAAGCCCGATGACGAGCGGATTGCGCAGGAGATTGCTGCCGACCTGACGCAGCAACTCGCCGGTGCTGCGACCGGCGCCGGCATTCTCCTTGCGCTCGGCCTGCTCCATCAGCAGCGTGCCTGCGATCATCATCGTTGGAAGATGCACGGCGATCAGGATCGACATCGCCATGACGCCGTCAGGCCCCACCGTGCGCCCGACCAGCGGCAGACCGATGAAGATCGTATTGGCAAAAGCCGAGGAAACACCGGCGAGCACACCGATGCGCGCATCGCGCCCGAAGAGCCGTGTCGCGACGATATGGCCAGCAGTCCAGGTGATGGCGACGCCGGAGAAATAGGCGATCCACAATCGAAACGGCGAAGCACCGCGAAAATCCGCTTCGGCGATGGTCCGGAACAGCAGGAGCGGCACCGCGACCTTAAAGACGAACTCGCTCATGGCCTCACCGACATCGGTTTTCAGCAACCCCGTGCGCACGATGACCCAGCCGACGAGAATGAGCAGGAAGACGGGAAGAACATCTGTGAGGATTTCGGACACGCGGGTATGAAGCTCGTGATTTCGAGGAATTGGACCCGAAACTTGTAGCAGCTTGCCCGGGGCTGGAAACCCGCAAAACAAAAAAAGCGGGCTTGGCCCGCTCTTGTCGATCTCGACCCGGTGGGGAGGTCCCCCCGGTGCACATGCCGCCAGTTCATCCGTGGTCGGCCCGCGTACCGGTGAGGCGGAAGGCATCATTCCTTCCCAAACTGGCTCGGAAGTCTTTCGAGCTTCCCATCCCAGTCGCGTGATAAGCATTTAAAGATAGAAAGTGACAGGCAAATGACTGATTGCAATCAAGTTGGCCGCGTTGGCGCGGATTTTTCTTTAAAACTTCAGAAAAACCGATAATACCGGATACCGGCTATCACCAGGATCCGGGACCCTCCTATAGATGACTCGCTTCGATGTACTGACCGTCGGCAATGCTATCGTCGACATTATCGCCCGTTGCGACGATCAGTTTCTGATCGAAAACAACATCACCAAAGCCGCGATGAACCTCATAGACGCCGAGCGCGCCGAGCTTCTCTATTCGCGCATGGGCCCGGCTCTGGAAGCCTCCGGCGGAAGCGCCGGTAACACGGCGGCCGGTGTCGCGAATTTCGGCGGCAAGGCTGCCTATTTCGGCAAGGTAGCCGAAGACCAACTCGGCCAGATCTTCGCCCATGATATCCGCGCCCAAGGCGTTCATTACGAAACCAGGGCGAAGGGCACCTTCCCGCCTACCGCCCGTTCGATGATCTTCGTCACCGAGGATGGCGAGCGCTCCATGAACACCTATCTCGGTGCCTGCGTCGAGCTGGGTCCCGAAGATGTCGAGGAAGACGTCGTTGCCGATGCAAAGGTAACCTATTTCGAGGGCTATCTCTGGGATCCGCCACGCGCCAAGGAAGCGATCCGCGAGTGCGCCCGCATTGCTCATGCCAATGGCCGGGAAATGTCGATGACGCTCTCCGACAGCTTCTGCGTCGGCCGCTACCGCCACGAGTTCCTCGACCTCATGCGCTCCGGCACCGTCGATATCGTCTTCGCCAATCGTGACGAAGCCCTCTCGCTCTACGAGACCGACGACTTTGAAAAGGCGCTGACTCTGATCGCGGCCGATTGCAAGATCGCCGCCGTGACGACGGGCAAGGATGGCGCCGTCGTCGTGCGCGGCGATGAGCGCTATGTCGTCGATGCCCATCCGATCGAGGAGCGTGTCGACACGACCGGTGCAGGCGATCTTTTCGCTGCGGGCTTCCTCTTCGGCTACACGCAAGGTCGCGGTTTGGAAGACTGCGCCAAGCTCGGCAATCTCGCGGCTGCCATCGTCATCGAGCAGATCGGCCCGCGGCCGATGCGGTCGCTGTCGGAAGCCGCCAAGGAATTCGGGCTTATCTGACGAAGTTTATCTCTATCAGCAGATCATCGAAGCCGCCTTCGGCAGATCGCAGGGGCGGCTTTGCTATAAAGTGCCGAAGCAAGCTTATCACCGAAAGAGCGTTACGGTTCCCGCCTCATAGAGGATGAGGATGCCCAGCGCGATCAGCACGAAGGGCACGACCCTGTGTCCATGTCGCCTGATCGGTGCGCCGAGCTTCGGATGATTGACGAGAGAATGTGCTGCACCCAGCCAGACTGCCGTCAGCACCGCGAAGATGCAGCCGATGGCCAAAACCTCATAGGCCGAGCGCGTCGCAAAGAGAGGCGTATAGACGCTGATATTGTCACCGCCATTGGCGATCGTGACCAATGCGACCGCCACGATGTTTCCATGTCCTGCCGAGGCCTTGGCGTGATCTTCCGGATTATCGCCGGCCTCCCTGCCGTTCCAGAGCTCCCATAGCCTGCTGAGGCCGAAATAGATCGGCGCAAGGCCGAGCAGGCCGATATAGGCTGCGGGAATGACGAGAACGAGCAATGAGGCGATGACGCTGACGCCGTAAAGAACGCCAATACCGAGATATTGGCCTATGATGATCTGCCTCAATCGGAACTTCGGATCGGCAAAGAAGCCGAGGAGAACGAAAATATCGTCTATGTTCGTCGATGTGAACGTGGCGATTGCAACGCCAAGAACGCCGAGCACATACGCCAAGGTAACCGGTCTCCGTTTCTCATACCGGATACATCATTGTGCCGGAAAGTCGTACTATCGCTTATGTGTGAAAAGCCAAGGAGTACGTTACTTGAAGGCCTCGCCGGGGTACGCGCCCCAGATTTCCGATTGTGCCACCCAGCCTTCGGTGCCGTCGGCGGTAACGAGGCACCAGTCGCCCGTGCATTCCTTGACACTCATCATCACGCCGGGCTGAAGCTTGGCTATGACGGCGGCGGATGGCTGGGATTCGCGGCGCATGTTGACGAAGACGGCCTTGCCTTTGCCCTTCATCCAGGGGGCGGCGATCGCCGAGCGCTGGCCCGACAGCAGCGACTGGTTGACCCAGCCCTCCGTGCCGTCGGCATCGCGTACGCGCCGCCAATTATCGTATTCCTGAATGATTTCGACCGGCAGGCCCTGCTTGAGATAGAGCCATGACACGGCGTAATCCGCGCTCGGCCCGATGCGCAGGTTGACCCGCTTCGACTTCAGCGTGACGAAGCGCGGCAGCGGCAAGCCGCTCGGCCCCTTGGCGGCCTGGGCGACGGCAAGATCGGCCGACACAGCGGCCATCATCAGGCCGATTGCGAAAATGGCGCAGGACTTCAAGACATTGCCACGCATGGGAGTTCCGTTCGTTCGTCATGACAAAGGCGCCATTCCGGCGACCTTTCGCTCCGGTGAGCGGCAAATCCTCGGATCGCGTCAGCGAGTTTTGTTTGTCTTCGCCTGCGGGTCTGGTAGAAATGCCCGGAACGGGAAAATTATCCTGCTTCTTGGTTAAGAACATCTGAACAAGGCATCGCCGCTCGCCATGACGACGAAGAAAAAACCGAAGGTCTACGTCACGCGCAAACTGCCTGACGCGGTGGAGACGCGCATGCGCGAACTCTTCGATGCCGAGCTCAACATAGATGATCGCCCACGCACCAAGGACGAATTGATAGAGGCCGTCCGCTCGGTCGATGTGCTGGTGCCGACTGTCACCGACCGCATCGATGCTGGGATCATCGAAGAAGCCGGCCCGCAGATGAAGCTGATCGCCAGCTTCTCCAACGGCACGGATCACATCGATGTCGAGGCCGCCGCCCGCCGCGGCATCACCGTCACCAATACGCCGAATGTGCTGACCGAAGACACCGCCGACATGACCATGGCGCTCATCCTCGCTGTGCCGCGGCGACTGGCGGAAGGTGCGCGCGTGCTGACCGACAACCCCGGCGAATGGGCCGGATGGTCGCCCACCTGGATGCTCGGCCGCCGCATCCACGGCAAGCGCATCGGCATCGTCGGCATGGGGCGGATCGGCACCGCCGTTGCTCGTCGCGCCAAGGCTTTTGGCCTTTCGATCCACTATCACAATCGCAAGCGCGTCAATCCGGCGACCGAGGACGAGCTGGAGGCAACCTATTGGGACAGCCTCGACCAGATGCTTGCCCGCGTCGATATCGTCTCGGTCAATTGCCCGTCGACACCTGCGACTTACCATCTGATTTCTGCCCGCCGCCTGGCGCTGCTGCAGCCGACGAGCTACATCGTCAACACGGCGCGCGGCGATGTTATCGACGAAGCGGCGCTGATCAAGATCCTGCGCGAGGGCAAGATCGCCGGCGCCGGCCTCGACGTGTTCGAGAACGAACCGGCCGTCAATCCGAAGTTGGTGAAGCTCGCCAATGAGGGCAAGGTGGTGATCCTGCCGCATATGAGTTCGGCCACGCTCGAGGGCCGAATCGACATGGGCGACAAAGTCATCATCAACATCCGCACCTTCATCGACGGCCATCGCCCGCCCAATCGCGTGCTGCCCTTTCGATGACGGAAGCATGCTGATTCGCCCGCTGAAACGGGGCTGAATACCCCGCTGCAAATTTGATCTCATTTCCCTCTCGCCGGTCACGTGCATGTCACAAAGCCGGCCCAGAGGTGACCACAAACACAAATCAGGAAGGGCGGAAATCATGGCGCGCGCGTTGCCGCATGAGCGGATTCAATATGTGGTCGAGGGCGGCTTCAAGCTGTCGGGAGAGATCGAACCGAGCGGCAACAAGAACGCCGCATTGCCGATTATCGCCGCATCGCTTCTGACCGATCAGCGGGTCGAGCTCAGCAACGTGCCGCGCATCCGCGACGTCGAGGCGCTGGTGGAGCTAATCCAATCAGTCGGTGCGAAAGTACGTTGGCTCGGTCGCAACGAGCTTGAAATCGAAGCCCGCGAGCTTCGCCCCGCCAATCTCGATCCCGATCTTTGCGCCCGTATCCGTGCCTCCATCCTGCTTGCCGGACCGATGCTGGCGCGCTGTGGCGAGATCACTCTGCCGCCGCCCGGTGGAGACGTCATCGGCCGCAGGCGCGTCGACACGCATTTTCTGGCGCTGGAACAGCTCGGCGCGAGGATCGAGGTCAATAGCGTCTACAGCTTCCGCACCGAAGGGCTGCGTGGCGCCGATGTCTTTCTCGATGAGCCGTCGGTGACGGCGACGGAAAATGCGCTTTGCGCTGCCGTGTTCGCCGAGGGGACGACGATCCTGCGCAATTGCGCTTCCGAACCGCACGTGCAGGATCTTGCGCGGTTCCTGATTGCCATGGGCGCGCGCATCGAAGGCGTCGGCACCAATATGATGACCATTCATGGTGGCCAGCGGCTCGGCGGTGCGTCGCATCGCATCGGCCCCGACCACAATGAGGTGGGCTCGCTGATCGGCCTTGCCGCCGTTACCGGCTCGGAAATCACCATCCGCCGCGCTGGCGTCGAGCATCTGCGCTCCACCCTCATGACCTTCGAGCGTCTCGGCATCCGCTGCCAGATCGACCGCGATGATCTCATCATCCGCTCCGGCCAGGAGATGAAGATCCAGCCTGATTTCGGCGGCCATATTCCGAAGATCGAAGATCAGCCCTGGCCGGCGTTTCCCGCCGATACGATGTCGATCGCCATCGTCACCGCCTCGCAATGCGATGGCGTCGTGCTGATGTTCGAAAAGATGTTCGAAAGCCGCATGTTCTTCGTCGACAAGCTGATCGCCATGGGCGCCCGCATCGTGCTGTGCGATCCGCATCGCGCCATCGTTGCCGGGCCTTCCAAGCTGCGTGCCGCCCAGCTCGAAAGCCCTGACATTCGCGCCGGCATGGCGATGCTGATCGCGGCGATGTGTGCCGAGGGCACCAGCGTCATCAACAATGCCCAACAGATCGAGCGCGGCTATGAGCGCATCGAGGAGCGGCTGAATGCCATGGGTGCGCGCATTACACGCATTCCGCCGCGCGAAGCCTAACGACGCGGCTAAACGGTTGAAGATGCGCTAGGCAATCGCCTTGCGCATTTCGATTGATGTCGTGCGATCGAAACCGGCATGGCGATTTTCGGCCGTCTTCCGAAAGCCCCAGGCGGCGAAGGTGGCGTGATTGTCGGTGAGCTCGATCCGCGTTTCCAGCCGCAAGGTTTTTAGACCGAGCTCGCGCGCCTTAGTCTCGGCCAGGGCAAGCAGGCGTCTGCCGATGCCCTTGCCCTGCGCTGTCGGCAGCACGGCGAGCTTGCCGACATACAGGCTCTCTGCCTCCGGCCGGCAGAAAATGCAGCCGACTAAATGCTCATCATCAAGCGCGGCATAAGCGATCTCGCTGATGGCCTTCGTTTTCAGTGTTTCCGGTGTCAGCGCAAGGGCGGAGGAGGGCGGATCGATGCGGCCGTTCATGTAAGCGAAGGATGCCAAGATAAGATCCAGCAACGCATCCCAGCGGTCGAAGCCGTCATCGAGGCGACGAAACCCGATTTCGCTCATTCCGCCGCGGCCCGAGCGCGTTTGCGGCGATAGCGTACGGTTTCGAAGCGCGAGGAAAGCCCGTCATAGAGCAGCAGGCGGCCGATCAGCGGCTCGCCGATGCCTGCGATAAGCTTGATCGCCTCCATTGCCATCAGCGTGCCGATGACGCCTGTCAGGGCTCCGATGATGCCCGCTTCCGCGCAGCTGGGAATCAGGCCTTCCGGTGGCGGTGCCGGAAAGAGATCGCGATAGCGCGGATTAGGATTGCCGTCCGCATCGTTTTCGTAAGGCTTCAGTGTCGTCACGGACCCGTCGAATCTTCCGACAGCGCCGGTCACCAGCGGCAAACGCGTCGCTTCGGTCGCATCGGCCGCGGCATAGCGTGTGTCGAAATTGTCGGAGCCGTCTATGACGAGATCGAAACCGGCAAGGTGCCGCGCGGCGGTATCGAGGCTGAACCGCTCCTCGAAGCGGATAGTGCGCACATGCGGGTTCAGCCGCGCGATGGCATCTGCCGCGCTCTGCGTCTTCATTTCGCCGATCGTGCCTGTATCGTGAATCACCTGGCGTTGCAGGTTGGACAGCGAAACGCGATCGTCATCGGCAATGCCGAGCGTACCGACGCCAGCGGCGGCGAGATATTGCAGCACCGGGGCACCGAGGCCGCCTGCGCCGATGACAAGCACGCGGGCCGCCTTCAATTTTTGCTGGCCGGCGCCGCCGACCTCCGGCAGGAGAATATGGCGGTGATAGCGGGCGATTTCGTCTGAGGTCAAAGGATCCATGTGCTGGAGTTTAGCACAATCGCGGTGAAGGAGGCGCTAGGATTTCGTAATACCGCCATGCGCCACGGTAAAGAATTGCGCACGCTCGCCAAGGGCCGAGAACATCGACCTATCGGTGCCGGTCATGAAGGCTTGGCCGCCGAGGCCGTCGATGAGATCGAAGAGCGCTGCACGCCGTCCTTCGTCAAGATGCGCGGCAATCTCGTCGAGTAGCAGGATCGGAGCATAGCCCGTCAGGTTGCCGACCAGGCGTGCATGCGCAAGGATGAGGCCGACAAGAAGGGCTTTTTGCTCGCCTGTCGAGCAGCGCTCCGCTTCCATGTCCTTTTCGCGGTGGCGTACGAGAAGATCGACCCTATGCGGCCCGTCCAGCGTGCGGCCGGCAGCGGCGTCGCGGTAGCGCCCTTCGCGCAGCATATCGGCATACGCATCTTCGAGATCGACGGCGGGCCGGTCGAATTGTCCGTCGAGAAAGCCGGAAAGCGCGAGCGCCGCTGAAGGAAACGGCGTCGTCTCGCGCGTTTCGGCGATCAGCCGCGAGAGAAGGCCGAGCATTTCCTGCCGCGCGATCGCCATGGCAATGCCGAGGCTCGCCATCTGCTCCTCGATGCCGCCGAGCCAGGAGGGATCGAACCGGTTTTCGGATAGCAGCTTGTTGCGGCTGCGCATGGCGCGCTCGAAATCGCTGGCGCGGCGGCCATGGGCGGGATCGAGCGACAGCACCAACCGATCAAGGAAGCGGCGCCGCTCCGAGGAGCCGCCGGTAAACAGGCCGTCCATGGCCGGTGTCAGCCAGAGAATGCGCAGGTGATCGGTCAGCTCGTCGACAGTCTTGGCCGGCGTGCCGTTGATTCGCAGCCTGCGGGCGGCTGATTCGTCGGTCGTATCAATGCCGGTGCCGATCTCGACGGCACCCTCTATGCCTTCGAGCTCGGCGAAGATCGAAAATCCGCCTGCCGCATTGACCCGGGTGACATCGGCATAGGCCGCGCGGCGCAGGCCACGGCCAGGCGAAAGAAGCGAGACCGCCTCCATGAGATTGGTCTTGCCCGCGCCATTGTCGCCGGTCAGCACCACATGCCGCTCATCAAGCGTCAGCGCCGCCGCCGCATAATTGCGGAAGTCGGTCAGCTTCAGGCGCGAGATGGAAACCTTGTTCGGCATCTGTCTTTCGGATTCTGGGTCGATGGGCGAGGGGTATGCCGAACCCCGGCCAAGTGCAAGGTTTTTGCCGTCGGCAATGGGTGCAAGAGAGATCGAGGACGATTCCAGAGACCACCGCCGTCCTTCGACGTGTTCAGGATGAGGATGGAGTGGCTTCTGCGCCAAGTTCAGCAGAGCAATCCTTGTAATAGCGGACGTTCCATGGTGAAGACGCCCGCAGGGCCGTCTCGAACCACGAGGCCGGCTGATTCGCGTACCCCAACAAAAATCCGGCCGAATCATCGGCCGGATTCATGTGAAACAGCTTTGCTTGGCGAATCAGTCGCTGAACGTATCGAAGAAATCCTTCATGCGGGCGAAGAAGCCCGTCGATTCGGGATTGTTGTCCTTCGAGGAGATCTGTTCGAATTCCTGCAGCAGTTCGCGCTGGCGCTTGGTGAGCTTCTGCGGCGTTTCGATCTGGATCTGGATGTAGAGATCGCCGACCTGGCTGGAGCGCAGCACCGGCATGCCCTTGCCCTTCAGGCGGAACTGCTTGCCGACTTGGGTTCCCTCGGGAACGCTGACGCGCGATTTCGTGCCATCGAGCGTCGCTACATCGAAGGTGCCGCCAAGCGCCGCCGTCGTCATCGAGATCGGCACGGCACAATAGAGATCGGCGCCGTCCCGCTGGAAGAATTCATGCGGCTTGACGGAGAGGAAGATGTAGAGGTCCCCGGAAGGACCACCGCGAAGACCCGCTTCGCCTTCGCCCTGCAGGCGGATGCGCGTGCCGTCCTCAATGCCCGAGGGAATGTTGACGGAGAGCGAACGCTCCTCGGTCACGCGGCCCTGGCCATGACACTTGGTGCAGGGGTCGGGAATGATCTGGCCGCGACCGTGACAGGTCGGGCAGGTGCGCTCGACGGAGAAGAAGCCCTGTGCTGCGCGCACGCGGCCGGAGCCCTGGCAGGTGCCGCAGGTCTTCGGCTGCGTGCCCGGCTTGGCGCCCGAGCCGGAACAGACGTCGCAGGTGATCGAGGTCGGAACGCGGATCTGCGCCGTCTTGCCGCTGAAGGCTTCCTCGAGCGAGATTTCCATATTGTAGCGAAGATCGGCGCCGCGCTCGCGTCCGCCGGACGAGCGACCGCGAGCGCGTCCGCCACCCATCATCTCGCCGAAAATATCCTCGAAAATATCGGAGAAACCGCCGCCGCCGAAACCGGCTCCGAAGCCGCCGCCACCGCCCATGCCGCCATGCTCGAAGGCTGCATGGCCGTAGCGGTCATAGGCTGCGCGCTTTTGCGGGTCCTTGAGCGTTTCGTAGGCTTCGTTGATTTCCTTGAACTTCCGCTCGGCATTGCTGTCGTCCGGGTTCTTGTCCGGATGAAATTGCATCGCCAGCTTGCGAAAGGCGCTCTTCAGCTCTTTCTCGTCCGCTGTTTTTGAGACGCCCAATGTCTCGTAAAAATCCGCTTTTGCCATTAAGGACTAGACCCCGGAAATGGATTTCCGGCTGCCCCGAAGGCAGCCGGATTTAAGTCTCCTAGAACCTTTCGGTTCGCGCTTATGCAGACCGCTTGTGGTCGCCTTCGTCCTTGATTTCCTCGTAGTCGGCATCAACGACATCGTCCTTGCCGCCTGCTGCCGAGGCATCGCCGGAACCGGCTTCCGCCTGCTGCGACTCATAGATCGCCTGGCCGAGCTTCATGGAAACTTCCATAAGCGTCTGGGTCTTGGCCTTGATGTCTTCGGCATCCGGCTCGGAAGCTTCGGTTGCCGCCTTCAGCGCTGCAATCGCGTCGGAAATCGCGGTGCGATCGGCTTCGGTGACCTTGTCGCCGTAATCCTTCAGCGACTTCTCGCTGGAGTGGATCAGGCTTTCGGCCTGGTTCTTGGCTTCGACACCTTCGCGGCGTTTCTTATCTTCGGCAGCATGGGCTTCGGCATCCTTGACCATCTTCTCGATGTCGGCATCGGAAAGACCGCCGGAAGCCTGGATGCGGATCTGCTGTTCCTTGCCGGTACCCTTGTCCTTGGCCGAAACCTGGACGATGCCGTTGGCGTCGATATCGAAGGTGACTTCGATCTGCGGAACGCCACGCGGTGCCGGCGGCAGGCCGACGAGGTCGAACTGGCCGAGCAGCTTGTTGTCTGCAGCCATTTCGCGCTCGCCCTGCGAGACGCGGATGGTTACGGCCGACTGGTTGTCGTCGGCGGTCGAGAAGGTCTGCGACTTCTTCGTCGGGATCGTCGTGTTGCGTTCGATCAGACGGGTGAAGACGCCGCCCAGCGTTTCGATGCCGAGAGACAGCGGGGTCACGTCGAGGAGCAGAACGTCCTTGACGTCGCCCTGCAGAACGCCGGCCTGGATAGCGGCGCCGAGCGCGACGACTTCATCCGGGTTGACGCCCTTGTGCGGCTCCTTGCCGAACAGCTGCTTGACGACTTCCTGTACCTTCGGCATGCGGCTCATGCCGCCGACGAGAACGACTTCGTCGATTTCAGCCGCGGTAACGCCGGCATCCTTGAGGGCTGCCTTGCACGGAGCGATGGTGCGCTGAACGAGATCGTCGACCAGGCTTTCCAGCTTGGCGCGGGTTAGCTTCAGCGTCAGGTGCTTCGGGCCGGTGGCGTCTGCCGTGATGAAGGGCAGGTTGATTTCGGTCTGCTGTGCGGACGACAGTTCGATCTTGGCCTTCTCGGCAGCTTCCTTCAGGCGCTGCAGGGCAAGCTTGTCGCCCTTGAGATCGATGCCGTTGTCCTTCTTGAACTCGGCAACGAGATATTCGACGAGACGCATGTCGAAGTCTTCACCGCCGAGGAAGGTATCGCCGTTGGTCGACTTCACTTCGAAGACGCCGTCGCCGATTTCCAGGATGGAAATATCGAAGGTGCCGCCGCCAAGGTCGTAAACGGCGATGGTCTTGCCGTCCTTCTTGTCGAGGCCGTAAGCAAGGGCTGCAGCCGTCGGCTCATTGATGATGCGCAGAACTTCGAGACCGGCGATCTTGCCGGCATCCTTGGTTGCCTGGCGCTGAGCGTCGTTGAAGTATGCGGGAACGGTGATAACAGCCTTGTCGACCTTTTCGCCGAGATAGGATTCGGCGGTTTCCTTCATTTTCTGAAGGATCATTGCGGAAATCTGGGCGGGCGAATAGCCCTTGCCGTTGGCTTCTACCCAGGCGTCGCCATTGTCGCCCCGAACGATGTTGAAGGGAACAAGGTGCTTGTCCTTCTCAACGGTCGGATCTTCGTAGCGGCGGCCGATGAGGCGCTTGACAGCGAAGAGGGTGTTTGTGGGGTTGGTGACAGCCTGGCGCTTGGCCGGCTGACCGACGAGACGTTCACCATCGTCGGTGAAGGCAACCATGGAGGGGGTCGTCCGGGCGCCTTCGGCATTTTCGATCACTTTTGCGTCCTTACCGTCCATGACGGCGACGCAGGAATTTGTCGTTCCAAGGTCGATACCAATTACTTTTGCCATGTCATTCTCTCCTTGAAGCAAGCTATCGGAACCCCTGTCAGGCATTCCATTGACAGCCCCTTACGGGATGGTCTTGAGGATTGCGCAGCCATGACTGCGGTGATGCCGCGTATATAAGTAGCGGTTTTACTGACTGCAAGGCAGGAAATGGCCCGAAATCCAGCAAAACAAATGGTTTGTCGCTCAAATTCCACATGCCCCATATGCGCCGGGGACCTCAGGATTTGACGCGACCGCGTATGAGAGCAGCCTTGCTGCGGCCATGCAAGCGTCTACTGCATGATTCTCTAAATCGGGATCGATTTAAGAATAAAATTCTGCAGCAGGTCCAAAGTGCCGCAGTGACCTTACGCGCCTATATGACGCGCCGTGCTGTGAGGGCGAAATTGCGATTTTATCGGCCCAGGATGACATCGAGCAGTGACGAGCGGTGCGGCCGCGCCGTGGCGACCGGAGCGCCGCCATCGCCGACATCGGCGGGCGGTATATCGCTGTCATATCGATTGGAGCTGTAGGGGTTGGTGTCGTCGGCCAGATTTGCCGGCGGCAGGTCCTGCGGGTCGTCGTTCGCGGAGGCCTGGTTGACAACCTGCGGCTGGATCGGCTGTTGCGACGGCCTTTGCTGCAAGGTCGGTTGCTGCATAGGCTGTCCGCCATTGGCGACGCCGGAGATGATGTTGCCGATGGTGGTCGGCTGGTCGCCGTTCGGTCCTGCCTGCGCCATCGGCAGGCCGTTGTCGATGATCTGGCCGCCGCCGAAGATCGGCGTCGGCGCGATGCCCTTGTGGGCGGCGACCATAAATTCCTTCCACGCCTTTGCCGGCAGACCGCCGCCCGTCACCTTGCGCATCGACTTGCCGTCGTCATTGCCGAACCAGACGCCTGTGGTCAGGTGGCTGGTGAAGCCGACGAACAGCGCGTCGCGGAAAGATTGCGTCGTGCCCGACTTGCCGGCCGCCTGCCAGCCTGGAATGCGTGCTGTCTTGCCGGTGCCGTTAGTGATGACACCGGCCATCATGGCGTTCATGTTCGCAACGATATCCGGGTTGAGCACGCGCTCCGGATTGTCCGTATTGGCCTGGTACAGCACCTTGCCGGAGGCGGTCGTTACCTTGGTGACGACATGCGGGGCTACTTTGAAACCGCCGTTCATGAAGGTGGCATAGGCGGAGGTCAGCTCCAGCAACGACACTTCGGACGTGCCAAGCGCGATCGAGGCATTGGCCTGCAAATCCGATTCGATGCCGAGCCTGCGGGCGACCTTGATGACCTGATCCGGCCCGACTTCGGCGACGAGCTGCGCGGCAACGGTGTTCAGCGAATGCGCGATCGCGGTGGCAAGCGTGACGGGGCCGCTATAGCGCTGTTCATAATTTTCAGGCGCCCAGTTGCCGATCTTGACCGGCATGTCGTTGCGGATGGAATTGGGTGTCAGGCCCATCTCAAGCGCTGCGGTATAGACGAACGGCTTGAAAGCGGAGCCCGGCTGGCGCTTGGCAGTGACCGCGCGATTGAACTGGCTCTGTGCATAGTCGCGGCCGCCGACGAGAGCACGGATGGCGCCTGTCGCGTCGACGGAAACCAGTGAGGCCTGCGATGCGTTCAGCTTCTTGCCTTCCTTTTCGAGCACATCGCTGAGTGCCTTCTCTGCCTTCTCCTCCAGCGACATGTCGAGCGTGGTGTCCACGATCAGGTCTTCCTTGACATCGCCGCCGATCAGCTTCGGTAGCTGGTCCATGACCATGTCAGCGACGTAATTCTCGGCGCCGCTCCAGTAGCTCTTCGATCGTGTCGGCGGCTGGGACATCGCCGTCTTGGTATCGGCCTCGGTGATGAAGCCTTGATCCTGCATCGCCTGCAGCACGAGTTGTGCGCGCGCCTCGGCGGCGGCGGGATCGCGGGCGGGCGACAGCCGCGAGGGCGCCTTGACCAGGCCGGCAAGCATGGCGGCCTCGCCGAGATTGACGTCCTTGGCCGATTTGTTGAAGTAGCGCCGCGAGGCGGCCTCGACGCCATAGGCGTTGGAGCCGAAATAGACGCGGTTCAGGTACATCGTCAGGATCTGATCCTTGGTGTACTTGTGCTCCAGCCACAGCGCCAGCAGCACTTCCTGCACTTTGCGTTCCAGCGTGCGGTCCGGCGACAGGAAGAGGTTCTTGGCAAGCTGCTGCGTCAGCGTCGAGCCGCCCTGAACGGCATGTCCCGTCACGATATTCGTCACTACCGCGCGGCCAAGGCCGATCGGATCGAAGCCGAAATGCGAGTAGAAGCGCCGATCCTCGATCGCGACGATAGCCTCGGGAATATAGGGCGACATCTCGCTCAGCGATACGGCCTCGCCGCCCGTGGTGCCGCGATTGGCGATCAGGCTGCCGTCGAGACCATTGATCTTGACGTTCGGCGGCCGTTCAGGGATGGACCAGGTGCTGGCGCTCGGCATGCGCGAGCCGTAGTAGGCGACGAGGCCGGCAAGGCCGATACCGGCCCAGAGGCAGAGTACGAGACCCCAGTAGATCGTCGAACGGATGAAGCCGAAAAAGCCGCGCCGCGGCCGCGCACGGCGTGCCGGTTTGCGGCGGCTGCGGGCGCGAGTTCGGCGAGGCTTTTCGACCACGGGCTCATCCTCGTCGTCATCGTCGTCGGGTTCCGGTTCTTCGTAGTATGTTTTGGAAGAAGACGAATATTTCTTGGCCGAGTGCCCGTTGCCGATGATGCGCTCGCCGGCATTGAATCCGTCCTCGATGCGTTCCCGGCCGCTGGAAAAGGATGGTTCTATTCTCTGGCTTGATTTTTTCTTATCTGCCATTGCCGGCCGGTCGTACCTCGGTGCCCTTGTATTCCATGCCTTCTATCAGGCTGATCGCAGCGGCGGTAGCGATCTTTCAGCCAATGGGCGATCGAGGTAAAGCAACCCGCCTTGGTTCGCGCCTCTGCTGAAGACATCAAATCCCGCCTGAATTGTAAATGCGGCGATTTAAGGAGGGATTAAGAACATTCCGCCCCGCAATGGCGGCGATCTCGCCCTGCGACCGCGGGGGGCGCAAGGAACTTTTCGCCACCCTGAGCATTATCCTCTCATAAAAACAAAGAGGGCGAGCCCATGACTTCATTACTAAAGATAGAGCAAATTGAAGAGAGCAAGCTACGCGAGGTCTGGAGCGTCGAGGATTTCGTCCGACGCCATCGGATTTGCAAGGAGGAGGAAGCCCGGCTGAAGAAGCTGTTCGGCGACTTCGCAACGAAGCAGGAATTGCTCTCCAACGCGCAGCGGCCGCCCCAATTCCGTTGAAATGAAGTGGTTGGCCAGTGCGATGTTCATCGTGAGCCGCTGCGATCGAACGGATCGCAGCGGAGGAGGCTGAGCCAATGTGGAAACGTTTCGAACTGTGGCTGGTGGACCAGATCGACCGAATATTCGGCCTCGAGCGGCTTGCGCGCCGTGCCGGCTTCTCTCCGGATGAGGCGAGGCGGATCGCACGTGAAAAGTAGGCCGCCGGTGTTCCCCTGCAATTTGGGGATACTATCGCACTCGTATCGGATGAGACTGCGTCGATACTTCACGGACAACAAGCAATCTTCCATATTTTCGAATGCTCTGAACAAGGTTATAGTATTGTCATGGGCCGTCTTGATCGACGGTTCCAAGCAATTGGTAGCGCGTGAGGAGGAGTGTTCATGCGACACGTCAAATGGAGCAATCCGATCGAGGTCGGTTTTGCTCAGGATAGCTTCCAGGTCGTGACAGGCCCTTCCGAGGCCCTTAATTGCATGGCCAATCTATGGCCCGACCGCCGCGGTCCCCTCTATGTGGCGGCTCGAAGCCTTTGCCGGGCTGCCATTGACGGCCGCAAGTCTGCCGAAGAAGCGCGCGAGATGTTCATTTCGGCGACTCGGGAAGCGCGTCTAAAGATGCATTGACGCATGCCGCTACCATCGGATTAACTGTCCAAACCTTGCGAACCGGCGAAAGTACGGCAGAAGTCGAGAGTTGTGGGCGCGTGCTCTTCCGTGAAATCATCTTCTGAGTGAAGCTCCCGCATGGGAGCGCATTCTTCTGGGAGGCAATGCACTTCACCAAAAAGGCCGGCGACTTTCAAAGTCGCCGGCCTTTTAGCTTTTCAGGTGGTCGCAGGGCCCGCCGTCAGCGGTTCGAGCCTCTAACCGACATCCGGCAATTGGGCTCCGACGCGGGGCATGGATCTCTGTGGTTAGGGCTATAAGGTCCCGGGTCGCTTGCATTCGGCCGCGGATTGTTCTGTGGCTGCTGCGGCTGTGGTTGCGGTTGAGCCTGCTGCGGTTCCGGGCGCGGGCGGTTGTCCGGGCGATTATTGTCCGGACGGTTGTTGTCGCGCTGGCGGTCTGGCCGGTTACCCCAGTCCCGGTTGTCGTCCGGGCGCTGTCTGCCCCAGTCGCGATTGCCGTCGCGTTGTCTGTCCCAATCGCGGTTACGATCACGATCAGGCCGGCGATCCCAGTTGCGATCCTGTCCGTCATTCCAGTCACGATTGCGATCAGGGCGGCGGTCCCAGTTGCCATCCTGATCATCATTCCAGCCGGAGCCGCGGTCCCAGCCCGGAGAATTGCGGCGGTCCCAGCCGCTGTCGGGCCGCCGATCGCCCCAGCCAGGACCGCGGCGCCAGCGATCGCGATCGCGGTAGAAGTCGCGGCCGCGGTAATAGCGACCCCAATAGTCGTCGAAATTGAACACCACTGTCGGAATACCGAGCGGCCGGTAATATTGCCGGTCGACATAGATGCGGCGCGACTGATAGGTCGCCTGGATATAACGGCCTGCAACCCAGCCGCGGCCACCGTAGAAGGAGACATCGCACCACGGCGTATCATTGAGGCAGCCATTGATCTGAAGGGGCACACCGACCGGGATCATCGTGACAGCCGGATAGGCGGTGCTTGGGCCTGACCGCATGTTGACGTTTGCCGTGGCAAAGCCTTCCGCCGCTTCCGCAATGGCTGGCAGCGCCATGAGCGCTGTCAGTAGACTCGCCGCGAGAACCTTGAATTTCATAAATTACTCTCCCTTTTCGCGCACTTCGCCGCCCCGGCGCTTGTTCACAGTCACGCGCCTACCCCGGCGCTCTTTGGTAACACTAACCAACTTCGGCAAGATAAAGGCTTATGCATGCACGGGATCTGATAGGAATCCCAAGTGCCTCCTCAATCTGTGCATGTGTTGTAGAAGCATTTGCATGAATACAGCTTGAACGCGCCAGTTCGAAACCGAAAAGGCGTCAAGCTTTTCGATCAAGGCTGCCGGACGGCTTTAGAAGGTTTCTGGCAGAAACAACAAAGCGGCCTTGAAATTGCCACCTTGCCCTCTCATATACGCTTCAGTCATGCAGCCGATGGGCGCGGGCGCGCTGGAAAGCGAGCCGTTTCGTCCGTTAATATCATGAAAGCGGCGTTAACTCTTCGTTGACCTTTCATGATCAATCTGGCTGCAGTTCCGCCCTTGCCTTTGACCACGGATGTACTGGCACTGATGTGAAGGCGGATGGCGAAAGGCCGGGTCATTCCGGCCTTTTTGTTTTTGGCGATGGCGTGTTCTTGCGGAAGCGGAGCGCGCCATTTTCATTTTAGCCATCTCCGTGCGCCCAAAAGAAAAACCGCCACAGATCCCTGCGGCGGTTTTCAAGTTCAAGCGGTAAGGCCCTGCTAGAGCCCCGGGCTATAGGCTTACATCGCCTTCTTGGCCGCGACCTTGATGGCCTCGGCCTTGGCTCTGGTCGGTCCTGCGGCCGCGATCGCCTTATCGGCCGGCACATAACCTGCGCCGATCGCGACGTTCAGCGAGATGTAGTCGGTAGCGCTCTGCTGAACAGCCTGCGCCAGGCTCTGCTGGGCAGCGGTCACATTGCGCTGTGCGTCGAGAACGTCGAGCAGCGAAGATGCACCGTCCTTGTAGCTTGCTGTCGAGAGCTGCAGGGCTTCCTGATAGGACTTGACCTGAGCCTGCAACGCCGCGACCGTCTGAGCATCACGGGCAACTGCCGACAGAGCGTTTTCAACCTGTTCGACAGCCTCTCGCACCGTCTGCTGCCAGGCGAGATAGTTCTCGCGGCTTGTCGATTCGGCGCTCTTGACGCCGGCGCGCAGGGCACCGCCATCGAAGATAGGCAGGTTCAGCGATGGGCCGAAGGACCAGGTGGTCAGGCCGCCGCTCGCTGCCGATGTATGGATATAGGTCGGCGAAATCGAACCGCTGAGGGTGATCGACGGGAAGAGCTTGGCTTCCGCCACACCGATCTGGGCCGTCGAGGCAGCAAGCTGACGCTCTGCAACGCGAATATCAGGGCGGTTGCGGATGAGGTCGGCCGGAACACCGGTGCGGACGCTGCCGCGGAAGATCGGCTGCCTGCCGCCGCCCTGCATCTGCGCGATGATGGTCGATGAAGGAACGTTGAGCAGCGTGGCGATGTGGTGCACCTGCTGGCGATAGCTGATTTCATAACCAGGCACCAGCGCCAGCGTCTGGTTGACGAGGCCCTCGGCCTGAACCACGTCAAGGCGGGATGCTGCACCGGCTTCAAGCTGGAACTTGGTCAGAGAAAGCGTATCGCGCCGCGACTTCAGGTTTTCCTGCGCGATCGAGATGAGCCTCTGATAATAGCGGGCATTGACATAGCTGTTGGCGAGATCCTGCAGATATGTCAGGCGTGCAACGTCAACGCTGGAATAGGCGGCGTCGACCGAAGCATTGGCGCTTTCGGTTGCGCGGCGATACTGACCCCAGAGGTCGAGCAGCCAGGAAGCCGAAGCAGTGCCTTGCGTGGTGTTTCGTCTTCCGCCAGACGAAGAGACCCTAGAGCCACCCTTCTGGCCGCTTGTCGTATTGTCACCCAACACGGTGAGGCTTGGGAGACCGCCTGCACCTGCTGTGACGACGGCAGCTTCCGCCTGGTTGATGCGTTCCAGCGACTGCTGGATGGTCAAGTTCTGGGCAAGTCCCTGTGTGGCGAAGGCATTCAGCTTGGAGTCGCCGAAAGCGGTCCACCATTGCGAGCCGGCGATATCGCCGTTCGCCTTCGTACCGCCCTCCGAGAATTTGGCCGGGAGAGGCATTTCCGGTGGCTTATGGTCTGGGCCGCTGACGCAACCTGCCAAAACAAGCAGCAGGGCGGGGGCGGCAGTACGAATGGAAACCATCACTTTGTCCCACAATTCAATTTACTGATCAGTGTTTTTCGGGATCGGCTTGACCCCATATGCCGGCGCTCCAGTCTTACGCAACACAAACAACGACCCGAAGCGGTCGGCGTCAATCTAGCAACGAGTTTTGCAATAGCACAGTGGCTTTTACGAATTCTCGGCAGCGAACATATGTGGGATCGGGCGAAATATCAGCTTGTCGGTAAAAAAAATCTAAAGTGTTGCAAAAAACATACCCTCGCATCCACAATCAAGGGATGTGAATGGCGCAAAACTTCGCCGCTGCCGCAACTTCCGGGAAGCTTCGGCCTACTCATTCAGCGAAACGACCGTTCAGACGGTCTCCTAGGACGCGGACTCATTAGCTGAAGCGATCCATATCCTCGTTGCGGCGAGTTTGAGGCCGGCAAGGTAGTTGTCCGCACGTCTGTCGTATCGTGTTGCCAGACCACGCATCTGTTTGATGCGATTGAAGAAACGCTCCACCAGATTGCGCTGGCGATAGACCCAACGGCTGAAGCTGAAGGTCTGTTTACGGTTGGCCTTGGCGGGGATGTTTGCCCAGCACTTGCGTTGCTTGGCAAAGTTACGGATCGCGTCGGTGTCATAGGCCTTGTCTGCAAGGAGTGTCGATCCGGGCTGCATATCGCTCAGCAACTTTTCGGCCATGGGAGCATCGGCGGCTTGACCCGCGCTCAGTTCCAGCCGAACAGGCAAGCCATCAGCATCGACGAGCGCGTGGATCTTTGTTGTCAGGCCGCCACGCGAACGTCCCATGCAAGGATCGGCAGATCCCCCTTTTTTGCATTGGCACCATGTTGGTGAACGCGGACGCAGGAGGAATCGATCATCACTATGTCGCCGGCATAACGTTTTGAAACAGCAGCCAGAAGGCGATCCCAGACGCCCGCTTTACGCCAGCGCGAGAACCGATTGTAAAGCGTTGTGCGTGGACCATAGCGCTCCGGCACATCACGCCAGGATGAGCCAGTCCGGAAGCGCCATAGGATACCATTGATCACCCGGCGGTCATCTGCGCGCTCAATTCCACGGCTGTTGGTCGGCAGCAACGGCGCGATAACCGCCCATTCCTCGTCGGTCAATTCATGACGGCGCATGGCAATCTCCTTTTCTGGAGATTGAATCACACACCAGCACCAACATGAACCCCGTTATGGGGACACGGCCTAAGGGAAATAGCGGGCGAGGCTTGCGCGAACCCGGTCAAGTGGCGTTGCGTCGCGATCATCGGGCACGAAAGTCATGCCTGTGATCGCTTCATAGGCGCGTATATAGACCTTGGACGTCTCCTCGACCAACTCGCGTGGAATTTCCGGGATCTCGTCCTTATAGGGATCGCAGCGCTCCGTGACCCAGGCCCGCACGAAATCCTTGTCGAAGCTTTCGGGGCGCACACCGTTTTTGAAGCGGTCCTCGTAACTGTCGGCGAGCCAATAGCGGCTGCTGTCGGGCGTGTGGATTTCGTCGGCAAGGATGATGGTGCCGTTTTCATCGGTCCCAAACTCATATTTGGTATCGACGAGGATCAGCCCCCGCTTGCGGGCGATTTCCTGTCCGCGCGCGAACAGGGCAAAAGCATAATTCGTCAGCGTCTGCCACTGCTGCTGTGTCAGAAGCCCGCCCTCGACGATCTGCTTCGGCGTCAGAGGCTCGTCATGACCGCCGTCGAATTCCTTGCTCGTCGGGGTAATGATCGGCTGCGGCAGGATCTGGTTGTCGCGCATGCCATCCGGCAGGGTGATGCCGTACATCTCGCGCTGACCCTTTTTATAGAGCGTCAGGATCGAGGTCCCGGTGGTGCCGGCGAGATAGCCGCGAACGACGACCTCGACAGGCAGGATATTCAACCGCTTGCCGACCACCACGTTCGGGTCGGGATAGTCGATCACGTGGTTGGGGCAGATATCGCGTGTTTGCTCGAACCAGTAGCGGGCGGTCTGCGTCAGCACCTGGCCCTTATAGGGAATGCAGGTGAGGATGCGGTCGAACGCGCTCAACCGGTCGGTGCTGATGATGATGCGGCTGCCGTCGGGCAGATCGTAATTTTCGCGCACCTTGCCGCGATAGTAGTTGGGCAATTCCGGAAAATAGGCTTCGGAGAGAGTTCGCAACGCGTCCACCAACAGGCTCGTGCATCCGCCCGACGGATGCTTCTTGAGCGGACCCTTAGCGTATTGCGGCCGGAAGCGGAACGGTTTTCACATATATAATATGCAATTTGCCTTCCATCGCATGGCCGCAACAGCAAAATGCGGTCAGCTCGGCCGGCGCCAGCCGCTTCCGCTCCACTCGAGGATCGGCGTCGACAACACGCCGATGATTTTCTCGCTCCAACCCTTGCCGCCTAGATCGACACGATCCCGCCAGCGTTCGGATTGCAGCATCGCCGCGCCGATCACTACGGGATCGATACCGCAAGACGTTAAAAGAGAAAGACCTGCAACGATCGAGGCGCCGCTGGAGATCACATCGTCGATCAGCGCGACGCGCTTTCCTTCCAGCAGTGGTAGCATGCGCGGGTCTATATAAAGACGCTTCTCCTGGTTTGGCGTGGTGATGGAGGAGAGCGGGACCGAAAGCTCCTCGCGGTACCAGAATTTACGCGATGTTCCGAGCGGCGCGTAGCGCGTATGGCCGAGTGCGCGGGCCACTGCCGCCGCCAGCGTCAGTCCGAGCGTCGGCAATCCGGCGACGACATCGATATCATATGCTGCCATTCGCTTCGCAAGCGTCTCCGCAAGAGCGTCCAAAACGGTGAAGCTTGCCTGATTGACGATCAGCGACGCCAGCGCATGTTCGCCGTCGGCGAGCACGCGGATCGGCAGCCGCAATTGCCGCCCGTCCGGCAGCTCGGCTACGTAGAAATCCGCACGCTCCGCCATTGGATCGAAGGTGCCCGGCGCATCCAGCTCCTGCCAGAAGTCATGAGGTTGCATCGCGCTCAGCCTTCTACCGATTGACTTTCATTCCGGCGCGCCGGTGCAAGCTCAGGATTTCGGCCTCGGTCAAGGCCCGCACGCCGCCCTTCGGCAGATCACCAAGGGCGATATCGCCAAAGGCAACGCGCACCAGCCGCAGGCATTCGATGCCAAGCGCTTCCAGCATGCGACGGATCTGGCGATTACGCCCTTCCTTCAGCTCCACCTCGATCCAGCTGTTGCGGTCGCCGCTGCGCAGCAGCCGGGCCGAGCTCGCGGTCAGGAGCTCACCATCGTCGACGATGCCACGCTCCATGCGTGCCAGCTGCTCCAGGTCCATAATGCGGTCGACCTGCACATGATAGGCCTTGCCGACATGGCTGACGGGGTCGAGCAGGGCCTGCGCCAATACCGTGTCGTTGGTGAAGAGCAGCAATCCCTCGCTCGCCTTGTCAAGGCGGCCGACGGGCGCGAGATGGCGGGCATCGATCTCCCTCAGGCAGTCATAAACGGTCGGCCGTCCTTCGGGATCGTCGCGCGTCGTCACCAGCCCGCGCGGTTTGTTCAGCATGAAATAGAGCTTCTTTTCGGCTGATATCTCCATGCCGTCAACCGCGAACTTCGAATGCTCCAGATCGACCCAGATGGCAGGATCGGAGATCAGGCGGCCGTCCACGGTCACGCGGCCGGCGACGATCAACGCTTCCGCCTGCGTGCGCGAGCAATAGCCAAGCTTCGAAAGCGCTCGTGGCAAGGTCACGCGCTTGCCCTCCGGCTCTGGGGTGCGCCTTGTCGCTTTGCCGGATCTCTGCGGTGATTGCCTTTGGCTCAACCGTCCTGCCTCATGAGCATGTTTCCCTGGCCCGACATTGCTGTCGGTGAAGGTCAATCCTTTCGCACGGCGGCGCGCAGGACGCAAACCCGCATTGTCGAAAAGGATCGGCGGTTTGGAAAAGCAGACAGGGCTCGCGTTTCGTGGATGCGAGCCCTGTCGCGGGCCGGAGCGGGCGATGGGGTCGGGTAGGCGGCAACGAAGCTGCCGACATTCGCTCCGGAGGGATCCGGCTGCGGAGAAACTGCATCGCTTCTTTTGCTGGGATTTTTCAAAAGAAGGGAAATTTGTTACAGTTTGTAACGTCGGTCGTTTCCCTGTTGCCAAAACCGCCTCTCGCCCCGCATGGAAGAGCCATGGTTTCCGCATCGCTGCTTCTGGTCGAAGACGACCGCGAGATTAGGGCGCTCCTGGAGGAGTTCCTGAGCCGTGAAGGTTTTGCCGTGCAGGCCGCCGACAGCGCCGCAGCTATGGATCGTATTCTATCCAAGGGGTTCCCCGATCTGATCATCCTCGATCTGATGCTGCCGGGTGAAGATGGTCTCTCCGCATGCCGGCGCATCCGCACCCGCAGCAAGGTGCCTATCCTGATGCTGACGGCGAAGACTGAAGATATCGATCGCATTCTCGGCCTCGAGATGGGCGCCGACGACTATCTCGGCAAGCCTTTCAACCCGCGCGAGCTCCTGGCACGCATCCGCGCCATTCTCCGCCGCTCCGGCCCGGAGCGGCCGGAAGATGCCGGCATTCCATCACGGCGCAAAAGCTTCGCCGGATTGATCGTCGATCTCGACGGCCGGGTGATCGAGATGGATGGCGAGCGCGTCGTGCATCTGACGACCGCCGAGTTCGATCTGCTCGTCTGCTTCCTCGAAAGACCGCGCCGCGTGCTGTCGCGCGAGCAATTGCTCGACTGGACGCGCGGCCGTGGCGCCGATCCTTTCGACCGGACGATCGATGTTACGGTCTCCCGCCTGCGCACCAAGCTCGGCCATTGCCTGCCTGATGGCGCTCAGATCATCACCACGGTGCGCAATGCCGGCTATCTCCTTACAAGGGACGTGAAGGATGTCTGAACCATGCTGAAACTCGGTCTGGTCGCCCGTATCATCATGATTGTGGCCGTGGCACTGTTCATCATTCAGCTTGCGGCCTTTGCGGCCGCACAGCTGAAGCCGGATACGCCGTTCAATCCGGAGCGGTCGCCCGCCAAGCAAGTGAAGACTGCGATCCGTCTTCTCGATGCCATTCCGCCGGAGGCGCAACAGGCAGCCGTGCGGGCACTGAATGCCAATGGCCTGGCGATCCACCTGGCCGATCCGCCGGCTCCGGGTCGGGAGGAGGCCTCCAATCTGACGCTTACCGACAAGCTCGCCCGCGAATTTGCCGCGATCGCGCTCGGCAATCGCTATTTCAACATGCGCTCGCTTTCGGAAAAGCCGCAGGGCTGGTTCTCCGTCGGTGCGCCGGACAGGATCGTGGAGGTATCGATCGGCGTTGCCGGCGGCAAGATCGCCGTCTTCAACCTGCCCGAAACGCCGACGGTGCGATTGAACGGCATTCCCATCGGCCTCATCGCCGGCATCCTCGGCATGCTGGTCGCCGTCATCGCCATTGCCGCCGTAGCGCGGGAAACCCGGCCCCTGACGCGCCTGTCGCGAACCGTCAACTCGATCGGCAATGGTCTGCAGCCGGTTCATATTCCCGAAAGAGGCGCCTGTGAGCTGCGCCTGCTGATCAAGGCGATCAACGCCATGCAGTTGCGCATCGCCGCGCTCGTCAGCAACCGCACCCTTATTCTCGGAGCGATCTCGCACGATCTGAGGACCTACCTCACTCGCTTCCGTCTGCGCATGGAAATGATGCCGGAGACGCCGCATCGCGAGCGGGCGATCGCCGATGTCGAGGCCATGCAGCGGCTGGTGGAGGATGCGCTCGGCTTCGCCCGCAGCACCGTCATCTCGGACGGCAAGACCATTGTCGATCTCGACGCTGCCATCCAAGGTCACCTCGCCGAGCGGCAGGACGGCCAGGGCCTGGTGGGTTTCATGCCGATCGGGCAGCCGATTGCCGTCGCGATGACGGAGACTGCTCTCGTTCGAGTGCTTGATAATCTCATGGACAATGCGCTGCGCTATGGCGGCCGGGCCGATATTGTCGTCGGGCGCCGCGGTGATCAGGATGCCATCATCGTTGGCGATCGTGGACCGGGTATTCCCGCAGAGCGGCGCAAGGAGGTTCTCGAACCCTTCGTGCGGCTGGAGGAGTCGCGCAACCGTGACCTCGGAGGCAGCGGGCTTGGTTTGGCGATCGTCCGCCAGATCCTCGATGCGCATGGCGGCACGCTCTGTCTGGAAGACCGCGAAGGAGGCGGATTGAATGCCGTCGTCCTGTTGCCGCCGATGATGATGGAAAGAAAGGCAGCGTGAAATAGGCGCGCCCGTCAGCCGACGCACTGGCACGCGATCGTCTCCTTGCGCGGAGCGGCCTGCTCAATGACAGGTCAGGAATCTCTGCAGCTCTTGCCGGTTTAAGACGATACCGGCGGCTGCTTTCTGCGGATCGGGATGCGTATAGGTAAAGCTCGGCAGGTCGGGCAGATCCAATGCCTGGCGCATGCTCATAATACCGAGCGCGCGGCGGCCACTGGCGCTGTCGAAGCTGACTTCGATGATGCTTTCCGGTCTTGTTGTATGCATTGTTTCCTCCCTTCCCTTTTTATCTGCCTCAAACCATAGCAGAAACCTCATGGAAAATCTCGGCCTTTCTAAGGCTTGGAGCCAATAGGTTACACGGAAGCCCCGAGGCGCCGTCCGGTTGCTCGACGGGACGGGTTTTGCTGGACGGAGGATACCATATAGAGCGAAAGCGCGCGTATTTAGCCGCTCCGAGCAAAATTTGACCATCTGGACAAGATTTTTAAGGCTGCTGAGGAAAACTTTCCCCTCCCTTCCGTCCACTAAGATAAATCCACGTTTAAAATCAAGCTCTTACAAAAATGTCAGAATTTTTACAGTCTGAGTGTTGACTTGGTTCGGAGGTAGGGTCTATAAGCCCGATC
>NZ_JACHYY010000012.1:0-132148 GCF_014193155.1 Rhizobium sp. BK098 | reverse complement strand
TGCCCATATCCACTATCGCACCTTCCTCAATGGCAACCGCACCGTCGTCTTCCCGGCAAGCCCGGGTTCCTATGCCTCCGAGCGCATGGGGTGAGGCACCGAGGCTCGATTTGGGCCACCTTTCTTTCCTTTTCGCTCCGGCGCGCGATTTGATATCACCGTTCTCGAATCGCCCGGAGACTAAGGAGAGGACATGTCATTCTACCGCAATGGAACGCTGCTGCTCGCGGCGTTCCTTTTGAGCGCGCCAGCGTCGCATGCAGCAACAACGCAAGATGACCCTTCCAAGATCGATCTCGCCAAGCTGATCGAATGCACGACATACGACGTGCCCAGCTACAATAATTTCGCTCTATGGCTGACCGGGCCAGAAAGCGCCAAAGCCATGAAGCAGTTCGGTATGAGCGAGCTGCCGTCGGACAATCCCTTTCTGCGCGAATTCCAGCTTTCGTTGCCTGTGACCGTCTTCGGACGGCGGACGAACAGGATCGTCTTTACCTCCACAGGCCCCCTCGCCGTGCTCGATGAGGCAGATTCTCATTCGCTGGCCAAACAGCTTGGCGTGACAGCCTCGGTCGATCAGCCGAACAAGTTTCTTGGCGAGAAGGTCGTCCTGTCACACAAGGATCAGCAGGCAAATTCGGACACCGTGTTGGAAACGCGCATCTCGCTCAACGTCTCCACAGTCGATACCCATCCCGGTAAGACGCTGGCCGGTTGCAGCTATTCCATCGAGGTCGAATAGGCCCTTACGGCTAGCCGGCTGCATTCCGTGGCCTATCTTCCGTCCCATCGCTCGACAGCCCTATCTGCTTTGGGTAATTTTCTTTAATATGGAATGGTTTAGTGTCGATGCAAATGAACCATCCGGGGGGATGCCATGGCCGACGCCACGCTCGTGAACCGTATGCAACTGCCGAGACCGGACGTGACGCCGGACGAGGCGGCCGAAATCCTGCAGATGCATTACGGCCTGAGCGGGACGCTGACCGAGCTCGGCAGTCAGCAGGACCGCAACTACCGCATCGATGCCGGCGATAATGCCTATGTGCTGAAGATCTGCCGGGCGGAATACGAGCTGGTCGAGCTCGAGGCGCAGAACGCCGCGATCCGTCACCTGCACGCCAAGCCGGACGCGCCGCGCGTGCCTGAAATTGTGCCCTCTCTCAATGGCCGCGATATTCTCACCGTTACCCTTCGTGAACAGGATTATCTCGTTCGGCTGCTCGGCTTTCTTCCGGGCCAGACGCTGACGCGGCGCAGGCATCTGTCGCCTGCCGCAGCCGCAGGCTTAGGCGCACTTTCGGCCCGGCTTGCCCGAGATCTTGCCGATTTCGACCATCCCGGTCTTCATCGAAACCTGCAATGGGACCTGCGGCGCGCCGGGCCGGTCGCCGTGCAGCTGCTGTCGGCGATCACGGACCACGAGGCGCGCGACCGCATCGCCAAGGCAATGGTGGCGGCCGTCAAGCGCATCCAGCCGCTGGCAAGCGAATTGCGCGTGCAGCCCGTGCATCACGATGTCACCGACGACAACGTCGTCAGCCATCCGGATGCTCATGGACAGCTCGTCCCCGACGGCGTTATCGATTTCGGTGATATCATTCAGGGCTGGCTGGTCGGCGATCTCGCCGTCACCTGCGCATCATTGCTGCACCATGCGGACGGCAACCCCTTCTACATCCTTCCCGCCATCAAGGGCTATCATGCGGTCTATCCGCTGACAGAGGCAGAGGGCAAGGCGCTTTGGCCGCTGATCGTCGCGCGCGCCGTCATCCTTACTGCCAGCAGCGAACAACAGCTTGCCATCGACCCCGACAATGAGTATGTGCGCGGCAATCTCGATTTCGAACGTGAGATTTTCGATGTCGCGACCGGCGCACAGCCGGATGTGATGGAAGCCGCGATCCTCAAGGCGATCGGCTTCGATGTCGCGCCAATCGCGACTGACGGCTGGGCGCCGCTACTGCCCGACATCGATCCCTCGCAGATTGCCGCGATCGATCTTTCCGTCACCGGCCCCGACTTTATCGACGGCAACTGGCAGAAGCCGGATATGGACTGGCGGCTGCTTGCCCAAGCGGCAATCGCCTCCGGAACTGCGGCGACGCGCTACGGTGAATTCCGCCTGTCTCTCGCCGCGCCGCTTAACATGATACAGCCGCAGAATTTCGCCCTGCATTGCGATATCTGCCTACCGGCGGGCGCCGCTGTCGCCGCACCCTTTGCCGGCCTGCTGCAACGGCAAGGCCAGCATTTCGTGCTGGTCGGCGACGAAGTGAGCCTGCATCTCAACGGCATCGAGAGTGCTCTTGAGGATGGAGCGGCCGTCGAGCAAGGAGCTACAATCGGGACCATCGGCAGCGAGGGCTCGGCAATCGGGGGATTGCGCATCCAGCTTTGCCGCGTGCCCGGCCTTGTGCCGCCGCTCTTCGCGACAGCGGATCAGGCAGAGGGCTGGTCAGCCATCTCCCCCTCGCCTGCTGCTCTCTTGAACCCGGCCTGCGAAGCGCCGCGGCCGGATCCATCCACGCTGCTGTCATTGCGCAACGCCCGCTTCGCCAAGCCGCAGAAGCACTATTACGAGTTCCCGCCGCAAATCGAGCGCGGCTGGCGCGAATTCCTGTTCGATACGCAGGGACGCTGCTACCTCGACATGGTCAACAACGTGACGACGCTCGGACATGCCCATCCGCGCCTGACGGCAGCAATCGCCCAGCAATGGTCTCGCCTCAATACCAACTCTCGCTTCCACTATGCCGCTGTCGCGGAATTCTCCGAGCGGCTGGCGGCGCTGGCGCCTGATGGACTCGACAGCGTCTTCCTCGTCAATAGCGGCTCGGAAGCCAATGATCTTGCGATCCGCCTCGCCTGGGCGCACACGGGCAAGAGGAACATGCTCTGCCTGCTGGAGGCCTATCACGGGTGGACCGTTGCGAGCGATGCCGTCTCCACCTCGATTGCCGACAATCCGCAGGCGCTGACGACACGGCCGGAGTGGGTGCATCCTGTCCTGTCTCCCAATACCTATCGCGGCCCGTTCCGCGGCCCAGATTCGGGGATCGACTATCTCAACGATGTCACGGCCAAGTTGCAGGCCATCGATGAAAAGGGACAGGGGCTTGCCGGCTTCATCGCCGAGCCGGTCTATGGCAATGCCGGCGGTATCGCGCTGCCGCATGGCTATCTTGCCGGCGTCTACGATGCAGTACGGCAGTGTGGCGGCCTTTGCATAGCCGACGAAGTGCAGGTGGGCTACGGCCGGCTCGGCGAACACTTCTGGGGCTTCGAAACCCAGGGCGTCGTGCCCGATATCATCACAATCGCCAAAGGCATGGGCAACGGCCATCCGCTCGGCGCCGTCATCACCCGACGCGAGATCGCCGAATCGCTGGAAAAAGAAGGCTATTTCTTTTCTTCCGCCGGCGGCAGCCCGGTCAGCTGCGTCGTCGGCCTCACCGTGCTCGATATCCTTAGGGATGAGAATCTACAGGAAAATGCCCGCGTCATCGGCGACCGGCTGAAGGCCGGGCTGATCGCTCTCATGGATCGCTTCCCGCTGATCGGCGCCGTGCATGGCACGGGGCTTTATCTCGGCGTCGAATTCGTGCGCGACCGCGAAAGCCTGACGCCGGCCACCGAGGAGACGGCTGCGATCTGCGAGCGCCTGCTCGATCTCGGAGTCCTCATGCAGCCGACTGGCGATCACCTAAACGTGTTGAAGATCAAACCGCCGCTATGCCTCGCACCGGAGAGCGCCGATTTCTTTGTGACGGCCCTGGAAAAGGTGCTGGAAGATGGATTTTGACGATCCCGGCGCGCCATTAACCATTTAGGTGTTTTAGCGGCAGGTGAATTTTAATGCGCCGGGGCATTGTCGAATCTCGCGGCAGCTCCTATCTCTGTCCCGGTGATCGGCGAGCCTTACCGGGCACGGGTGGCAATGAGAAGGCAATTAAGACAACCTTCCCTGCAACCTCCGGAGCTCGGAATTTTATTTTCCCGATCGTCGATATTTTGACATCTTTCGGAATATGTTTCTGAAGATGCGGCTGCTATTATCTACTAATACAGTGGATAATGGTGCACTCACCGGGTCTCTGCTACTGGGGCCCTAACAAGTACAACGCCAATTGAGGAAGTGACATGCTGAATAGAAAAGTCATTGCTTCGTTCCTTGGGCGGCCCGTGCTTGGCAATGACCGTTCGGGCGCGCTCTCCCGCCCGTGCTGTCGAATGTGACGTTCGTCCTCCTTCCCGGAATAAGACAGTCAATTCGCCATGTCTGCGCCGTGCGTGCGCAGAGGGAGTCTATTTATGAAGAAGCAAGTCATCGAATACGCCGGCGTTCCCGTCGGCATCGTCGTTCCTGATCAGGATCGGCTCAAGTTCATCGCCGTAAAATATCATGTCCATGATCTGGACGAGCAGCATTTCAGAAATGCGGACGAAGTGAAGCTTGCGATCCGCGATCTCCTTTCCCGCCAGCAGGCCAAGCCGATCCATGTTTGATGGGTCGGATTACCTGCGCTTTTACTCAATCCCATCCCCAGCCCTCACCCTTTGATAGAATCAGGGTGGGGGCTTTTTCTTGCGCGCAAGTCGCCGTACCGGCTTATGTCTCATGCCCGCGTTCATATGCGAATGCCCGTAGCCCTAGCTTAAAAGGCGCATGGTGACACGCCTCTCGACCAAACCCATCTTGTCTTTTCACCCTCTTTACGGTCCTATCGCCATGACGACCTCGCGTTGTAAGCGGCGAAGGATTTTTTATTGGCTGACCTCCTCAATCTCCTGACCGATATCGAAGGCGTTGCCGTCGGTCACTCCACCGATCTTGCACTCGGCTCGGGCGTCACCGCCATCGTCTTCGATGAGCCGGCTATCGCCTCCTGTACCGTTCTCGGCGGCGCGCCAGGCGGGCGAGATACCGCATTGCTGGACCCTGCAATGACGGTCGGCACAGTGGATGCTCTCGTGCTCTCGGGTGGATCGGCCTTCGGGCTCGATGCCGCAGGCGGCGTGCAGGCAGGCTTGCGGGAGATCGGCCGCGGTCTGCAGGTCGGCGATGCGCTGGTGCCGATCGTGCCGCAAGCGATCCTGTTCGATCTCATCAACGGCGGCAACAAGGATTGGGGACTGCACTCGCCCTATCGCGATCTCGGCTATGCTGCCTTCAAGGCCGCAGATAAAGGACCGTTTGCACTTGGAAGCGTCGGCGCCGGTACAGGCGCCACCACGGCAACGGTCAAAGGCGGCCTCGGCTCGGCAAGCGCCGTCAGCAGCAGGGGATACAGGATCGCCGCCATCGTCGCCGTCAATGCACTCGGTTCCGCGACCATCGGCGAGGGTCCGCATTTCTGGGCAGCTCCCTTCGAGCAAAATGGCGAATTCGGCGGCCTCGGCATGCCGCAGGTGGCCGATTCGCGCTTGCGGCTGAAGGGCACGAACATCACCGCCACGACCATCGGCACAGTCATTACCGACGCCCAGTTGACCAAGGCGGAGGCGCATCGCCTCTCCATCTCAGCCCATGACGGCTTCGCCCGGGCACTCCTGCCGACGCATCTGCCGCTCGACGGCGATACCGTGTTTGCCGCCTCTACCGGCAAGCATTCCCGCGACGATATGCCTGGTTTCATGGAGCTCTGCCACCTTGCCACTATCGTCATGGCGCGCGCCATCGCCCGCGGCGTCTATGAGGCGACGGCGCTGCCGGTCGAAAGTGGGCAAGCGGCGTGGCCGGATCGCTTCGCCAAGCCCGCCGTCTAAAGGGAGATCCCGCGCATGCAGATCCGCGCGTTGATCTATTTCGACGAGCTGGTGCGCACCAATTCGATGCGCCAGGCGGCTGAAAACCTGAACGTGGCGCCGACGGCCATCAGCCGCCAAATCGAGAACCTCGAATATCACTTCGGCACGCAGCTGGTCGAGCGCAGCGCCCGCGGCATCAAATTGACGGCTGCCGGCGAATTGCTGGCGGAGCGCGCCGGCCGGACGCTGCGCGAGCTCGACCACGTTCACCAGCTGATCGAAGATCTCAAAGGCCTGCAGCGCGGAACCGTCAGCATCTATGCTAACGGCGCGTCGGTCGCCAATATCCTTGCTCCGGCGCTGGCCGAGTTCAGCCTGCGCTATCCGCATCTGCGCTTCGAAGTGACGATCACCAGCGCCCGCGGCGCCATCGAAGCCGTCAGCAATGCCGAGGCCGACATCGCAGTGACGCTGTTTGCCCCGCCGCTTTCCGGCACAAAGGTACGCCTGCGTTCCGAGCTGATTTATGACGTGATCGCTGCCGCCTCTCATCCGCTTGCGAGCGTCAGCGAGATCACGCTTGCGGAAATCGCGTCACACGCGCTTGCCGTCCCCGATCGCTCCTTCGGCGCAAGGCAGGCCTTCGACGCGCTGTTCGAACGTGAGGGGCTGAGGCTCGATCCAGTCTTTGAGACCGGCTCGCTGGAAATGCAGAAGGAGCTGGTGCTGCGCGGGGCGGCAATCACCATGCTGCCGGCACTCACCGTTCAAAGGGAGATCGAGGCGGGGCAGCTCGTCGCACGGCCCGTTGCGGGCGGCATGGGGGTGCGGACGCCAGTCGATCTCTGTGTCGCGCCCGATCGCCAGCTCTCCTTTGCGGCCGGCAAGCTGCTCGACTTCATCGAGCGCTTCATGCGTCAGCAACTTTCCGCCAAGGGGAGGCAGGATTGAATCCAACATTGTAGAAGACAAACCAGTGTAGCGATTTCGGCTACACCGAGCACACATCTTCGGAATTGTGTGTGCGCCTATGAGATGACACTATCCTGAAAAAGACCGCAGCCGGAGGGAAGCCGGACATGCGGGCAAAAAGCAAGGGAACCGACATGACCAAGTTTTCACGCCCGAGCCTGGGCGACGTCGCGCGCCGGCTTGCCTATGGCGCCACAGTTTCCGCCGGCCTGCTGCTGATGATGGGCCTCACACAGGCTGAGGCCGCGAAGACGACACTCAATCTCGGCATGAGCGTCGAGCCGACAGGTCTCGACCCGACGATCGCCGCGCCCGTCGCGATCGGCCAGGTCACCTGGCAGAACATTTTCGAGGGCCTGGTTGCCATCGACCAAAACGGCAAGATCGTGCCGCAGCTTGCCAAGAGCTGGGAAATCTCGCCTGACGGCCTGACCTATACGTTCAAGCTGCAGACCGGCGTGAAATTCCACGACGGCGAAGCCTTCGATTCAGCTGCCGCCAAGTTCACGCTCGATCGCGCTCGCGGCGCCGATTCCGTCAATCCGCAGAAGCGCTTCTTCTCAACCATCGCCTCGATCGACACGCCGAATGCGGAAACGCTTGTACTGCATCTGTCCTCGCCGACCGGCAGCCTGCTCTATTGGCTTGGCTGGCCGAGCTCCGTCATGGTCGGGCCGAAATCCTCGGCCAACGACAAGACGACACCCGTCGGCACTGGTCCGTTCAAATTCTCCTCCTGGACGAAGGGCGACCACGTCGACCTTGTCAAGAACCCGGACTACTGGAACAAATCGGTCGACATGAAGCTCGAGAAGGTAACCTTCCGCTTCATTTCCGATCCACAGGCCGAGGCCGCCGCGCTGAAGGCCGGCGATCTCGATGCCTTTCCGGAATTCGCCGCGCCAGAGCTCATGAGTTCCTTCGAGGGCGACGTCAGGCTGACGACCAAGATCGGCAATACCGAGCTCAAGGTCGTGGCCGGCATGAACAATACCCGCAAGCCCTTCGACGACAAGCGCGTGCGCCGGGCGCTGATGATGGCGCTCGACCGCAAGACGATCATCGAGGGCGCATGGTCGGGTTTCGGTACGGCGATCGGCAGCCACTATACGCCGAACGACCCCGGCTATAAGGATTTGACCGGCACGCTGCCCTATGACGCCGCCAAGGCCAAGGCGCTGCTTGCCGAAGCCGGCTATCCGAATGGTTTCACCTTTACCATCAAGACGCCGCAGATGGCCTATGCACCGCGCAGCGCCCAGGTCATGCAGGCCATGTTCGCCGATATCGGCGTGACGATGAACATCGAGCCGACGGAATTCCCGGCGAAATGGGTGCAGGACGTCTTCACCGGCCGCAATTACGACATGACCATCGTCGCCCATGCCGAGCCGCTGGATATCGATATCTATTCGCGCGACCCCTATTACTTCAACTACAAGAACCCGGCCTTCAACGAGTTGATGAAGAAGATCCAGCTGACCGCCGATCCCGCCGAGCAGAACAAGCTCTATGGCGAGGCGCAGAGCATTCTTGCCGAAGATGTGCCCGCCCTCTTCCTCTTCGTCATGCCGAAGCTAGGAGTGTGGGACAAGAAGCTGAAGGGTCTTTGGGAGAACGAACCGATCCCGTCCAACGTGCTGACCAACGTTTCCTGGGAAGATTGACCGCTCCGACAGTTTGATTGGGCATGATCTTGGTATTTCTTTCGCGCATGACCACCAACTCCTTCTCCCCAGCGGGGAGAAGGTGGCCCAAAGGGTCGGATGAGGGGGCTGCCACGCCGAAAATTGCCTTTTGCTTGCGCTCAAGGCACTCAGGATTTCATCCCTCGTCCCCCTCAACCGCCCTATCGGGCACCTTCTCCCCGGTGGGGAGAAGGAGGTTTCAAAGGTCGCACCAACTCTACATTCCTAGCCGGATTAGCCTGGCCATGGACTTGCTATGATCGTACTGCTCACCCGCCGGATTTTCGGACTTGTGCTGACGCTGATCGCGGTCTCGCTGCTGCTCTTTGCCGTCATGGCGCTGCTGCCGGGCGACCCGGCCGCCATCACGCTCGGCACCTCGGCGACGCCGGAAACGCTGGCCGCGCTCCGGCATAATATGGGGCTCGATCAACCGCTGATCGTGCGCTACGGGCATTGGCTCGCCGGCGCGCTGGTGGGTGATCTTGGCACGTCCTATACCTATGGTGTTCCGGTCGCAGGTCTCATTGCCGAGCGGCTTGCCGTCACCCTGCCGCTTGCGCTGCTTGCCATACTGTTGTCGGTTCTTGTCGCCGTACCGCTCGGCGTTGCGGCAGCGGCAAGACGCGGCGGCGTCTTCGATATCATCGCCACACTGTTTTCGCAGATGGGCATTGCCGTGCCGGGCTTCTGGGTCGGCCTCCTGCTGGTGCTTGTGTTTGCCACATCGCTCGGCTGGATGCCGGCCGGCGGTTTTCCCGGTTGGGAGAGTGGATTCTGGCCTGCCGCAAAGTCGCTGGTGCTCCCGGCCGCTGCCCTTGCTCTGCCGCAGGCGGCGGTGCTGACCCGTGTGACGCGCTCGGCCGTGCTCGACACGCTGCATGAGGATTTTGCCCGCACGGCGATCGCCAAGGGCCTGTCGCGCAGCCGCGTGCTCTGGGGTCATGTGGTGCCGAATGCGCTGGTGCCAGTGCTGACCATTCTCGGACTGCAATTCACCTTTCTCGTCGCCGGCGCCGTGCTGATCGAAAATGTCTTCACCCTGCCCGGCCTTGGCCGCCTCGCCTATCAGGCACTCAGCCAGCGCGACGTCATCGTGCTTCAGGATGTCGTGCTGTTCTTCGCCGCCCTCGTCATCGTCGTGAATTTTCTGGTCGATCTCTCCTATCTCGTCATCGATCCGCGATTGCGAGCAGGAGGTGCGCGATGACTGCAGTCGAGACCAAAATTGCCGCGCCGTCTTCTCGCCGTCGTTTTCGGGCGCTGCGGCGGATGAATCTCATCGTCGGTGCCATCATCATCCTTGCACTCTTCTGCGTCGCTCTCGTCTCGCAGTTCTGGACGCCAGTGCCGCCGGCGAAGATGCAAATCCTCCACAAGCTGCAGCCGCCCTTCGGCTTCGGGCTCCTCGGCACCGACCAGATCGGCCGCGACGTCCTGTCGATGCTGATGGCGGGCTGCTGGAATTCGCTTTCCATTTCCGTATCATCGGTCACGATCGGCGGGACGATCGGAACGATCATCGGTGTCGCCGCCGCCGCCCAACGAGGGTTATTCGAGGCGCTAGTGATGCGGGCCTGCGACGTGATCTTCGCCCTGCCGCCAATCCTTTCGGCCATGATCCTCGGCGCATTTCTTGGGACGGGGCGCTCAACGGCAATTATCGCCATTGCCGTCTTCATGGTGCCGGTCTTTGCCCGTGTCGCGCTCGGTGCGGCCTTGCAGGCGTGGAGCCGCGACTATGTGCTGGCGGCGCGCGCCATCGGCAATACGCAGCTCTCCATCACGCGCCGCCATGTCCTGCCAAACATCATGGGCAGCATCATCGTCCAGGCGACGATCCAGCTCGGCCTTGCGATCCTCACGGAAGCCGGGCTCGCCTTCCTGGGTCTCAGCGTGCCGCCGCCGGCACCGACCTGGGGGCGGATGCTGGCCGATGCGCAGACCTATTTCCACGTTGCGCCTTGGCTCGCCCTGCTGCCGGGGCTTGCCATCGCGCTCTCCGTGCTCGGCTTCAACCTGCTCGGCGACGGGCTGCGCGATCTCCTCGACCCCCGTGAGGCGACGCGCTGATTGCGACATAAAGAGTATAGATCATGACCGAACCTACCGATCTTTCCATCCGAGACCTCAGGCGCCAATTTGCCGACAAGAGCCTGTCCCCCAGCGAATACTGGCTGGCGCTCGAGACGCATATCGAGGCATGGGAGCCGACTATCGCTGCTCTCTATGCCTATGATCCCGAGGATGCCTGCAAACAGGCCGCGGCCTCCACGGAACGCTGGGCCAAGGGTGCGCCGCTTGGGACCTTGGACGGGATTCCGGTGACATTGAAGGAGCTGATCGCCACCAAGGGCCAGCCCGTGCCGCTCGGTACGGCGGCCGTCGAGCTCATTCCCGCTGCCGAAGACGCCCCGATCGCCGCCCGCATGCGCGAGGACGGAGCAGTGATTTTCGCGAAAACCACCTGCCCCGATTACGGCATGCTCTCCTCCGGCCTTTCAAGCTTTCACAAGCTCAGCCGCAATCCTTGGGACCCCAGCCAGAATCCGGGCGGCTCCAGCGCCGGCGCATCGGCGGCGGCGGCAGCCGGCTACGGACCGCTGCATATCGGGACCGATATCGGCGGCTCGATACGCCTGCCAGCTGGCTGGACCGGCATTTTTGGCTTCAAGCCGAGCAATGGCCGTATTCCGATCGATCCCTATTATCTCGGGCGATGCGCCGGACCGATGACCCGCACGGTCGAGGATGCCGCCTTTTCCATGGCGACGCTCTCGCGCCCCGACTGGCGCGACAGTACCAGCCTGCCGCCGAATGAGATCGACTGGATGGATCTCGATATCGACGTCCAGGGCATGAAGATCGGCCTGATGCTGGATGCCGGCTGCGGGCTGCCTGTCGAGGACGAGATACGCGATGCCGTCGCTGCTGCCGCCAAGCGCTTCGAGGAAGCGGGCGCCATCATCATCGATGTCGCGCCGGTGCTGACGAGGCAGATGCTGGATGGGCTCGACGCCTTCTGGCGCGCCCGCTTCTGGGGCGACATGACGGCACTGAGCGAGGAGCGCCGCAACAGCATTCTGCCCTATATCTATAGCTGGGCGAAGGGCGGCGCAGAGATCAGCGGCGTCGATGCCGTTCGCGGCTTCAACCAGACCTACGAGATGCGCAAGAGCTGCGCCAAGCTCTTCGCAGAGGTGGATGCCGTGCTTTCGCCGACCAATCCGATCGTCTCCTATCCCGCCGAATGGGCTTCCCCTACCAACGACCCGGCGCGACCTTTCGAGCACATCGCCTTCACCGTTCCGTGGAACATGTCGGAGCAGCCGGCCGCCTCGATCAACTGCGGCTTTTCCCGCTCCGGCATGCCGATCGGCATGCAGATCGTCGGCCCGCGCTTCGACGACATGCTGGTGCTTCGTCTCTCGAAGGTCTTCGAGGACTGGAGCGGCGGCGTGACGAACTGGCCGAAGCGGCCGAGTTGACACCGTTGGCCTGTGAATAAAGACCAGACTGGAGCGAGGAGGCTCTGAAATTGCAGAATACAACTGTAGCCGCGCTTCTGTATGAGTTCTTGTTTGAGGTTAACCGGAAAATAGACAACGACCAAGAACACGCCGACATTTACTCATTCCCCGACGAGAATGGCGTCCTTCGTGAAGCATTCAGCCATGAATATATGGGCAATTGGGAGTGGCCAGCTGGAGCGCTTGAAGACGTTGGTGTCCTCAAGCCTATCAAATCAAATTCGCACTTTCCGGGACCGTACTTCCACCCAGTCATGACCTTGGACGAATGTGCAACGGCCGACTTTTCGCAATATGAAACATTCGACAATTATTGTGTTGCAATGTTCTCCTTTGAATACCTGCACAGTCACTTTTCCTATAACTTGAACAAACGGTCGCCGCGCTTTCTAGAAGCTGTTGTTTTCAAGGATGATATTTTTCGGACCCAGGACGACGGAGAAGTCATCTTTGACAACGCGCGCTTTCAAGAGAAAGTCATGGCGCATTGGGATGCAATAGATGTTCGTCGCATCCTTCCCAGAAGCGGCGCTTAGCCTCGCTGGATGCACGCTCCAACTAATCGCGCCGCAAAGGCACGGAAAGACCGACCTTCACCCGATCCATCGTGACGAGCGACTTGAATTTCGTGACATTCGGATTGTCATAAAAAAGGCGCCGGGCGACGTCCTCATAGGCAGACATGCTGGTGACGACGACGATCAACACGAAGTCCGCCTCGCCGGTGACACCGTAGCACTGCTGGACTTCGGGCGCTTCGAGGAAGCTGCGCTTGATGGCATTGATGAGGTCATAGCGTTCGTTTGCGATATGCACCTCGACGACGATGGTAATCGGCAAGCTCACGGCCGCCGGATCGACGACGGCGATATTGGCCTGAATGACGCCGTTTTGCTGCATCCGCTTGATACGCCGCTGCACGGCCGGGGCCGACAGATTGACCCGTTCACCGATCTCGCGTTGCGGAACGGTATTGTCCTTCTGAAGAATCTCAAGAATTGCCAGGTCGAACTCATCGAGATCGGCGGGTTTGCGCATTTCAATACATCCTTACCGCAATGAGGAAACAAAATTGCATGAAAGCCGTCAAAATGGAGCCAAATCCTCTTTCCTTATGTACTAGCTTTGCGCCACACATCATCTGACTTGCAAAGGCACGAGAATGTCACAGCCGGACACCGAATACGATATGCGCAGCCAGAGCCTCGGTGAAAGCGACGATACGAAGGGCTTTCTCCTTGGTCTCGTGGCGATGATTCTCGCGGCGCTGGCCATGAGCATTTCTCCGAGCCTCGTGCGTCTTGCCGATGTCGGGCCTTTCGCCAGCGCCTTCTGGCGTGTCTTTCTCGCGCTGCCGATCCTTTGGATATGGATGCGATACGCGGAGGTCGCGGAGCCCAATGCGCCTCGCGCCAGCTTCACGATACCGACGATTCTCGCCGGCATTGCCTTTACGGGCGACCTGTTCTTTTGGCATCTCTCGATCATGCGGACGACGATTGCCAACGCCACCTTCTTCGCGACGATGGCGCCGCTATGGGTCGTGATCTTCGGCTGGCTCCTGCTGAGGCAAAGGGTCGGTCGCGCCACGCTTCTTGGCCTCCTCGTCTGCCTTGCGGGCGGCACGGCGCTCGTCGTCCAAAGCCTGGCATTCAATCCGGACCGGGCGGTCGGCGACGCTCTCGCCATCATCACCGGCGCGTTCTTCGGCCTTTATTTCCTGGCGGTCGGCGCAGCGCGGCCAGGGACCAATGCCGCGCGCGTCACTTTCGAATTGAGCGTCATAACCTCGGTGATCCTGTTCCTAATCGCCTTCTTCTTCGAGCCGCGCATATTGCCGCAGTCGATCTCGGGATGGTGCGTGCTTCTGGCGCTTGGCCTCATCAGCCACGCCGGCGGACAAGGCCTGCTTTCGGTCGCGCTCGGAAGATTGCCGACCGTGTTCTCCTCGCTCGTCATTTTCCTGGAATCGATCGCGGCCGCTCTTTTCGCCTGGTTCCTGTTCGGGGAAAACGTCACCCTGCTGCAGGCTCTCGGCGGCATCGTCATCGTCGCCGGCATCTGGATAGCACGCCCTCGCACGCCGTAAGACCGCCGCCACAGCAAATGCCGGATGGGTTGTCGCTACAGGGTTTCGGAACGCAGTCAGTCGACGAAACGGCGATAGCCGGTCGGCCTTTCATAAAGCCAGCCGATGCGCTCGATGGCGGCGGTGAAATTCTCACGGGCGACGGTCATAGTATGGCCGTTGGCGTGGACGATGGTTTCGGGATCTTCCATGATCGCCACATGCCCCTTCCAGAAGACGAAGTCGCCGCGCTTCAACTCCTCGCGCTCGATCGGCTGACCGAGGCCGGCGGCCTGCATGTCGGTATCGCGCGGTGCGGCACGGCCCGTCATCGACAGTGCCAGCTGTACCAGCCCTGAGCAATCGATGCCGAGGCCCGAGCGGCCGCCCCAGAGATAGGGTGTCTCGATGAAGCGTAAGGCGACATCAACGAAGTCGCCCCCCTTGTTGTAACCAATCGGCTGGACGTGCTTTGCGAAGATCGCTGTTCCATCCTCCAGGACGACATAGTGATTGCCCCGCGCCTCTGCCGGACCGGTCACATGTACGAGACTGCCCATGGAGAGGATCGCAGCATGTGGCTTGCGCAGCTCCGGCTCGGGATAGAGGAAAGTTCGCTGCGGGACGACGATATGGGTCGGAGCCGCCGCGCCCTCCTTGATCGCCGTTTCCGGAAGATAGCCGACATAGCCGTCAGACAGAGCCTTGATCCAGCACCAGCCGTCGCGGCGCTCGAATATCGTCACCTCTTCGCCCATCAAGAGCTCGGTATCGATGCCCGAGGCGAGATCTGGCTTCGGCCGGAGCGCAACGACCGGCACGGCAACGCGCGCACCAATACCCTCGACGAAACGCTCGGCCTCAACCTTGCCCTTGAGAGAAGCCTCGGCAAGATCGGGTCTGAAAGCATTGAGACGGCGGTCGAGTATCATGGTGAAATTCCTGAGGTTACAATTTTCGGCCGTGCTCGATGATGAGATCGCCGAGTTTTTCAAGATAGAGCGCGCCGGTGACTGTTCGCTTAATGATGACATTGCGGCGATCGCGATCGTCGCGCACGCGGTCGACCAATCCCATCACGCCCATGGTGTCAAGCGCCCGGGTAATGACCGGCTTGGTGACGCCGAGCGTCGCGGCCAGGCCGCGTACGGTATGCGGCGGCGGCACAAGATAGATCTGCAGCAGAATCGCCGTCTGCCGCAGCGTCAAATCATGATCCTCGCGGCGCACCTGAGCGAGCGTCACGCCATGCCAGAGGCCGAGAGCCTGCGAGGCGGTGAGTTCAAGCGGCAAGAGCAACCCCGAAATTCGTTACGCTGCCGTTCCAGTCTCGACCAAGATCGTGGCGGTTTCAAGGGGAATTCACCGCCCTTCCCGTAACGCGCGGAGAAGGACCGGCAGCCACCTACCGAACGCTCTGCCTGATATAGTGATAGAGCGCCCGGATCGCCTGTGCCTCGCCGCCGCCGGGCGAATGCGGACGTTCGCTCGGTGCCCAGCCAAAGATGTCGAAATGCACCCAGCTCGGTGTCTTCGTCACGAAGCGCTTGAGGAACAGGGCGGCCGTAATGGCGCCGGCCATGCCGCCTGATGGAGCATTGGTGATATCGGCAAATTTGGTGCGGATATCCTTATCGTAGCCCATATAGAGCGGCATGCGCCACAGCGGATCATCCGTCTCCAGGCTCGCCTCGGTCAGATCGCTGGCAAGTTCGCTATCGTCGGTGAAGAAGGGCGGCAGGTCGGGGCCGAGCGCGACGCGGGCAGCACCCGTCAGCGTCGCCATGTCGATCATCAGGTCCGGCGCGTCCTCGTCGGCATAGGCAAGCGCATCGGCGAGGATCAGCCGGCCCTCGGCATCGGTATTGTCGATCTGCACGGTCAGGCCCTTGCGGCTCTTGTAAATATCGCCAGGGCGGAAGGCATTGGCCGATATCGAATTCTCGACGACCGGAATGATGACGCGCAGGTCGACCTTGAGCTTGGCGTCCATGATCATCAGCGCCAAGCCCATGACGTTGGCGGCACCGCCCATGTCCTTCTTCATCAACAGCATCGAGGATGCCGGCTTGATATCGAGGCCGCCGGTGTCGAAGCACACGCCCTTGCCGACCAGGGTGATGCGGCGATGACCCTTCTTGCCCCAGCGCAGCTCCAGAAGGCGCGGCGCATCGGCGCTCGCACGCCCCACCGTATGGACCAGCGGGAAATTCTCCTTCAGGAGATCATCGCCGATGATGACGGACATCTCAGCCTTGTAGTGCTCGGCCAGCGCCCGGAAGGCGGCTTCGAGCTGTTCCGGACCCATGTCATTGGTCGGCGTGTTGATGAGATCGCGGGCGAGAAAGACGCCTGCAAGCTGGCGCTTGATATCGGCGGCATCGGCATCGCGCGGGATCATCAATGTCGGCGCCGCAGCTTTTTCGGATTTGTAGCGGTCGAAGCGATAGCTGCCGAGGCCGAAACCAAGCGAGAGCCGGTTCGCCGTCAGCGGCGCCGTCTCAATATGCCAGGCGCCGGCCGGCAGGCTGCGTGCCAGCTTGCCTGTGAGGAAGGGTTGTTCGGACGGATTCGAGCCGAGGCCGAACAGAGCGCCGCCCAGATGCCCTTCAGCGGTCGGGATCAACAACAGCGAGCCGCTCTCTGCCTTGTAACCCGCCTTGCGTGCCCAATCGAGCGCGATGGGATCGATGGTACCCGTCTCGATATGCGCCGGGGTGACGGCAAAGATCGGCAGGGTCGTGCCACCCTTCGAATTGAAAGGCGTCGCGCGCTCGATGAATTGAAAGGGGGCCATGACTATCCTTTGGCGATGACTTTAAAGAATCGAGAGTTAACCGTCTGTTAGGGTTAACAGATTATTGCTGGAGCGAACATTGCGTCGAACCTTTCCCTGTTCCGATTCTAGGCCGGGCGCAAGACTATAGGAATTCAGGGATCAGCGTCATGCCCGCCGCCGCAGCTGCGTCTTCATTCAGAACCTTTCTTTTGCAGGGAGCTTCCATCGCACTTCTGGCGCTCGCGCTCGCAAGCTGCTCGACGACCGGACAGGACAGGATGACGACGGGCTCGATCCCCAAGACTTCGAAATCTGTCGATACGATGAACAGCACCGAGCTGGCTCAGGCGACCGCGACGTTTGGCAAGGCCTATGATGCCAATCCCAAGGATCGCGATGCCGGCGTCAACTACGCCAATGCGCTGCGCATGAGCGGCCGCAACAATCAGGCGCTTGCGGTCATGCAGCAGGTGGCAATCGCCAATCCAACCGACCGCGGGGTGCTGGCGGCCTATGGCAAGGCCCAGGCGGCGGCAGGCCAGCTCGACGAGGCGCTTTCGACCATTGACCGCGCCCAGCTTCCGGATCGGCCGGACTGGCGCCTGGTTTCGGCGCAGGGCGCTATCCTCGATCAGCTTGGGCGCTCCCAAGATGCGCGCGCCAAATACCGGGATGCGCTGGTACTGGCTCCAAACGAGCCGACCATCCTTTCCAATCTCGGCATGTCCTATGTGCTGACCGGCGATCTTAAGAATGCGGAAAGCTATCTCCGCACGGCCATCTCGCAGCCGGGCTCCGATAGCCGCGTACGGCAGAATCTGGCGCTGGTCGTCGGTCTGCAGGGCCGGTTTGCGGAAGCCGAACAAATTGCGCGGCAGGAACTGACGCCGCAACAGGCGAACGCCAACGTTGCCTATCTGCGCGGCATGCTGGCGCAGCAGAACTCCTGGCAGAAGCTTGCCGCCAGCGGCAACGGCAGGAAAGTCGCCCAACAATAGGGCCAGCGGGAGCGGCCATAACGGCTTGCCTGCGCACCTCTCACAAAGATAAACCGGCCGCGCGCCAATTCAGGCGGATACCCAGCAGCTCGAGGCACTTAACGCCAGATCTGGCGCGGCAGCCCCTCGGCGACAAGCCGCGCTCCAAGGGCACCGATGACGGCACCCGCCACCCTGTCGATCCAGAGCTTTGATCCGACATAAAGTGCACGTGGGCGGTTGGAGGAGAAAGCCAGCGTCACCACCGTGTACCAGCCAACCTCGACCAGGAAGACTGCGGGCGGAACCGCAAAGAGCAGCCACGGAGCCGGCGCGGCCGGCAGTAGCGCGGCGAAGATACTGCCGTAGAAAATGGCCGTCTTCGGATTGCTGAGCTGCGTGCCGAGCGCAAAGAGGAAATTACGCACCACGCCGCCCTCCGCCGGCGTTGCCGGCGCGTCGATGGGAAGGTCATCCGCCGCGCTGCGCCAGATCCGGATGCCGACGTAGATCAGATAAAGGCCGCCGCCGATTTTCAGCGCGAGATACAGCCATTCGACCTTCATCAGCAGCGCGCTCAAGCCAAACAGGGCCAAGGTCGCGAAAATGACGCTGCCGGTTCCCATGCCGAAAGCCGCGGCAAGCCCCGCCTTGCGAGAGCGCGAAATGGCGATGCGCGAAACGAGCACGAAGCTCGGACCGGGACTGACGGCTCCGATGAAGACAGCCGCCATGACGCTGAAAAATATAGCCAGGGATGACATACGAGACCTCCAAGGACGCTCGGTACGAACGACTTGCGCTTGCCGCAACACACGCCAGACGCACTCGACGACATTACATACAACTAACCATGTCTCCGCGTGGCGGGCAAGCAGGCAATTTAGAACTTGTCCATGGCTTGGATGATCGCCGGGCCGAGAATGACAGCCATCAGGACCGGCAGGAAGAAGATGATCATCGGCACGGTCAGCTTCGGCGGCAGCGCGGCGGCTTTCTTTTCCGCCTCGTTCATGCGTTCGTCGCGGCCCTCCTGCGCCATGACGCGCAGCGCCTGCGAGAGCGGCGTACCATAGCGTTCTGCCTGGATGAGCGCTTGCGTCACCGATTTGACGAGATCGATCTGCGTGCGGGCGGCGAGATTGTCAAAGGCGGTACGGCGATCCTGCAGGAAGGAAAGCTCGGCCGTGGTCAGCACCATTTCCTCGGCAAGCGCCGGGGATTGCTCCGCCATTTCCTCGGACACGCGATGCATGCCTGCCTCGATTGAAATGCCCGACTCCACGCAGATCAGCATCAGGTCGAGAGCATCGGGCCAGGCGCGCTTGATCGATTTCTGGCGCTTGCTCACAAGATTGGAGATGTAAATGTTCGGCGTATAGAAGCCCAGATAGGCGAAAGCGATGACCCCGAGCAGGCGGATCGGCAGGGGCTTTGCGGCGAACCAGCCGAGAACGAAGACGACGACGATCGCAACCGCGAGAAACAGGAACGGCAGCAGGAATCGCGCCACCAGGAACATGTTGAGCGCATTTTCCGATCGCAGGCCGGCGGCCCGCAAGCGATTGACTGTATTGGCGTCGACCAGCGCGTTGCGCAGGTTGAACCGCTCGACGATCTGCCTGACGTTTCGATTGTTGTGGCTGCGCAGCGATGTCTTGCCGCCTTCCGCACTCAGCCGTGCCCGCTCGCGCGCACGGATCTGTTCACGCTCCGTCGATACGGCCTTCATGCGCTTGCTGAGATCGCCGCGTTCCAAAAGCGGTATCGCAATCGTGTAGAAAGTCGCGAAGACGGCAATGGCGACCACGACGGCAAGAAGAGTGCCGGGATCGGTTAAACGGGCAGCGAGATCGGTCATGGGCTACGCGGCTCCTTCCCGCTCAGATCTCGAAATTGACCATGTTGCGCATGATGAAGATGCCGATCGACATCCAGATGCCGGCTCCGAGCAAGATCAGATGGCCGCGCGGATCGGCGAATAGGATCATCATGTATTGCGGCGAGGTCAGATAGACCAGCAGCATCACCACGAAGGGCAGAGTGCCAATGATGACGGCGGATGCCTTGGCTTCCATCGACAATGCCTTGACCTTCGCCTTCATCTTCTTGCGCTCGCGCAGCACCTTCGAGAGATTGCCGAGAGCTTCCGACAGGTTACCGCCCGCCTGGGCCTGGATCGCGATAACGATCGCGAAGAAATTTACCTCCTGCAGGGGCATATGGTTCGAGATGCGCGCGCAGGCATCCGCCATGCTGAAACCGACTTGTTGCGCTTCGACCACCCGGCGGAACTCGGTCTTGACGGGCTCCCGTGCCTCGCCGGCCACCAGCCGAACCGCATCATTGAGCGGCAGGCCTGAGCGAAGCGAGCGCGTGATGACATCGAGTGCGTTCGGAAACTCTTCCAGAAATTTGCTTTGCCGGCGCTTGATGAGAAAGCGGACGACCCAGCGCGGCAGACCGAAAGCAGCCGCAAAGAATATGCCCAGAATGGCCAGCGGCGGGGCGCCGACAATGAAAAGAACCAATGTGACGAAAAGGCCGAACAGCACGCTGAAGATGTAGAAGCGCGCCGGCGTCAACGACAGACCGGCCTGGGCGAGGCGCGCCTTCAGTGACTGCCTCTTTTTCGTGTTTTCGGACTGGCGCCGTTCCAGATCCTTCAGAGAATCCTGCACGGATTTGCGCCGCTTCGACATTTCCTGGACGCGGTCACGCGCTGCCTTGACCTTGACGCGATCGGTTTCGGCCTGCTTGACGCGATTGACACGGCCTTCCGCCTTCTTCTGGGTCTCGATCCGGGAATAGAGAACGCTATAGCAGACCGCCGCGGCGGAAACCGCCGCCAGCAGCACAATCAATAGCACTATTGGATCAATACCGAACATCGTAAATCCTATTGCGCCTTCTGTTCCATCTCATCCAAGGCGGCTGCCAGGCGTCGCTCCTCGTTGTAGTAGCGGGCACGATCCCAGAAATGCGGCTTACCGATACCGGTGGAAACGTGCCGACCGATGATCCGGCCGTTCGCATCTTCGCCCTCGATCTCGTAGCGCATCAAGTCCTGTGTAATAATCACATCGCCTTCCATGCCGATCACCTCGGTGACCTGGGTGATGCGGCGCGAACCGTCACGCAGGCGGGCGGCCTGGATGACGACGTCGACGGAGCTGGAAATGATCTCGCGCACAGTCTTGGCCGGCAGGCTGAAACCACCCATCGCGATCATCGATTCCATACGGCTCAAGCACTCGCGCGGCGTATTGGCGTGGATGGTCCCCATGGAACCATCGTGGCCCGTGTTCATCGCCTGCAGCAGGTCGAAGACCTCGGGTCCGCGCACTTCGCCGACGATGATGCGTTCGGGGCGCATACGCAGGCAGTTCTTGACGAGATCGCGCATGGTGATCTCGCCCTCGCCTTCGATGTTCGGCGGGCGGGTTTCGAGGCGCACCACATGCGGCTGCTGCAGCTGCAGTTCGGCGGTGTCTTCGCAGGTAATGACGCGTTCGTCGCGGTCGATGTAGTTGGTCAGGCAGTTCAGAAGCGTCGTCTTGCCCGAACCGGTACCGCCTGAGATGACGACATTGCAGCGCACACGGCCGATGATCTGCAAAAGTGTCGCGCCTTCGGGCGTGATAGCGCCGAAACGGACGAGCTGATCGAGGGTGAGCTTATCCTTCTTGAACTTACGAATGGTCAGCGCGGGACCGTCGATCGCGAGCGGCGGTGCGATGACGTTGACGCGCGAACCGTCGGGCAGGCGCGCATCGCAGATGGGGCTGGATTCATCAACGCGGCGGCCGACCTGGCTGACGATGCGCTGGCAAATGGAAAGAAGCTGCGAATTGTCGCGGAAGCGGATTTCGGATTCGACGGTCTTGCCGCCGACTTCAATGAAGGTCTGGCCGGCACCGTTGACCATGATATCGGCGATGTCGTCGCGGGCGAGCAGCGGCTCCAGCGGACCGTAGCCAAGCACATCGTTGCAGATATCCTCGAGCAGTTCCTCCTGCTCGGAGATCGACATCGCGAAATTCTTGATGGTGATGATATCGTTGACGATGTCGCGGATTTCCTCGCGCGCGGCCTCGTTGCCAAGCTTGGAAAGCTGCGAAAGGTCGATCGTGTCGATCAGCGCGGAGAAGACCTGCGATTTCGTATCGTAATATTCTTCGGTGCGCGCCACGCGACGGCGGCTGGGCGTCTGCATCGAAGGAGGCACGACCTGCTGACGCGGCTGCGTGGAATCATGGGACGGCTCAATCAGCACGGCCGGTGCCGTCGGACCATTGCCAACGGCGGGCACGCGCGCCGGCGGCGGAGACATCGCGCCGCTCTTTGCAGGACCTTCATTTCCGCGCTTGCCAAACATCTTTCTGATCCAATTCTAATGCTGCTGCACGGCCTCCATGAAAATCGGCCTTCGGAAGCCCGTGCGAAATCAAACGATCACTTTCGCTTCAAAAGGCCCAGCAAACCGCCCTTTCTGGCCTTCTTCAAAGCGACACGTCCGGTAACGATGTGCGATATCTGCGAGAACGTCTCCGCGGTCGGCGACTTCGGATCGGTTTCGGCGATCATCTGCCCGCTGTTGGCGGCATTGCCGAACAGGTTGATGTCGAAGGGGATGATGGCGATCGGATCCGTCTCCAGCGGCGCACAGAATTCCGAAGGGTTGATCTCCGGACGCTTCGGCATGCCGACCTGATTGAGAATGAGGTGCGGCGCCTTGTCGTTGGGCCGCAGCTTGTGCAGAGCGTCGATCAGATTCTTGGCGTTGCGCAGATTGGCGAGATCGGGCGCGGCGCAAATGACGACCTCGTCTACCGCGCCGAGTACCGAGCGTGTCCATTCCGTCCAGACATGCGGCACATCGAGAACCGTGACCGGCGCACTGCGCTGGAGGACGTCCAGCACCGGCAGGAAAGCCTGCCCTTCGAAATCATAGGCGCGATCCAGCATCGAGGGGGCCGCCAGCAGCGAGAGATGCTGGGAACATTTGGTCAGCAACCGGTCGAGGAAGACCTCGTCAAGCCGCTCAGGGGCATAGACGGCTTCCGCGATACCCTGCGCGGGATCCTGGTCGAAGTCGATATTGGCGGTGCCGTAGGGCAGATCGAGATCGGCAAGAATGGTTTCGGTGGAGAAAAGGCTGGAAATTCCGAAGGCGCAATTATGGGCGATGGTCGATGCGCCTACCCCGCCCTTGGCGCCGATGAAAGCGATACTGCGCCCGAGCGGCTCGGCATCGGGATCGATAAAGATCGCCGCCACCGCAGTTAAGAGATCGACCATGTCGGTCGGCTGGACGATATATTCGGAGATGCCGTTGCGGATGAGTTCGCGATAGAGGCCGATATCGTTGTGATAGCCGACGACGATGACTTTGGTGCTCGGATCGCAGACGGCGGCGAGCGGTTCGAGTTCCGCCAACAGGCCGCGCGGACCGGCGCGCGTCTCCAGGATGATCAGATTAGGGGTCGGCGCCGAGGCGAACATGTTCGCCGCAGCCGCCACACCGCCGCTGGTGATCCGCAGGCTGACCTTGGACATGCGCCGATCGTTGGCGCACTGGTCCATCACCTGCTGCAGCTGCTCGCTTTCGCAAAAGGCATGTATGGAAATACGCGGCAGCGGCCTTAGATTGTCGAGATTGGCCGAACGCGAAACCTCCTCCGCTTCCGGGGCAGTCGAGCCGATATCATATTCGATGGCGTTCATGATTTCATCCTGTTCCGCCGGCGCGTAACTCTCATGTTCATTGGCCCGAGCCGCCGGAACCACTGAAGCCGCCAACCGTGGCGGTACTCGTCGGGACCGAGCCATTGCGATAATTGTCGATCACCTTGCTGCGCTGATCGGTATCGATCGGCGACACGGCGCGCGGCGAGATCAGATCTGTCGGATTGGCGACTTGCGCCGCCAGATTATGCTGTGTCGCGCAGCCGAAATTGTAGTAGTTCTGGTTGTCGAAAGCGTTGTCCGAAAGATCGTCCGGCCATTGACCGCATGTGTTGGTGAGCGCCGTCGTCGCTGTGAAGCGCAGGCGAATCGGAGCCGCATCGCCAGGGTCGCCAGCGCCATAGTAGCTATCGACGATGCGGGCCGACGGAATGCCGTTCGCAACCAGCTCCCTGCGGATCTGCTGACGCAACGCAGATGCCGCCAAAGAATTCATCGATCCCCTGGGGGCAAGGATTTCGACCGTACCGCTCGCACGAGTGCGGTAATCCTGGATAAACCCGCGGATGGTATCGCGCATTCCCGTCGTCAGGCGACGGTCGCTGGCGGCAACCGGGATATCGAGATTGTGTTCTTTCTCCGTCAACACGATCGGATGACGTTGCCGATAATCGTCATTGATCGCGCTGGTGGTCATGCGATCACGTGAATCGGCGCAGCTGCTGATAGTTGCAGCCGTCACGATCAGGGCCGGCACCATCAGAGCCAGCCTGAGGGAACGGGACCGGCCGGTGCGAGGCGCTTTGTGCTCCAGGCTGGCCATTTTGGGATCTTTCATTGATCCGGTTGAAAAGGCGCGCGTCATGATCGGTCTCTCCTCACTTGTAGATGAAGCCGACAGTGCCGTGGAAATCGGCATCGGCGACCGGCGGCCCGTCCTTGCGGCCGTAGATCTTGTTGACACGATTCATGAAGACGCCGCTGATATCGTTGCTCGGCGAGAAGTTATCGTCGGGGCGGGCAAGCTGGCTACGGGCGACCGGCCTCACCAGATAAGGCGTCGCGATGATGACCAGCTCGGTTTCATCGCGCTGAAAGCTCTTTTGACGGAAGAGAGCGCCGAGAATCGGAATCTTCGAGGCGCCCGGTGTGCCGTTGGTGGTCTGCTGAATGGTATCGCTCAGGAGACCGGCCAAAGCGATCGAGCCGCCCGACGGTAACTCCACCGAAGTATCGGCGGCGCGCTGGTTGTAGGTTGCCGTGCCGGCGTTGGCCGTGCCAACCGGATTGGAGACCTGGGTCTGCACATGCAGAGCGATTCGTCCGGCAGACAGCACGACAGGCGTGAAGGCCAAACTGATACCGTAGGTGAAGGGCGTGACCGTGACGGTCCCGTCCTTGTTCGTGACGGCGTATAGGGTCTGACCGCCCGAATTGAAGGTCGCTGCCTGGCCGGAGATCGCCGTCAATGTCGGCTCGGCCAGCGTACGGACGGCCCCAGCCTGCTCGAGAGCATTGAGATAGGTGCTGATATCGTATTTGCCGATGGCGGTCTTGAACAAGCTGGCCAGGCCGCCGCCGCCGGCCGCGGCAGTCCCATCCGCGCCAGGACTACCGAGCTGGGCAACCGTCAAGCCGGAAGAATTCCTGACGAGATTGTCGAAGCCGATCTGCTTCAGCACGCTGCGCTTGATTTCGGCGACGGTCACCTTGAGCGTCACTTGATCTTCGCCTTCGATCTGCAGCATGTTGACGATCTGCGAGGTCTGCCGTGTTTCCGCGAAAATGGCGACCGCATTGTTGTCGCCGCTGCCCGAGGCAGTCTGGTTTCGAGTGGTCGCTTCGCCGCCTTTGAGGAAGGCCTGCGCAAGCTGCTCGGCCCGCGTCGCATCCTGGGGCGTGCGCACCGTACCGGTCATGACGATGTTGTCGGAAACGATCTCGACGTTGATGTCGGAGTCCGGAATGAAGCGCTTGAGATTGGCCTGAAGTCCGGCAATGTCGCGCTCGATCTGGAGATCGAGGCTGACGATCTCCTTGCCGTCGGCGCCAAAGATGAAGATATTGGTCTGACCGACCGTCTTGCCGAAAAGATAGATGCGGCGCGAGGTTCGCGTCACTGCATCGGCCATTTTGGGATCGGAGACGAGGATGTCGTGGGCATCGGCTGGCAGATCGACGACAAGCGCCTTGTTGAGGCCCAGCTTCAATGTGCGCTTCGTGCCCAGGCCGGCTATCGTCACGATGCTGTCGGAACCGCCCGCGAAGGCCGCAGGCGTGCGCAGAAAGGCCGGTCCCAGAGGCAGCCCGGCAAAGGCGATCGAGAAGGAGAGGCTTACACCAAAGGAGAGGCTGGCTTTGTTGCTTATCTTGAACATGGTCTCGCCCCTTCTCACTGCGGCTTCGGCCCGGTCGGGCCGTCGGTCACGATTGCTCCGGATTTGATGACCTGGATCATGCTGCCGCCATTGTCGCCGGCCAGAAGATAATCGGCGGCCGTCGTATCGGGCTGCTGCGCGTCGGCAACGGAGCGCAATGCCAGCGTCAGGCGATCGGCCATCTGATGCGCGACCGCCAGGACCTTCGTCTGGTCCGGCGTTAGCTCCAGCGTCGCGGTTGCGCCGACGACGGCCTTGCTTCCGTCCTGCTTTTCCTCGATCTGCTGATCGACTGCCAGAACGCGCACGTTGCTGAGCACGGTTTCCGTGACGAGCTGCTGCTGCGACCCCTTGCGCACCATGATGACGTCGACACGGTCATTCGGAAGGATAAAACCGCCTGCGCCGGTGGAGACGGAAATCTCCGTGGCGACGGCCCGCTTGCCCGCCGGCAGCAAGGACGAAAGGATGCGGCTGTTGGAATCGGCAATCTTCTCCTCGCGGATGGGCTCGCCCTCGAAGATCGGCAGGCGAACGACAGCGCCGGTCAGATCTTTCAGAGCGTCGGGCCGTTCGCGTTCGGTGACGAGGCCTTTGACGAGACCGCTTTCGGGCCAAGGCATCCAATGAATCGACTGTTCGTTGAGACGAGAACCGACGGGCAGATTGGCGCCGGCAACGAGGACGTTGACCGTCGCCTCCTTCTCCACGACCGCCGCGATCTGCTGGGGAACGATATCGCGCGAACCCGCCAGGCGCATCGCGAGCAGACCGGCCATCCCGGCTGCTACGGCTGCCACTGCGAGTATCATTATGCGAGCGGGTTTCATGGTCATTCCTTGAGGAACAGGATTCTTCGCCCTGCAGAATGACCGGCAATTGGTGTAATTATGGTTAATGGGTGGTTACATTTATTGTTACTTAACCATGATTACTTGGCGTATATTAGGGTTCGCTTTCAAAAAGTACACCTATACTCCTTCGTTAAGGTTCGGAGTACTTTTAAGCCGTTGCCCCCAGAAGAACCGCCGAGGAGGGGAAGGCGAGCATCCCGCCAATCGCGATGGCAATGCCGTAAGGGATTTTTTTGGCAACCGTCAATGAGTGCGGCAATGGCAGGCCCAAAGCCATGATGGTAGTGGCCTGCGATCTCAGCATGATGACCAAAACAGTAACTGCGCCACCGATGAACGCGACATAAACCAAGAACTCGATGAGAGAAGAATCGAACCCAAACCAAAGTGCAGCAGCAGCCAGGAGCTTCGCATCGCCGCCGCCCATGATGTTCAGTGCGAACAACGTGAAGCAGGCAGAGAACACAGCGCCCGCTCCGGCAAGATGCATGGCGATTTCAACGGTCGAAAGCCCCGAAATCGGCGCCAGTACAAGGAACGAGACCGCAAGCGCCAACGACACGCGATTCGGGATCGTCATGGTCAATAGATCCGAGATCGCCGCGATTGACATGCAGAGCGGGAAGATCAGCAATGTTGCCGTTTCAAGCATTGAAGATACACCGCCTTTTGCGACCAAGATAAAAAAATCGAAAACCGCTCGCAGAGAGAACGGTTTTCGTTAGCAGCACCAAACCTTGCAGAAACAGGGTTGGTTTCAAGGCGCTATTATTGCGCCTTAGTACCCCTTGGATTGAGTATCAGCGGCAGTCATCTTCGTTGCAATATTTCGGAAGGTATTATTCAACGTACCACCGAGGGTCGTCGCGCCGGTAATGATAGCGACCGAGATCAGGGCGGCGATCAGGCCATATTCGATTGCGGTCGCGCCGGATTCATCCTTCAGGAAACGCGAAAAAAGCTTGGACATAAGTTTAACTCCACTTTGTTGACAGCACGTCCGCCAACTGTTGCCGTTGATCGGATGAACTGCACGGTAGCTGCGCGCCGTTTCCATCGCTTTAAAGAATTAGGTTAATACGCAGTAAATACAAAAGCGAAAATAGAATAGTTAATGCAAGTTTTATGTTCTTCTTTCCGTTTTAAAGAAGTTTTTCAGCCAAATGGAAATTATTAGATGGGCAAATATTAGCGCTACATGCAATTCGTCTCGAAACAATACAGGATTTTCGCAATGATAGGATGATATGACGCGCGAATGACACATCCGAGCCATAATCGAACGACGCCTGGTCAGCTTAATCGTTCATTCACCATTCTTTCCCATTCTATCCGGAAATTCTTTTCACTATCGCTTTCCAAGAGGCCAAGCCATGCCAATCGGCGGCAGAACAGCATTCCTTGCCTGCATTGTTGCCGCGGCCGGCATGATGCCGCAGCTTTCCCACGCTGCCGGAGAGAGCATGCTGCGCGTCTATATGGATCACGCGCGCGTGTTGAAGCTGGACCGCCCCGTCAGCAAGGTCATCGTCGGCAATTCGCAGGTCGCCGATGCAACGGTCGCCGATCCGAAAACCATCGTACTGACAGGCCGAAGCTTCGGCACGACGAATATCATCCTGCTCGATACCGACGGCAATGCGATCGTCGACGAGCAGATCCTGGTATCGATCGACGAAGGCAATACGGTCCGCGTTTTCCGCCAGACGGATCGCGCCGTGCTGTCATGCACGCCGAATTGCGAACAGCATGCCCAGCAAAACAATACGGCGACGCCGACCGCGGCCGCAGGGCCATAATAACATTCGATAACGCAAATATTCTAAAGTACTTTCAAAGAATTATATTGCGATCGATAATCCTGGTTTCCTCTAAATATGAATAGAGAAGAGAAACGGATTATCAAGAAAGCAACTCTAGTGTCCTCCGCGTTTAAACATCGCGGATGACCTATGACGCCAGACAACGCGCTTCTCGCCAATACAAGCCCTGCACGGCAGCATGCCCGGGGTAGATTGCGCGAATTCGTGCGCTCTCGCGATGGGACGGCAGCGATCGAATTCGCTCTGCTCGCGATTCCTTATTTTCTGATCATCTTCGCCATTATCGAAACCTTTGTCGCCTTTACTGCGGAACAAGTCGTTTCGAACGCCGTCGATACTCTGTCGCGTCAGATCAGAACCGGGCAGATTACTGCGGCCAATACCAGCTCGCAGCAATTCCGGCAGGCATTCTGCAATCAGATTTCCGTGCTCATTACCTGCTCATCTTCCGAACTACAGACGCCCACAAACCTTTACCTCGATGTGCAGAGCTATTCGAGCTTCGCATCCATGCCGACAACAATCCCTCGCAAATCCTCAACCGATCCCTATTCCGACCTCAGCACCACAGGTTTCGCCTTCACACCGGGCGGGGCCAAGTCGCTGAACATGGTGCGCGCCTACTATCGCTGGGGGATCATAACGGACCTGCTGCGCCCCTATCTGACCAACGTGCACCCGACTGACGGTTCGGCCTCGGTCTATCTCATCGTCGCAACGGCGGCCTTTCAGAACGAGAATTATCCGTGAGCAGGGCCGCAAACATGACCGCGAAAGAAAATGCGCCCTCGGGCATGTTGCGGCGATTCGCCCGCGACGAGCGCGGCGTGGGCGCCATCGAATTCGCCATTCTTTTTCCCGTGTTGCTGATGCTCTATCTCGGTGCCTTCGAGCTTACCGTCGGCCTCAGCGCCTCGAAACGAGCCAGCCGTTCGGCCGGTTCGATCGCGGACATCGTCTCGCAGCAATCGTCGATCACAAAGTCCGTGCTTGCGACAATGCCCTCGGTCGCCGGCGCCATCTTCGCACCCTATGGCACCACCGGCCTGACGCTGAAGATCACCGGCATCACCATCGACGCCTCAGGCAAGGCGACAGTCGCGTGGTCCTGGGCACAGGACGGAACCAGGCCATATACGGTTGGCTCGACGGTCACTTTGCCGGCCAACATGAACCAGGCAAGCACATTCCTCGTCCGCAGCGAACTTGCCCTCCCCTATCAGCTCCTCAGCTTTGGTGCCAATTTCCTGCCAAGCGGTACAAACCAGATCACCATCAGCCGGCAATATTACTATCGCCAGCGTGTCGGAACTTCGATCAGCTGCAGCGATTGCTGAGAACGCCGCCGCAGAGAGGCGCCTGGCGGGGCTTCCAAACGGAAAATTGCCAAGTCGATGCCTCCGTTATATGGGTGACGTCCAATGACCCGGAAGACCTCCCCGGGGTGACGGTATTCTATCGGGTGATCTATGGCGCGCGCCTTTCTCTTCGTTCTGGATTCTTTCGGCGTGGGTGGCGGCCCCGATGCGGCAAGCTACGGGGATGAAGGCGCCGACACGCTTGGCCATATCGCGGAATTCTGCGCCGCTGGCGCGGCCGATCGGGCGGGCCTTCGCCAAGGCCCGTTGACATTGCCGATCCTATCGGGCCTCGGCCTACTGGAGATCGCCAAGGCGGCAACGGGCAACTATCCCGCCGGCATGCCGCTACCGGAAAAACTCTATGGTCTCTATGGCTGCGCCAATGAAGTCTCTCGCGGTAAAGATACGCCATCCGGTCATTGGGAGATTGCCGGAACGCCCGTCATGTTCGACTGGGGGTACTTTCCGGCGGAGGGCGATGCCTTTCCGCCGGAGCTGGTGAAGGCCATCTGCGAAGCCGCCGATCTGCCGGGGATTCTCGGCAATTGCCATGCCTCCGGCACGGATATCATCGCAAAGCTCGGCGAAGAGCACATCCGCAGCGGCAAGCCGATCTGCTATACCTCGTCCGACTCCGTCTTCCAGATTGCAGCGCACGAGCAGCATTTCGGCCTCGACCGGCTGATCGGCCTCTGCAAGATCGTACGTACGCTGCTCGATCCCTACAATATCGGCCGCGTCATCGCCCGCCCTTTCGTCGGCGAGACGGTGGCGACATTCGAGCGAACCGGCAATCGTCGCGACTTTTCCGTTCTGCCGCCCGAGCCGACACTGCTCGACCGTCTGGTCAAGGCTGAACGCACGGTGCACGCCGTCGGCAAGATCGGCGATATCTTTGCCCATCAGGGCGTCTCCAGGGTCATCAAGGCCAATGGCAACATGGCACTCATGGATGCGACACTGAAGGCCATGGACGAAGCCGACGACGGCGATCTTGTCTTCACCAATTTCGTCGATTTCGACATGGTCTATGGCCATCGCCGCGACGTGCCAGGCTATGCCGCAGCGCTCGAAGCCTTCGACGCGCGCCTGCCTGAGGTGCATAAGAAGCTGAAGGCCGGCGATCTCGTCATTCTGACCGCCGATCATGGCTGCGACCCGACTTGGCGCGGCACCGATCATACACGCGAGCGCGTGCCCGTCATGGCTTACGGGCCGGGCATTCGTTCCCGATCCATCGGCGTCCGTCAGACCTATGCGGATATCGGCGAGACGGTTGCGAAACATTTGGGAATTGCGGCAGGACCGCACGGGAGGAGCTTCCTTTGACATCGCATTTGAAGAAGGTGGAGCTGCACTGCCATCTGGAGGGCGCGGCTCCACCGGCGTTGACCCTCGCACAAGCGGAGAAATACGGAGTAGATACCAGCGTATTTCTGAATGACGGTATTTACCTTTGGAAGGATTTTGCCGAATTCCTCGTCTGCTACGACAAGGTTTCCGAGGTCTACCGCACCGAGGAAGACTATGCGCTTCTGACGGAAACCTATCTGGAAGAGCTTGCCGACATCGGCACGATCTATAGCGAACTCATCGTCTCGCCCGACCATGGCGATCGCATCGGCCTCGGCGCCGACGCCTATATGGCAGGCGTTTCGGCTGGCATCCGTGCAGCCAAGGCCAAGACCGGCATCGAGGCACGGCTGATAGTCACCGGCGAACGTCATTTCGGCCCGGAGCGCGTGGTGAAGGCGGCGGAATATGCCGCCAAGAGCGACAATCCGCTGATCACCGGCTTCAACATGGCCGGCGAAGAGCGCATGGGCCGCGTCGCCGATTATGCCCGCGCCTTCGACATCGCCCGCGAGGCCGGTCTCGGCATCACCATCCATGCCGGCGAAGTGTGCGGTGCATTTAGCGTCGCCGACGCGGTGGATCTGGTGCGCCCGCAGCGTATCGGCCATGGCGTGCGCGCCATCGAGGACATGGATCTCGTCAGGCGTCTTGCCGATCTCGGCACCGTGCTGGAGGTGTGCCCCGGCTCCAACGTCGCGCTGAAGGTTTTTCCGGATTTCCAGTCACATCCGCTGCGCAAGCTGCGCGACGCCGGCGTGAAGGTGACGATAAGTTCCGATGATCCGCCCTTCTTCCACACCTCGCTCGAGCGGGAATACGAGCTTGCGTCGTCAGCCTTCGGCTTCAGCGACGACGAGATCAATGCGATGACGCGCACGGCGATCAAGGCGGCGTTTGTGGACGAGGCGACACGGGCGGCGTTGCTATCAAAACTGTAAAATGAGGGTTTTGGCCGCAGATTGGGGATGAAATCTCCCAAAGTGGCCTATTTCCTTGCACCAGAGGCGATTTCCGTGGAAGAACCATCTTATACCGCGGAATTACTGGAAGGCTGAAACCATGGACGGCGTCACTGTCATCGATCACCCGCTTGTGCAACACAAGCTCACAATCATGCGCAAGAAAGACACGTCGACGGGAAGCTTCCGCCGGCTGCTGCGCGAGATTTCGACGCTGCTCTGTTACGAAGTGACGCGCGACCTCGAACTGACCATCGAGACCATCGAGACGCCGCTGCAGCCAATGGATGCGCCGATCCTCGAGGGCAAGAAGCTGGTCTTCGCCTCGATCCTGCGCGCCGGCAACGGCCTGCTCGAAGGCATGCTCGATCTCGTGCCCTCGGCCCGCGTCTCGCATATCGGCGTCTACCGCGATCATGAAACGCTGCAGCCGGTCGAATATTACTTCAAGGCGCCCGAGGATATCTCCGAGCGCCTGATCATCGTCGTCGATCCAATGCTCGCAACGGGCAATTCCTCGATTGCCGCGATCGAAAAGCTGAAGGAGCGCGGTGCGCACAACATCCGCTTCCTCTGCCTGCTGGCGGCTCCCGAAGGCATCGCCAATTTCCGCAAGGCGCATCCGGACGTTCCGGTGTTCACGGCCGCCATCGACAGCCACCTGAACGAAAAGGGCTACATCGTCCCCGGCCTCGGCGATGCCGGCGACCGCATGTACGGCACCAAGTAAACCCGCTCTAATACTTTTCAGGAAGCCCGGCAGTTATTCGACTGCCGGGCTTTTTATTGATTGCTTTAGCATCCTTTCAGCACTCTCGGCTTATAAATGGCATGGCCCGCAGGAGGGGCCTTGCCGATGTTCGTTCGCGTTCTTGCCTTTGCCGGTGTCATCGCCGTTGCGGCGACCCAGATGCCGATGCTGGTGAGCAGCTATGGCGAACATGCCGCGAAACCGGCGCCGGTCGAAGCGGTTTCGCTTGCTCCACCGAAGGCGGAAGCTCCCGTTTCCTATGGCAGCGTTCAGCTGCGCGCCAATGCGGGCGGCCACTATGAAGGCGATTTCACCATCAATGGCCGCTCTGTGCACGGGATGATCGATACCGGCGCGACCTATGTGGCAATGAACGAAAGCACCGCGCGCAGCCTCGGCTTCAGCGGCGTCGATCTCGACTATCGCTACACGGTCCAGACCGCGAATGGCACGTCAAAGGTCGCCCACATCAAACTCGACCGCCTGGAGATCGGCACGATCCGGGTCCGCGATATCGAGGCCGTGGTGGCAAAGGATAACGCATTGAGCACAACGCTGATCGGCATGAGCTTCATGACGAAGCTGAACTCCTATGGTGTTCAGAACGGCACATTGCTTCTGAAGCAATAGGATAGAAGGCCTTCCCGAGACTGCGAAGTGGCCGACTGGCGCCTTCAGATCAAATCCGTCTGAGAATGACAGGCGACAAAGCGGGCGCCGTATCCATGATGCGATAGTTAGCCGACAAAGCGACCGCGGCCTTTTGCGCGCTTGCCTCGTCGGCGGCGTGCACGGTGGCGATACGATCGCCCCTGCTCACCTTCGTTCCGAGTGGCAGAATGTCTGTGAAGCCGACGCGATGATCGATCTTGTCCTGCGGGCGGCGACGGCCGCCGCCGAGATCGATGACGCTCATGCCTATCTCCCGCGCATCACAGGCGCCAAGCCAGCCATCGGCCGCGGCGAGAACGGGCTTCTGCACCGGCGCACTCGCCAGATAGCGATCCGGGTGTTCCAGTAGATCTGCGGGGCCGCCAAGGGCGTGCACCATACGGCCGAAGATCTCTGCCGCCTTGCCTGAGGTCAGAGCCTCGCGCGCCCTTCTCTCCCCATCGGCAGCACTTGCGGCAGTGCTGGCTTGGACGAGCATTTCGGATGCGAAGGCCAGCACGACCGTCTCGAGGCGCGTGCCTGCCTTGTTGCCCTTCAGGAAATCCAGGCAGTTGCGAAGCTCGACCACATTGCCCGCCGCATCGGCCAGGGGCTGGTTCATGTCGGTAATCAGGGCCGAAGTCTTGACCCCGCCGCCATTGGCCACCTCCACCAGCGAGCGCGCCAACGTCTCGGCTTCTTCCTGCGAGGTCATGAAGGCGCCGTTGCCGATCTTGACGTCGAGCACCAGCGTTTCCAGCCCCGCCGCCAGTTTCTTCGACAGAATGGAGGCGGTGATCAACGGTACCGAATCGACGGTCGCGGTGACATCGCGCACCGCATAGAGCTTGCCATCGGCGGGCGCCAGCGCGCCGGTCTGGCCGATGATGGCGCAGCCAACCTCATCGACCACCTTGCGAAAACGGGCGGCATCCGGCGTGATCCCGTAACCGGGAATGGATTCCAGCTTATCCAGCGTGCCGCCGGTGTGGCCGAGACCGCGACCCGAAATCATCGGCACGGCGAGGCCGCAGGCGGCGGCAATTGGGGCGAGCATCAGCGAAACGTTATCACCGACGCCGCCAGTCGAATGCTTGTCGGCAATCGGCCTGTCGATGCCTTGCCAGGAGAGGGTATCGCCGGAGCGGGCCATGGCGAGCGTCAGCGCCACCGTTTCCTCGCGCGTCATACCGCGAAACCAGACGGCCATGGCAAAGGCGCCGATCTGGCTTTCGGCCAGTTCGCCACGGCCTAATGCGCCGATAAACGCATCGATATCGGCGGCCGAGAGAGTGGCGCCGTTACGCTTCTGCCGGATGATCTCCTGCGGGATCATGGATCAATAGCCTGAAGACGCCGTCTTGGACTCACCGCCGGCCAGCACGTTCAGGATATCGTCGAGCAGGCTCGATGCACCGAAACGGAAGGTCGAAGGCATAGCCCAATCAGGTGTCATGATGGTCTCGGCAAGGCTGAGATACAGGGCCGCGTCGGAGACAGAGCCGATGCCGCCCGCCGGCTTGAAGCCGACGTTGCGACCGCTAGCACGGATGGCGCGCAGCATGATGTCAGCGGCTTCGAGCGTCGCGTTGACGGCGACCTTGCCGGTGGATGTCTTGATGAAGTCGGATCCGGCATCGATCGCGAGTTCCGATGCGCGCTGGATCAGTGCAACATCCTTAAGCTCGCCTGTTTCGAGGATCGTCTTCAGAAGGACCGGGCCTTTGCATTCGGCCTTCACCGTGGCAACCATATCGGTGACGGCCTGCTCATTGCCCGCCAGAAAGGCGCGATAGGGAATGACCAGATCGATCTCGTCGGCGCCATCGGCAATGGCTTCGCGCGCTTCGGCAGCAACATCGGCCACCTCCATATCGCCGGCCGGGAAATTCACCACGGTCGCGATCTTTATGGCATGATCGACACCGAGAATGCCGCGCGCCTGTGCGACGAAACGCGGCCAGATGCAGATGGCGGCCGTATTGCCATAGGGCGATTGCGCACGGGCGCACAGCGCCTCGATCTGAGCCGGGGTGCAGTCATCCTTGAGATTGGTGAGATCGAGAAGGGAAAGCGCAACGGCTGCCGTTTCTCTCAGCGAATGGCCGGTCATTGTGGATCTCCTTCGTCCGCGATCATTTCTTTCAGGATAGCGGCAAGCCGCGCGCCGCCGACCGGAGCCATGTCCTTCGTCTCCTCATGCGAGAGCTCGCCACCGGTCATGCCAGCACCATAGTTAGTGATGACGGAGGCAGCGGCAACCCTCAAACCGAAAAGACGCGCTAGGATGACTTCCGGCACCGTCGACATGCCGACGGCATCGGCACCGAGGATGCGCGCCATGCGGATCTCGGCCGGCGTTTCGAAGCTCGGGCCGGAAAACCACATATAGACGCCATGTGACAGCTTGATCTCGGCCTTTTCCGCCGCCTTGCGCATGCGCATGATGAGGTCGAGGTCGTAGGCGCTGGTCATGCCGACGAAGCGTCTGTCGCTCTCCTCGCCGATCAGCGGGTTCATGCCGGAATAGTTGATGTGATCGGTTATCTGCATCACCGAGCCCGGTGGCATCTCTTCGCGCAGCGATCCGGCCGAGTTGGTCAGGATCAGCGTGTCGACGCCGAGTGCCTTCAAGGTCTCGATCGGCCCGCGCATGGCATTGGCGTCGCCCTTTTCGTAGTAATGCACCCGGCCGGAAAGCATGATGACGGGGACATCGCCGAGCTTGCCTGCGACCAGCGTGCCGGCATGGCCGGAGACGGCGCTGACCGGGAAGCCGGGCAGATCGGCATAGGGAATGCGCAGCGCGTCTTTGACCTCATCCACGAGAGAGCCGAGGCCGGAACCCAGGATGATGCCATAGCGCGGCTTCAGCTCGCCGAGCTTCTCGGTGAGGATATCGACGGCCGCGCTCATCCGAGCACCTCCGTTTCGAAGCTGAAGGGCAACATTTCGTCCATGGTCATGGTCTTCTTCACGCCGGTTTCGTCGCAAAGATAGATGCGCGTCTCCTTGCTGGCAAATTCGGCGATCTTCTGCCGGCAGCCGCCGCAAGGCGGGCAGAGCGGCAGCTTCTCGGCGATGACGGCAATCTCGACGATCTTCTTGGCACCGCCCATGATCATCTGGCCGATTGCCGTCGGTTCGGCGCACCAGCCCTGCGGGAAGGACAGGTTCTCGATATTGGCGCCGGTATAGATCTTGCCGTCCTCCGCACGGATCGCCGCGCCAACGGGAAACTTCGAATAGGGAGCATGCGCGAACGCCATCGCGCTGCGCGCAGCCTCGAACAGATCATGCGACATAGACTAGCGCTCCTTGGTATAGGGCACGCCACCAGCCTTCGGGGGCTTGGCGACGCCGATAAAGCCTGCAAGCAGGATGCAGGTGAGGATATAGGGCAGCGCCTGGAAAATCTGTACCGGCACCTCACCGATGCCCGGAACCGCCTTGCCCTGCATGAAATTGGCGAAGGCATCAAGGAAGCCGAACAGAAGGCAGGTGAACATGACCGGCACCGGCTTCCATTTTGCGAAGATCAGTGCGGCAAGCGCGATATAGCCCTTGCCCGCGGACATGTTGTTGATGAAGGCAGCCGACTGGGCGATGGCGAGGTAGGTGCCGGAGAAGCCGCAGAGAATGCCGGCTGCTATTAACGAGCGATAACGCAGCCATTCGACCGAGATGCCGGCGGTATCGACGGCGCCGGGATTTTCGCCGACGGCACGCAGCCGCAGACCGAAACGGGTGCGATAAAGAATCCACCAGGAAATCGGCACCGTCAGGAAGGCCAGATAAGTCAGGATATTGTTGCCGGAGATGACATTCGCATAGAGCGGCCCGATGAACGGAACGTCGCGAAGGGCATCAGCGCCCGGCAGGGTGATGCCGGAAAAACGTGCAGTGGCAGGCAAAGTGGGCGTACGGCCACCCTGACCGAACCAGGCTTGACCGAGAACGATGGTCAGGCCAGCCATCAGGAAGTTGATCGCGACGCCCGAGACGATCTGATTGCCGCGATTGGTGATTGATGCGAAACCGTGCAACAGGCCGACGACGACAGAGACGACAATGCCCGCGCCAAGGCCGGCCCAGGGTGAGCCGCTGATCGAGGCGACGCAGGCGGCAGCAAAAGCCGAGGCCAGCATCTTGCCTTCAAGGCCGATATCGAAGATGCCGGCGCGCTCGGAAAACAGGCCCGCCAGCGCCGTGAAGATCAACGGAATCGACAGGCGGATCGTCGAACCAAGTATGCTGATGAGAAGATCATAATAGTCCATCGTCCGATCCTCACGTCCTGGCGAATGTCTGGTAGATGCGCACGAGCGCAGGTCGGAACATATATTCGAGGGCACCGGCAAACAGGATGACGAGACCCTGGATCACCACGATCATGTCGCGCGTGATGTTCGGCATGTCGAAGGAGAGCGCATCGCCGCCCTGATAGAGAATGCCGAACAGGATCGCCGCCACGATGATGCCAAGCGGATGATTGCGGCCCATCAGCGACACGGCGATGCCGACGAAGCCCGCACCGAGCACGAACTCGACCTGCAGGCGCGCGGATGCGCCCATGACGGGATTGAGCGCCATCATGCCGGCAAGGCCGCCGGAAAGCAGCATGGCGATAACGACCGTGCGGGCATAGGGAATGCCAGCATAGACCGCAGCGGTCGGGCTGAGGCCCAGCGTGCGCATTTCATAGCCGAGCTTGGTGCGCCAGACGAGCACCCATACCAGGAAGCACATAACCAGCGCGATCAGGAATGAGACGTTGAGCGGTGCCGCACCGATGGTCGAGCCGAACATATCCATCAACCAGCCGAGCTTCGGCAGCTGACCGCCCTCCAGAAAGGTGCGGGTTTCAGGGGCCATCTTGCCCGGAACGATCAGTATATGCACGAGCAGGAAGTTCATCATCGCCGATGCGATGAAATTGAACATGATCGTGGTGATGACGACGTGGCTGCCCCGCTTGGCTTGCAGCCAGGCAGGAATGAAGGCCCAGAGCGCCCCAAAGATCGCCGCGCCGATGACGGCAAAGGGCATCGTCACATACCAGGGCACATAATGGTCGAGGGTCAGCGCCACCAGGGCGCAGCCGAGACCGCCAACATAGGCCTGGCCTTCCGAACCGATATTGAAAAGGCCGGCATGGATGGCGACGGCGACCGACAGGCCGGTGAAGATAAAGCTCGTCGCATAATACAGCGTGAAGCCGATGCCTTCGCCGCTGCCAAGCGCGCCCTGCAGCAGCAGGACAAGCGCATCGAGCGGGCTCTCGCCGATGAACCAGACGACGAGGCCGGAGATCAGGAAGGCAACAATGAGATTGAGAAGGGGGATCAGACCGTAGGTGATCCAATTGGGGAGCGGAACGGAAGCCGTGCTCATATACGCCTCACGCGGCAATGCCGGCCATCATCAGGCCGAGTGTTTGTTCACCGGCCTCAGCCGACTTCTCACCGACGATATGGCCGGCGAACATGACGAGGATACGGTCCGAAAGCGCACGGATCTCATCCAGCTCCACCGAAACCAGCAGGATGGCCTTGCCGGCGTCGCGCATTTCGATGATGCGGCGATGGATGAATTCGATGGCGCCGATATCGACACCGCGCGTCGGCTGGCCGATCAGCAGAGCCTTCGGATCGCGCTCGATCTCACGGGCTACGACGATCTTCTGCTGGTTGCCGCCGGAAAAATTGGCTGTTTTCAGCCGCGCGTTCGGCGGGCGGATATCGTATTTCTCGATCTTTTCGATGGCATCCTTGCGCATGGCATCGAGATCGAGCATGCCACCGCGTCCGTATTTGCGGTCGCGGTGATAGCCGAGCATGGAATTCTCATACTCCTCGAACTTTAGGACGAGGCCCATGTGATGGCGATCTTCTGGAATATGGGCAAGGCCAAGGTCGCGAAGTGCTGCGGGATCGGCATTGCCGATCGGCTTGCCATGCAGAAGGATCTCGCCCGAGGCCGGCTTGCGGATACCGGCGATCGCCTCCAGCAATTCCGATTGGCCGTTTCCGGCAACGCCGGCAATACCGACGATCTCGCCGGCGCGAACGTCGAAGGAGACGTTGTCGACCATGGTGACGCCGCGACCGTCCTTGACGGTGAGATTGCGCACCGAGAGCAGAATCTCGCCCGGATTGGGTTCACCCTTCTCCACGCGCAGCAGCACGCGGCGGCCAACCATCAGTTCGGCCAGTTCCTCGACGGTGGTTTCCGCCGTCTTGCGCGTGGCCACCATCTCGCCGCGGCGCATGACCGACACCGTATCGGTGATCGCCATGATCTCGCGCAGCTTATGGGTGATGAGGATGATCGTCTTGCCCTGATCGCGAAGGACGCGAAGGATGCGGAAAAGATTGTCCGCTTCCGCCGGCGTCAAGACGCCGGTGGGCTCATCGAGAATGAGGATCTCGGCGCCGCGATACATCGCCTTCAGGATCTCGACGCGTTGCTGCTGACCGACGGGGAGCTCTTCGATCAACGCATCCGGATCGACTTCCAGGCCATAATCCTTTTCCAGCCGGTTGAGTTCGGCACGTGCGGCCGCTACCCCCTTGGCGAGAAGCGCGCCGCCTTCGGCGCCCAGCATGACGTTTTCAAGGACGGTAAAATTGTCAACCAGCATGAAATGCTGGTGCACCATCCCGATACCGGATGCAATTGCCGTCTGGCTGTCGCGGATGGCGATGGGATTGCCGTTGATGCGGATTTCGCCGCTGTCGGCCTGATAGAATCCGTAGATGATCGACATGAGAGTCGATTTCCCGGCACCGTTTTCGCCGATGATCCCGTGGATCGAGCCCTTGGCGACGGTCAGGTTGATATCTTTATTGGCGTGGACAGCACCGAACTTCTTGTCGATGCCCACGAGCTCGATGGCAGAGATTTGGCTCACTATAGGGGCTCCAGAAACCGGTTTCCGGATAAGAAAAGGGCGTATGACGTTTTTGTCCCGTCATACGCCCTCATTTCATATCAGTTCTTCGGGCAGGCGTTGTCGGTCAGATAATCGTGGACCTTGATGGTGCCAGCGACGATATCGGTCCGGGCCTTGTCGACTGCAGCCTGCATTTCCGGAGTGACGAGCGACTTGTTGTTGTCGTCCATAGCGACGGCGACGCCGTCTTCCTTCAGGCCGAGTTCCTGCGTACCAGGCGTGAACTTGCCGTTCTTGGCGTCGCTGAAGGCATTGTAAACGGCGAGGTCGACGCGCTTGACGACGGAGGTCAGAACGGAACCCGGATGCAGGTAGTTCTGGTTCGAATCGACGCCGATCGACAGCTTCTTATTGTCGGCGGCAGTCTGCAGCACGCCGAGGCCGGTCGCGCCGGCAGCCGCGTAGACAACGTCCGCGCCCTGGTCGATCTGGTTCTTGGTGAGTTCGCCGCCGCGAACCGGGTCATTCCAGGCAGCGCCGGTCGTGCCGGTCATGTTCTGGAAAACTTCGATCTTCGCATTGGTGGCACGCGCACCGAGCTCGTAGCCGCATTCGAACTTGCGGATCAGCGGAATGTCCATGCCGCCGACGAAACCGATCTTGCCGGACTTCGATGCAATGGCAGCCATGACGCCGGCGAGATAGGAGCCCTCGTTTTCCTTGAACTTGACCGAGCGGACGTTCGGCAGGTCAAGGCTGTCGTCGATCAGGACGAATTCGGTCTTCGGATATTCGGCAGCAACCTTCTGAAGTGCCGAGGTCCATGCGAAAGAAACAGCGATAACCGGATTGAAGCCCTTGCTCGCGAAGTTGCGCAGCGCCTGTTCGCCCTGGGTGTCGCCCGTCGGCTCGAAGTCGCGGTAAGCGATGCCGGTTTCCTTCTTGAATTTTTCGGCGCCGTTATAGGCAGCTTCGTTGAAGGATTTGTCGAACTTGCCGCCGGTTCCGTAAACGATTGCCGGCTTGATATCGGCCGCAAGCGCCGTTGCCGACATGGCAGCCAGGGCGAAAAGGGTCAAAAGGGATTTTTTCATGTGGTGCAGCCCTATTGTTTCTATCTTGTTGGGTCCTCCCGCAAGCCCGTTGACCGGGCAAGTCTGCGGAACCGCCGACCTCCCCGAGGCCAAGCTGGCGCGCATCCTTGCATGGCTGCATGAAAAATTCACGAGAAATTTTTCAGTTGGTAAAGATTTGTGGGAATTGGTGAAAACCCATCCAAACGACCCTTTTTTTAAACAATTTCGGGCCAAAACTGCAATTTTATTGGTCAGAACAGCTGCCGGTCAGCTCTCCGCAATCGCCCCTTTTGCTCACCACGGCATAGCTGCAAGCCCATCGCCAGACATTCTCCGACGTCACCAAAATCCCCAAATGGCACAGAGCGAAACGCAGCCCCTTTCAGGCGCTGAAGCGTCCGGCAACGGGCCGACGCTTATAGGCAATCACCCACAGAAGCAGCGAGATCACTAGAAAGACCGCAAAGGCCGGCTGAAACAGCAGCCATTGCATCGCCAAGTCATAGAAGCGGGGATGAACATAATAGGCGATGGTCGAGCGAAGGCTTGCCAGCGATGAAGGGCTGACATCGTTCCACGCATCGCCCATCGGGGTCATGACCACGGCGGAAGCCGCCACGGATTGAATGGAATCGATGGTGCCCGCGATCACAGCCACCACCAGTGCGACAAGGCTGGTAAAACGCAACAGGAAACGCATAAACTCCTCCCGATACTCAACTACGTCACGCCTTTGCGGGCAGACCGGTCTTATGCCGCCTCATCCATTTCTTTAGATAAGTGGAGCGCGAAATAAGCGCAATGGGGATGAGACGCAGAGTTTTTTGTCCAGAAGTCAAAAAACTGTCAGATTCGGGTTGATCCTAGAAAATTCATCGGTATATATCGCGCCGTTCCCACAATAGCTCCTTTATCGGATGCGAAAGTGCAGATGGACAGGTGGCCGAGTGGTTTAAGGCGCACGCCTGGAACGCGTGTGTGCGTGAAAGCGTACCGTGGGTTCGAATCCCACCTTGTCCGCCATTGACCACTACCTATACTACAGAGATAGAGAACATCCTGCTCAAGAGGCGGATGACAACCTCTTTTCCGATCTGTTTGGTGTCCTGATCCGCGTCAGTCGCGGTTTTCCACCGAGCCATGCTCCGGATGCTTGCCCGCTCGCATAGCATCGGCCATGACCTTCGCCAAACACGCACCTTATCTCATGCTCCGGACGCAGCGCTTCTCAGGCAGATGCGCGCTCCGGTTCGCCGAACCATCGCAGCGCGGCCTTTGCGGCTTCCTCGATATCGGGTTCAGCTTCGCACACCCAGGCGACGACACCATCTGGCCGTATCAACAAGGCATTCACGTCAAGCCGGTCCCCGACATTGTCCGCGGCGAGATAGGCGATCCGGTTACCCCAGCGACCGGCAAGCGCCTCAAGCGATGCGTTGGCGGTGAAATCGAGCAGCAGGCCTCTGCCTGCTCTCAAGAAGTCGCCAAGCCTCGCCTCGTCGGCCAACTCGAAATCGGGAGCGCTGCGACCGACAAGCGGATTGATGTCGCCGAGATCATAGCGGAGAGAAACGCCCCAGACGCGCTCGGCGAAATAGGTGGCGCCATCACGGGTATCGATCAGATCGCGGATGATCGCCTCGAGCGCCCGCGAGCTCCGGCTCGGCCGCATGAGCGCCACCTGCGCACGTGACCAGTCGAGCACCTGCGCTCCGACGGGATGCCGCTCGCTGGAATAGGTATCGAGCAGGCTGTCCGGCACATCGCCACGGATCACGGCGGCAAGCTTCCATCCAAGGTTCATCGCGTCGCCCAGACCGAGGTTGAGGCCCTGGCCGCCCAAGGGGGAATGGATGTGCGCGGCATCGCCGGCAAGCAGAACGCGCCCTCTGCGATAGCTGGTCGCCTGGTAGGCGCGGTCCGTCCATGTGGTGGCAAGCTTGACTGCCGTTAGAGTGACTTCGGTGACGGAGATACGGCGCAGCACCGACTGCACATGCTCGAGCGTGATCGGCTGGGTCCGGTGGAAAGCACCGCCGTCGAAGTCGACCATCGCGATCGTCGCGGGCGGCGAAAAAGTGTACATGCCCGTCGCGGTGTAGTGGCGGCCTGTTTGAAGCTTGCCCGGGTCTGCGATCTCGACGTCAGCAGAATAGCCGGTAAATTCGGGATCGGTGCCGACAAATTCGAAGCCACCAGCCTTACGAACGATGCTGCGGCCGCCGTCGCAGCCGACGAGCCAGTGCCCACGAAAGGTCTCGCCTCCGGCGCAGACGGAGATACCTTCATCCGACTGCTCGAAGCTCTCGACGCCGAAGCCGCGGCTGATCTCGACGCCCATCGCCTCGGCGCGAGCGGCCAGGATCGTTTCGAAGCTTTCCATCTCGACCATCATGCTGGTGCCGGCCGGGCTTGGCAGGCGATAGGGCCATTTCGAGGCATCGATATTGTCATGGAAGAACTGGATACCGGCAAAATGGCCGCCGGGGCGGCGCGGCTGATGCATCCAGTGCGCAGCCGATGCGGCGCGATCGCCCGAACCGTCCTTCGGAGTTTTGGGTGCAGCGATATCGCCCAGCAGGCCGCGACGATAGAAGGCTTCGATGGTCGGCGCCGAAAGGCCGCGCATGCCGAAGGGAAGGCGCTTTAGAGGCGAGCGCGGATCCTCGGCCTGCTCCAGCACCAATACGGAGAGACCGGCGAGACGCAGCTCACAGGCGAGAAACAAGCCGACAGGTCCGCCGCCGGCGATCAGGACATCATAAATCAAGAGAATTCCTCAAGCGAACAGCGCCGCGAGGGCGCCAGACATTCCGGCTTCCAGGGGTCCCAGCCGGCGCGAGTCGGTGGAAAAAGCCAATCTCCATTCGAGCGGGCGACGGTCCGGCTACAGGACAGCCATAAAACCTGTGCCGATTTCACCGATTTCGTGATCGTGGCACAATTTTATACCCGGTATAAATTTACTTATGGTATAAATATCGCTATGTCAAACCGAATCAAACTCCGGGACCGCAAGAAGGAGATGACGCGTCAGGCGATCTCCAATGTCGCAACACGCCTCTTCGTCGAACATGGCTTCGACAAGGTTTCCGTCGCCGACATCGCTGATGAAGCGGAAGTCGCCAGGAAGACGGTATTCAACTACTTCCGCCGCAAGGAGGATCTGGTTTTCGATCGCGAGGATGAGGTGCTGGAGCTGGTGCGCGAGGCGATTGCCGATCGTGGCCGAGCACCGCCGGTGCACGCCTTCCAGGCGCTGATGCGGGAACTGGTGGAGACGCAGCATCCCCTGTTCAGGATCACGGAGCGGCCTATCGCATTCTGGCGCATGGTGGCGGAGAGCCCGGCACTGACGGCGCATGCATGCGGACTGCAGGTGAGCCTTGCCGGCGATCTCTCGATAATGCTGTCCGACGCCGTGGGCCGGCCCGCTTCCGATCCAGAGGCGCGGCTCGCCAGCACCATGCTGATGGCGACGCTGGTGACCGCCTATGGTGAGGCGCTTCGCGCCTTTCGCGAAAACGGAAGGCCCGAGGCAGCGCTGTCGAGCGTCCTGAACCGAGGTTTTGCCGGTGTCAACGCCGCTCTTGCCGGGACACCGTATGCCTGACTCCGGAGCTTTCTGGATCGCAGCCTGAAAGATGAAACCCGGCCGAAGGGTCGGCCGGGTTTTCGAATACATGCTCAGCCAGACTTCGATCATCCGCGGACCGTGGCCGATGGCACCGGCATTACGCTGCGGAAACCTGCAGCTCTGCAAGATCCTGAAGCAGCGTCGGACCTTTCGGCTCCCAGCCTAGCGTCTGGCGCGTCTTGGCGCTGGAAGCCGGCATGTCATGTCCCGCGAACAGGGCGAGCCAGCCGAAATAATCCTGCGCCTCCTCCTTGGCGACGGACTTGACCGGCAGGTTCAGGCGGCGGCCGATCGTCTCGACGATATCGCGCATGGGCACGCCTTCCTCGGCGGCCGCATGATATTTGGCATTGGGTTCAGCGCGCTCGGCGACGAGGCGATAAAGACGGCCGACATCGGTAAAATGCGCCGCCGGCCAGCGGCTTGATCCATCTCCGACATAGGCGCAGACACCCTTTTCCCGGAATATCTGGATCAACGGTGTAATAAGCCCCTGGCTGACCGGATCATGCACCTGCGGGAGGCGCACGACCGAGACATTGACGCCGATTTCACTCGCTAATATCCCGGCCTCCTCGGTGGCGGCACGCGGATGCCTATCGGAGCGGACGATCGGATTATCTTCCTTCGCCGGCTCGCCCGGCACCGTGTTGGCGATCGGCGTGCCCGACGTAATGACCAGCGGACGGGCGGAACCGGCAAGCGCAGAGGCCAGCGTTGCGATGACTCGACGATCATCCTCGCAATTCTGGGCGAATCTCGTGAAGTCATGGTTGAAGGCAAGGTGGATGACGCCGTCGGATTGCGAAGCGCCGCTTTTCAGGATGGCCGCATCCTCGATCGTGCCGTGAAGGACTTCGGCGCCGGCAGCGGCGAGTGCAACCGCCTTTTCCTTCGAGCGCGAAAGGCCGAGCACTTGATGGCCCGCACCGATCAATTCCCTGACGACATGCGAGCCGACATTTCCGGTCGCACCGGTAACGAATATACGCATATGCACTGTCTCCTTATTTCGTCGGAGACAAATTTGTGCCTATCGTTTATTCTGGTAAAGTAGTGACCTTATCATAGTAAAGACACTAACAGGATGACCGATCTCATCGAAACCGAAAACGCGCTCGGGACCTATCTGAGGGACCGCCGCGCGAAACTCGACCCATCCGCCCTGGGATTTGCCGGCGAACGGCGGCGCACGCCTGGACTACGGCGCGAGGAAGTGGCGCAGCGCGCCAATATCAGTCCGACCTGGTACACATGGCTGGAACAGGGCCGTGGCGGTGCGCCTTCCGCCGACGTGCTCGACCGGATCGCCCGCGCGCTGATGCTGACGGAAGTGGAGCGCGAGCACCTGTTCCTGCTTGGCCTCGGACGTCCGCCGGAAGCGCGCTATCGCAAGAATGATGGCGTTACGCCGCGGCTGCAGCGCGTGCTCGATGCGCTGGAGCCGAGTCCCGCCATTATCCGGACCGCCACCTGGGACGTCATCGCCTGGAACCGGGCAGCACCCGTGATGCTGATCGATTACGGATCGCTGCCACCGGAAGAACGCAACATTCTGCGCTATATCTTTCTCGATCCGCGTGCGCGCGCCGTGCAATATGACTGGGAAAGCGTCGCCCGTTTCGCCCTGGGTGCATTCCGCGTCGATGCAGCGCGCGCGGGCGCATCGAGTGAGATCGAGCCTTTCGTGGCGGAACTTTGCCGCATCAGCCCGGAATTCAGGGCCATGTGGCGCGAAAACGATGTTCCTGGCACCCATACCGAAGCCGTCAAACATATACGCCATCCCATCCTCGGCCCGCTGGCATTCGAGTATTCGGCCTTTTCGGTCGATGGCCGGACGGATCTCAGCATGATCGTCTACAATCCGGCAACGCCTGACGATGCCGAGAGGATCAGGTCGCTGCTGCCTCAGCCGTAAGGCAAGTCCTGCGTCGCGCGCGTACCTATCTATTGACAGCATCCGTGAAGCCGACCTAGATATCGTCCGTCGAAAATGGCTGGCTTGGTCTCGGTAGGCCCAGGCCCTTCTCCCTCAATGGAGAAGCTCTGTTCCGCGCTTGCGCGGATACCCCGACAGTCCCTGCGCCTCGTGCGCGTTTCGGGTCTGCGGGTGGTAGCCATTTGACGATGCTCCCTCGGCAGACCATGTTCGAAGGAGCCGTTGTATGTCCATGATCGATCGATCCAAGCCTATCCTCGTCTATCTCGCAGCCGGCGTTCAAGGTAGCGCCGTCGTCCACGCCGCGTTGCAGCGTGGCCTCAAGGTTCGGGCGCTTGTGCGAGACCGGGAGCGCGCCGCCGCACTCTCGGCCCTCGGCGTCGAGCTTGTTGAGGCGGATCTTTGCGATGCCGCCTCGCTTCGCGCCGCCAGCGTCGGCATTGCACATGCCGTGCTGCAGATCCCGATCGGATCTCAGGCGGATATGCGTATCCAGACCGACAACGCGATATCGGCTTCGCTCGCATCCGGCATGAAATCCGTCGTCCTCAAGCTTGCCAGCGCCAGTCGCCCAGCGCCCTGTGCGGAACCGAGCTTCGCCGCCAACGCCATGATCGAAGACATCATCCGCACGTCAGGCCTGCCCTTCGCCACAGTTCGCCCCACAATGTACCTCGACAATCTCTTGAAGCCTTCGGCGCGCAAGGACATCATTGAACATGGGATCTTTGCGCCACCGATTGCCGAATCCCAGCGGATCGCCTGGACCTCGGTCGACGATTGCGCCCGTGCCGCTGTTACTCTTCTGGAACGGGGCATTGTATCAGGCGATCATCGCATCGCCGGGCCGGAAAGCGTTGATGGAAACGAGCTTGTCACGCGCATCGGTGCGGGGCTTGGTCGCCGGATTGCTTATCGCCAGCAGCCGCTCGACGAATTCGAGCGGGATGTCGATGCCGCGATGGGGCCAGGAACAGGGCGCCGCGTCGCCTCGAAATTCCGCTTCTTCGCATCGCATCCGGAAGAGGCGGATGCTATGCTGGCCGAGCCCTTCAGGCCGCAAGCCGGCCTGGAGGATTTCCAGCCGACGGGCGTCGAGGAATGGGTTCGTCAGCATCGAGCACAGTTCTTCGATACGGAACGAGCACCATCAGGCGAGCAAGGCTAATCGGAGGGATGCGCCTTCAATCGTAATAGGCCGGGGCGTGCTTGAACCGAGGCCACGCCTCGGGATCATGCCCCGTGACCACCAGCGCATCGGTCTGTTCGGCAAGCGCACGCAGCTTGCCGACGGATCGCACCGTGTCGACGGCGGACGCCATGAAACCGGGGAGCGCTTTTTCGTTCCAATGATCGAGCGTATAGGCGGCATCGATCGCCAGCAATATCGCGCCTGCGTTCGACAGCCGCACGAGAAAGGATTGATGGCCGACGCTATGGCCCGGCGTGAAGATCATCCGCAGCACGCCGTCGCCATAGAGATCGTAGCCATCGGTCGCGTCGCCCTCCAGGAAGCGCCATTTCAAGCCGGGACGGTCGAAATCCTTTCGGACATAGGCTCCGGCGGCGAACCAATCCGGCGCAAAGGCGTAGCGATATTCGCGACGTTGGGCGATATGGGTCGCGTTCGGGAAACGGCCGATAGCGCCGCTGTGATCGGAATGCAGGTGGGACAGCACGACGAAGCGGATGTCTTCACCGGATATGCCGAGGTTCGCCAGCTGCGCGACGCATCCTTGCTCTTCGGTCATCACAGGCTGATAGCTATCGATCACATCGCCCCAATAGCCGCGCGGATCGGTCAGACCTTCAGCAGCCAGTCCGCCATCGATGACGACATTACCCTTCGGATGCGTCAGCAGAAACCAGGGAACCGGGATTTCGCAATCGGCGTCGCCACCCTGATTCATCCTGATATCGTGCGCCTTGCAGCGCTGCGTGCCCGATTGAAACATGTAAAGCCTTATATCGCTCATGAGCCTGACCTGTGGTTGCTGTTTGAACGCCGTTTTCGGCGATCGAACGCTTCCCCACCAGACGGCATCATCCACTTACATTTATCGGCTGAACCGATATATTGGGGCGCATGGATCTGCTGGTGGCGATGCGCGTCTATGTCAGAGTGGTGGAAAGGGGCAGCATGTCGGCCGCCGCCCGCGATCTCGGCATGGGTCAACCTGCCGTCAGCGAGCGCATTGATCGGCTGGAGCAATATCTCGGTGCGCGGCTATTGCTCAGAAACACCCGCAAGCTTTCCGTCACCGATGTCGGCGCCGCCTTTTATGAGCGCAGCAAGCAAGTTCTCGAAAGTGCCGACGATGCCCTGACGGTCGCGAATGGCGATCAGTCGCTCCGCGGTACGTTCAGGATCGCAGCGCCGCATGGCGTCGGCGAGGTCCTGCTGCCATCGATCCTGCTGCAGATGCGCAAGCGCCATCCGCTGCTGAAGATCGAGCTGATCCTCAACGACAGGATCGTCGATCCCGTGACGGAGGGCGTCGATATCTCGCTGCGTCTCGGCGATCTTGGCGAAGGCAGCTTCATTGCCCGCAAGCTCGGCCATGTCGGCCGTGTGCTCGTGGCCTCGCCTGCCTATCTCGATGAGCATGGGGTGCCAACGATACCCGACGAGCTTGCCGACCACCCCTTCCTGCGGGTTTCCAGCCTGTTCAACAGCGGACGGCTTCCGTTGATCGGCCCGGAGGGACGGACCGAACTTGCCCCTATCGATATTGTGCTCAGCACCAGCCACTGGCGGCCGCTGCACCGCTTGCTGCTGGATGGAGCCGGCATTGGTGTCCTGCAGGAGCCGGTCTGCGCCGAAGATCTGGCGAGCGGTAGGCTGATTCGCCTGCTGCCCGAGCTCGCCGTGCCGGGATTCGATCTGCATGCGCTCTATCCCGCAATAAGGCCGGTTCCGCCCCGGATTCGAGCGGTGCTCTCATTGTTGGAAGAGCAGCTGGGCTCGGCTTCCCCGCCGGAAAACTAGCTATTTTTGTGATCGACGCTCCGTGTCGCCACCTCAGGCGTTGCCCGCAAGGTCAGCGCCCAGAAGAGAAGCGTTGCGAAGCTTATAACCCCACCCGAGATGCAGACGCCCGTCCAGCCGGCATGACCATAGATGATGGTCGCTGTCGAGGAGCCGACGGCGCTGCCGATGGAGTAGAAGATCATGTAGGCGGCGGTCAGCCTGTTCTGCGCATCAGGCCTGACGCGATAGATCATGCCTTGATTGGTAACGTGCACCGCCTGCAAGCCGAAATCGATGACAAGCACGCCGAAAATCAGCCAGAGGATAGAGCGATCCAGCATCGAGATCGGTAGCCAGGCAAAGAGCATGAGAACAAGCGCGATGCCTGTCGTGCGCTGGCCATGGCCACGGTCGGCCCAGCGCCCCGCCCTGATGGCGCCGAGCGCACCCGCGGCGCCGGCAAGGCCGAACAAGCCGACTTGGGTGTGGGACAGGGAGTAAGGCGGCCCGGTCAGCGGCAGGACGAGTGGCGCCAGCAAGGTGGTTATATTGGCAAAAATCAGCATGGCGATGACAGCGCGGATGCGCAGCACCGGCTCCTCGACGAGCAGGATGCCGAGCGAGCGGATGAGACCGAAATAGGAGAGTCCGCCCTTCGGCTTCTCCTGCCGCGGCAGCGCGCGCCAGAGGAGAAGCGCGATTACCAGCGTCAGCGCGGCCGAGACAATGTAGACGGTCCGCCAGCCGGAGAGGTCGGTCAGCGTTCCCGCGAAGCTACGCGCCAGCAGGATGCCAAGGACGATGCCGCTTGTGACCAGGCCGACGATATGGCCGCGCTCGGCGGGTTGCGCCAGGCTCGCCGCATAGGCAACGAGCGCCTGTGTGACCACGGCCAGAAAACCAACCGCAGCCATGGAGGCGAGCAGCATCGCGGCACTGGACGAGAAGCCGACAAAGACGAGTGCTACCACACTCAGCAGCGATTGCACGATGATGAGCTTGCGCCGGTCGACAAGGTCGCCGAGCGGCACCAAGAGGATCAGGCCGAGCCCATAGCCGAGTTGCGTCGCACCGACGATGAGGCCGGCAACCGTGCGCGACAGCTTGAGATCATCGGCCATGACATCGAGAAGCGGATGGGCGAAATAGGCGTTAGCGACAGCAAGGCCGCTCGCGACAGCAAACAGGAAAATCGTCGCTCGCGTCAGCTGCGAATTGGCCTCTCCCGAGTATTCGGCACCCTTGGACGAACCCTCTCGCGAGGAATGAGGGCGCAGAATGTCCTTCGCGCTGCCTGCCGGCGGCGCGTCCTGATCGATCGTCATTGCAAAACTCCCGATTCTTTGGTTTAATAATGAAACCATCGACCGAGTAACATTATTGGTTTAATCATGCAACCATTTCTACTGACAAAAGACCGGAAGGGCTAAGGCGATGGTCGCGCGGAAAAGCCTGAAGGGTGACTATTGCCCAAGCGCGCGTTCGCTCGACGTGATCGGCGACTGGTGGTCGCTCCTGATCGTGCGCGACGCCTTCGACGGGCTGACGCGCTTCGGCGAGTTTCAAAAGAGCCTGGGGATCGCCAAGAATATTCTCACCGAGCGCCTGCGCACGCTTGTCGCGAGCGGCATCCTGGAGCTTGTGCCAACAAGCGAAGGCGGCACGCGCATGGAATATCACCTGACAGCGATGGGAAAGGATCTCTTCCCGGTGATGGTGGCATTGCGGAAGTTCGGCGAGCGCCATCTCTTTGCACCGGCCGAGGAACATTCGCTGCTGGTGGATCGTGCCACGGGACAGCCGGTGCAGCTCGACATCCGGGCACAGGACGGCAGGTCCATCGGACCGGATGAAACGGTTATCGTGAAGGTGCCGGAAGCGGAATAAGACAAGAACGCCGGTGGCCGCCGGCCCCTTCGAAACCAGGCTTAGAACACCAGCGACCGGTGCAATTGTGCACCCGCCCACGCGCCGTCGCCGACTGCGAGCGACACTGAATGCGGGATACGGGCAGCGTCGCCACAAGCGAAAGCGCCTGAGATAGTCGTTTCTTTCATGGCATTCGTCTGGATCTGGGTGCCGAAAGGCGTTTCCTCGAGCGCGCAGCCGAGCCGTTCGGCAATCGGGCTCGAGGGCGACACGCGCGATGCGGTAAAAAGGCCGGCAAACGGCAGCAGCCGTCCATCGGTTAGCCGAACATCGGCCTTTCCTTCCAGCCTTGCGATGGGTGCCGCCTCGATCGTGACGCCGCGTGCGGCGAGATCGGCGTGCTGCGTCTCATCCGGAACAAAGCTGCCGTTGAGGAAGAACGTCACCTCGCCCCATTCCGGCAGCAATTGCGCCTGATGCAGCGACATCGGGCCGGTGGCGATGCAGCCAATACGGCCCTGACCGAGTTCGTAGCCGTGACAATAGGGGCAATGGAACACGCTCTTGCCCCAGCGTTCGCCAAGTCCCTCGATATCCGGCAAGGCGTCGGAGACGCCGGTCGCGAAGAGAAGGCGCCGACCGGCATGACGCATGCCGTCTGCCGTAGTGACCGCAAAGGCATCCTTCTCGCCCTCGGCCTGTTCGGCCATGCCCTCGACCCAGGTCAGCGTCGGATAGGCGGAAAGCTGTTCGCGCGCCTTGCGGGCGATCTCGCCGGGGTTGATGCCATCCTGGCCGAGAAAGCCGTGGGATTCCTCGGCGAAACGATTGCGCCGCTTGCCCGCGTCGATGACCAGCACCTTGCGGCGGGCACGGAGAAGCTGGAGGGCGGCCGCCATTCCGGCGTAGCTGCCTCCGATGACGATGACGTCGTGGCTCATGACGGGGTCCTTTCTGAGCGCCACTGCGCATGACGCCGCGCAAATTCGCCGGCGAGATCGGCCAGCGTGACGTTTTCGAAGCGCTGGAGGAGCAAGGCTTCGGCTTCGGCAAAAGCATCATCGAGGACGGAATTGACCGATTGCTCGACCAGACATTCTGGCGTCTCGTTGCGATTGCCGATGGCAAAGACGGCAGGCTCGCCGAGCGCTTCGTGCAGCTGGCGCAGCGTGACGCTTTTGAGATCGGCCGCAATAGTCCAGCCGCCGGTATGCCCCTTGGCGGAACGGACAATGCCCACCTCGCGCAACAAGCCCATGGTGCGGCGCACGACGACCGGATTGGTGTGCATGCATTGCGCCAAGGTTTCGGAGGTCAGCGGCCCCTCCTGCTCGGCCATATGGAGCAGAGCGTGGAGAACGGAGGAAAGTCGGCTATCGCGTTTCATGTAACTTCAATTATTACGATTCGACGCGACATTCAAGAGCGGCCTGCATTGATGAGGCGAGACCTGCGACTAAGCCCGCTCTTTGAAACGAACCTCGCGTGCCGAAGCGCAGATCCTGATCTCGTCGCCAAGAGACCACTCCGCCGCCCTTGCCGCCATGGCTGCGGGCACGCCCTGCGAGCCCGGCCCAGCGGGAACATCATAGGTGGCGTGCGCATCATGCGGCAACAGCACGCCATAGCCGCGCTCAAGCGCCGCCCGCGCCGTTGCGGCAATGCACATCTCCGAAAGCACGCCGCAGATCACCAGATTCTTCACACCGAAAGCGGTCAGAATGGCGTCGAGATCGGTGCCCTCGAAACCATCATCCTCCGTTTTCCGAATGACCACTTCGCCCGACAGAGGTGGGAAATAGAGTTTCCATCCCGGCTGAAACGGTTCGTCCAGTGCACCGGCCGGACCATCATTCTGCAGGAAAATAACCGGCGTCCATGCCGAGCGTGCCTTGTCCAACAGGAGCTCGACCATTGCTCTCAGGATGGCATGGCCAGGAACCGCGCTCGACCCCTCCACGAAGGCATTCTGCACATCGACGACGAGCAGGGCATCGGCCGGCGGATGGTCATCGGAAATCTCTTGCTGCTCTCTTTCCATCGATCGGTCAGGCCTCACCTTGAAACAAACTCGGAAGCATATGGGTACCCGTAGGGCAACCCAGCAATATGAAACCGCCTCAAGAAGCGGCTTTGACGATCATCTCTGCGCCAAGCACCAGCAGACAAATCAGAAACCAGCGGCGGAAAGTGGCAGGACTGACGCGATTGCGAATGATCTGGCCGGCCCACATGCCGGCAAGCGCGGGCACGATCGCCAGGGCGGAGAGCGCGAGATTGTCGATGCGGAAGGCGCCGTGCCAGGCAAGCGCTGCGGCCAGTGCCACGGTAGACACGGTGAAGGAAAGGCCGAGCGCCTGAACCAGCTCCTCCTTCTCCAGTCCGAGCGACTGCAGATAGGGTACTGCCGGCACGACGAAAACACCGGTCGCCCCTGTGAGCAGACCAGTGACCCCGCCGACGAGCGGCGATAGCAGTGGCTCGAACCTTGCGGGCACATGCAGTTGACGGGCGAACAAAGCATGGCCGGCATAGACGATGAGCGCCGCACCCAGCGCGGCGGTCGTCAGACGCGTATCGGCGGCGGCAAGAAAATATGAGCCGGCGAAGGTTCCGATGACCACGGCAAGAACCAAGAGAAGGAAACGACGGGCAAGTGAGCCAAAACTAGGGCCGGCCAGCAGCTGCCAGGCATTGGTAACGAAAGACGGGACAATCAGCAGGCTGGCCGCGACGAGCGGCGAGATCAGCGTGCCCAGAACTCCCATCGCCACAGTCGGCAGCCCCATGCCGGTGACGCCCTTGACAGTGCCGGCGACGAAGAAGGTCGCGAAGATCGCCGCGACGAGCCATATCGAATGATCCATCATGCCTTTTCAGTAGCAGAGACAAAGACCGGCACAATGCGCATGATGCGAAGCCAGCCTTCGGCTGTTCCGAAGTCTGGAGATGCGGTAATCTCCGCTTCATGCGCTTTGACCTGACCGACCTTCGCCTTTTCCTCGCCGTCGTCGATGCCGGCAGCATCACGCATGGAGCCGCCGATGTCGGGCTTTCGCTGCCGGCTGCCAGCGAGCGGCTGCGGGATATGGAGGTGAATGGCGGCGTAAAGCTGCTGGAGCGCGGGCGACGCGGTGTGAGCCCGACGCCCGCTGGCGAAGCGCTAGCCCATCATGCCCGGCTGATCCAGCGGCAGCTCACGCAGATGCGCGGCGAGCTTGGGGAACATGCCAGCGGCTTGCGCGCTAGCGTCCGGCTTCTCGCCAACACCGCGGCGATTGTCGAATACCTGCCGCCGCGCCTTGCCGGATGGATGGCCAGGAACCCGCGAACGGACATCGATCTCAAAGAGCGCCAGAGCATCGAGATTGCCCGGGCCGTTTCGTCCGGGCTGGCCGAGATCGGTATCCTGTCGGACGCGGCCGATACCTCCGGCCTGATATTGCGGCCCTTCGCGATCGACAGCCTCGTGGTGGTGATGTCTCGCGACCATGCGCTCGCGCCGTCAAAGCAGATCGCTTTTGCAGAAATCCTGCACGAGCATTTCGTCGGGCTCGCAGGCGGAGCGCTGCAGGATCATATCGACGCGCAGGCCGCCCGACTCGGCAGCCGATTGAAAATGCGGGTGCGGATGCGGACATTTGAGGCCATTTGCGAGATGGCAGGCCGGGGCATCGGCATCGGCATCGTACCCGAAACGGCAGCACGACGCTGCAGCCGATCCGCGAAAATTGCGGCCCTCCGTCTCACCGACCGGTGGGCGACGCGTCGGCTTTCGATCTGCGCCCGCTCCCTCGAAGAGCTGCCATCGCCCGCCCGCGATCTTTTCGAGCACCTAGCAACGATATGACCGTAGCCTGTTGAAAAGACGCGCCGGCATCGACTAGTCTCGCCGCATGGCTGTCAAGAGGAGATGGCGCAATGGGAGGTGGGTATGGAATTTCACGATGATGAGCTTCATCGCTTCGAAGCCGAAGGGGCCGCGCCCTTGCCGCAAACCGAGGTGGAAGGCCATGTCGATCATGATGGCGCGCGTATCTGGTACGCTTCCTATGGCAGCGGCGCACCGGTGATCCTCCTGCATGGCGGGCTCGGAAACAGCGGCAATTGGGGCTATCAGGTGCCGGCGCTGATCGACGCAGGCCATCAGGTTATCGTCGTCGACAGCCGGGGCCATGGCCGCAGCACACGCGACGAGCGACCATACACGTATGAGCTCATGGCCTCCGACGTTCTCGCCGTCATGGACAGGCTGAAGATCGACAAGGCCGCCATGGCCGGCTGGAGCGACGGCGCCTGCATCAGCATGGTGCTTGGAAAAACCCATCCGGAGCGCGTTTCCGGCGTCTTTTTCTTTGCCTGCAACATGGACGCGAGCGGCACGAAAGAATTCGTGGCGACGCCGATTATCGAGCGCTGCTTCTCCCGCCATACGAAGGATTACGCAGCTCTTTCCGCCACGCCGGATAGGTTCGATGCCTTCGTCGAGGCTGTCGGCCTGATGCAGCGGACGGAGCCGAACTACACCATTGCCGATCTCACAGAGATCAATGTGCCTGTTGCCATCGTGCACAGCGAGCACGATGAGTTCATCAAGCGCGAACACGCCGATTATCTTGTCCGGCATATTCCCGGGGCAAAATTGATCTTTCTGCCCGGCGTCAGCCATTTTGCACCGCTGCAGCGGCCGGCGCAGTTCAACGCAGCTCTGCTCGCCTTCCTCGCTCGGACTGCCGCCTGAGATCAGATTCAGTTGCGCATGTCCGATCGTTGGAATAAATGATGACCATCATCTTATTCGAACTCCCGAGACCGAATCGCCGCTGACAGGCCCTTCCGCCCCGGGGAGCAATTTGGCTCCAGGCAGGAGAATTTTATGACAGCCACTTTGTTTTCGCCTCTTTCCATTGGTCCTTACGAACTCGCGCATCGCATCGTCATGGCGCCGCTGACCCGTATGCGGGCGAGCCAGCCCGGCAATGTGCCCTCGGCTTTGAATGCAGAATATTATGCGCAGCGCGCCAGCGAGGGCGGCCTGATCATTTCCGAGGGCTCGCAGATTTCACGCGCCGGACAGGGCATGCCGGCAACGCCGGGCATCCATACGGCCGAACAGATCGCCGGCTGGAAGGCAGTGACGGATGCGGTTCATTGCAAGGGCGGCAAGATCTTCCTGCAGCTCTGGCATGTCGGCCGCATCTCCCATTCCTCGCACCAGCCTGATGGCGCTCTGCCGATTGCTCCTTCGGCCATCGCCGCCCAGGGACAGGCCTTCACGGCCTCCTTCGAGCGCGTGCCCTTCGAGACGCCACAGGCGATCGATATCGACCTGATGCCGCTTTTGATCGACGTCTATGCTCAAGCCGCCGCCAATGCCAAGCAAGCCGGCTTCGACGGCGTCGAGATTCATGGCGCCAATGGCTATCTGATCGAGCAGTTCCTGCAGGCGCGCACGAACCAGCGCACCGACCAATATGGCGGCTCGATCGAGAACCGCACGCGGTTGTTGCTCGAGGTGGTCGAGGCGGTTTCCGAAGTCTGGGGGTCGGATCGCGTCGGCGTCCGCCTTTCGCCCTTCGGCATCGCCAATGACAGCGGCGAGGACGATCCCTTGCGCCTCTATGGCCATGTCATTCGCGAGCTGGACCGCCTCAACCTCGCCTATCTGCATCTGATCGAGCCGCGCGCCAGCGGTGCCGGCCAGGCCGAGGTCGACCACAAGAACGTGCCGTCGGCTGCGGAATTGTTCCGGCCCGCCTGGTCCGGCACGCTGATCGCCGCGGGCAATTTCCGGCCTGATACGGCTGAAGCGGCACTTGCCGCGGGCCATGCCGATGCCATCGCCTTCGGTCGCCTGTTTATCGCCAATCCCGATCTGCCGGAGCGCATTCGTCGCGGTGCTCCCCTTAATCCCTATCATCGCCCAACCTTCTATGGCGGCGGTGCCGAGGGTTACACTGACTATCCGACGCTGAAGGCCAGGGAGGCTGCCGAATGAGCACGCCAAGCGCAATTATTGTTGGAGTGGGTGCCGAGCAGGGTCTGGGTGCGGCGCTCTGCCGGCTTCTCGCGGACAAGGGCTATCATGTCGTCGTTGCAGGCCGGACCGCAGCGAAGATCAATCAGGTGGTCGCTACGATCCAGGCAGCCGGCAGCAGCGCCGAGGCGATCGAAACGGATGCGACGGATGAAGCCGCGGTCATCCGGCTATTCGAGCACGCCTTTACCACTCGGAACGACATCGCTCCGCCCGATCTGGTCGTCTTCAACGCTGGCATCAATCGCCAGATCGGCTTCCGCGACCTGACGGCCGCCCAATTCGAAGAATTCTGGCGCATCTGCTGCTTCGGCGGTTTCCTCGTCGGGCGCGAGGCTGCGCGGCATCTGGCGCCGCTTGGCCGTGGCACCGTGATCTTCACTGGCGCTTCCGCCAGCCTGCGCGGCAAGGCAGGCTTTGCGCAATTCGCCGCCGCCAAGGCCGGTCTTCGCATGATCAGCCAAAGCATGGCACGCGAATTCGGTCCCCTCGGTCTTCATGTCGCTCACACCATCATCGATGGCGGCATCGACGGGGAACGGCTGCGCTCGCGTCGGCCGGATGTGGACGCCGATGGGCTGTTGAATATCGACGCCATCGCCGAGAGCTACTGGCATATCCATCGTCAGCATCCTTCCGCCTGGACGCAGGAGCTCGATCTGCGTCCCTACAAGGAAAATTTCTGAGGCTCGAAATTTCGCGCGCTCCATGGCGTAGCTCTAGCAATTTCGCGACAAAGCCTTGGCAATCGCGAGAAACTTCGGGTCTTCTAGCCCATTGCGATGCCGGATCTCGGCTTCGTTTTCGGTGTCAGACGCGTCGCTCGGAATCGTAAAGGACCATGCCGAGGGATGTTTCCGGCGGCGGCGGAAAATGTTTGCCAGTCGACCCAGCAAACCTTGTTGGCCGGCCCCGCCCTTGTCCTCCGGTGAAGGCGGTTCGACTGCATCCGGATTGCGCGGATCGCCCCATCGATCATCATAGAGATCCTTGAAGAGATAATTGGTCAGCATCGGTTTGCCTTTCATTTTGAATCGATTCAATTATAACTTACTCTACCTTATTGAATCGGTTCAATCATATGCCTTAAAACTCCACCGTCAAGAAGAATTGAACCGATACAACTTCGTTGCTAGTATCCGCCGGAAACATAAGGAGCATTTCATTGGCCAAGGGCACCATCAGGCTCGCGGATGTCGCCAAGGCGGCAGGCGTATCGCAGGGGACCGCCTCTAATGTTTTCAACCGGCCCGAAGTGGTGCGCGAGGAAGTGCGTGAGCATGTGCTCAAGACAGCCAAGCGGCTCGGCTATGCCGGGCCGAGCCTGACCGGCCGGCTGCTGCGGGCGGGAAAGGTCAATGCGATCGGCGTCGCCGCGGTCGAGCCGATTGCCTATTTCTTCAATGACCCTTGGGCCAGGGCTCTGCTGGCCGCGGTTTCCCGCGTGTGCGATGCCAGCGGCACCGGTTTAGCTTTGGTCTCGGCCAAGGACCGGCAGACGGTGGACTGGAACATCAAGAGCGCATTGGTAGATGGCTTTATCCTGCTCTGCGTAGAGGGCGGAGAGAAACTGGTGCAGTTGACGCGCGAGCGGCAATTGCCCTTCATCGCTCTCGCCTTGAATGACGAGGACCCGTCCATCCCTTCGATCAGCGTCGACAACGTGGGAGGCGCGGCCGTTGCGGCGCGGCATCTGGCGGAATTGGGCCACAGGCGTTTCGGCGTGCTCGCAACAGAACTTTCGGACGACCATGTGGGGCCGGTCGGAATTGCAGAGATCGAACGCGGGATCTATTCCACCTCCCGCAATCGCGCACTCGGTTATTGGCAGGCGCTCGAAGCATTCGGGATTGGCCGCGAGGACGTGCCGATCTATGAGACGCTCAACGACAAGCCAAGCGTTGAAGCCGGGCTGAACTACCTGTTTTCCCTGCCCGAACCGCCGACTGCGATCCTCGCCATGTCCGACAACATCGCGCTTCTGGCGATCAACTGGCTGCGGGCACGAGGTCTCTCCGTGCCGCAGGACGTCTCCGTCATCGGCTTCGACGGCGTGCCGGAAGGCGGCATGGTAGAGCCCGGCCTGACGACGATGGCCCAGCCCTTTGCCGAGATCGCGGAACGCGCGGTGCAGGCCGTTCTTCACGATGCCGTGCCGGCCGAGCGCGAGATGATCGGCGTCACGCTGATCGTGCGCGGCAGCACGGCGGCGCCGAGATCTGACCGGATCTAACCCGCCTGCTGCGCGCCATCCACATTTGCCGCCCGCATCTCGATAAGCTGCCGGGCAGCGGCCGCTGCCGCATCCTTATCGCCTGCCACCTGAACGGTCGGGAAGGCGAACTGGATGCCGTTTTCGTCGAAGGACTGTTTGATCAAGGCCAAGGTGCTGCGGCGGATGACCGAGAGCTCGTTCGGCTTGGCGGTGATCGCCAGCCTGATCTCGATCGCGAAATCGCCGAATTGCTCGACGCCCTTCATCTTCAGCGTCTGAATGATACTTGGCTTCAGATCCTCGTCTTCAAGCAGGCGCTGGCCGATATCCTTGACGATGCGCTTCAGCTTCACGAGATCGGTATCGTAGGTGACCTTGACGATGATCTTATCGATCGCCCAGTCGCGATTCATGTTGTTGACCGCACCGAGCGAGCCGAAGGGGATCGTCGCCAACGGGCCGCGCTGGTGGCGCAGCTTGACTGAGCGCAGGCTGAAGGATTCGACTACGCCCTTGTAATGGCCGCTTTCGATATATTCGCCAATACGGAAGGCATCGTCCCAGAGATAGAAGACACCGCTGATGACGTCCTTGACGATGGTCTGCGCACCAAAGCCGACCGCGACGCCGACGACGCCGGCGCCGGCGATCAGCGGCCCGATCTGAACGCCGAGGCCCGACAACACCATCATGACGGCGATGATGCCGATGACGACGGCAAGGATATTACGGAAGATCGGCAGCAGCGTTTGCAGCCGGGCGCGGCTCGCCCTTATCTCGTCGGATTCGCCGGCGGCGGGCAGAGCTTCCATCACCTTGCCGTCGATATAGGTTTTTGCGAGCTGCCAGACGAGATCGGCGACCAGCAGGATGACGATGCCACCGAGAATGCCGCGAGCGATGCGGCCCACGACCGATTCGCTGCCACTCATCATCGCATGCGCCTCGACTCCAAGCATCTTGCCGAGCCACAAAGCCGCGAAAGTGATAATCAGCGCGCGCACGCCGCGGTCGAGCAGCACAGCCGCGATCTTGCCGGCACCAAAAATGCCGTCGGCCGCATCATGCAGAGCGTCGATTGCCTTTGTCGATACCGAGAGGACGCGCGGCAGCAATATCGCATAGATGCCGATCCACAAGAGGCCGTCGAAGCCGGCCACCCAGAGGCACCAGAGCGCCACGAAGAAAATCGTCAGCAGCCAGGAAACCGTCTTTGCCCCACGCTTTTCCGGCGGGAGTGGCCTCGCCCACACGGCAGCCGTGGCGATCAGGAACAAACCGATGCCGAGCGTGTAGCCGATGAGGTCGCGCGCGCCGGCAGAAAAGTCCAGCGACGTGACGGCCTGTATGACCGCCCAGCCGCAGGCGAAATAAATGGCAAATAGCGTGCATCGCCGATACCAGTAATAGGCCACGCGCCGCCGTTCAGCGATGCGGGCGGTGCCGCCGTCCTCGTCTAGGACATCGTTGGCGCGACGCATCGCGATCAATTCCATGACAAGCTTGCCGATGGAGATCGCCAGCCTGATCGATACCATCGCGATGACGCAGGCGATGGCGAAGTTTTCGATGACCGGCGGCCAATCAAAGGCAAGAAGCGGAACGAGCGTCACCAGACCATGAATGATGGCGGGCACGACGCCACCCAGAAACTGGAAGCGCGCTGCCTGCAGTTCCGTCTCGGTACCGGCAGCCCTCTCGCTGCGCTGCATATGCCTGGTGTTGATGAAACGGGCAACGGCGAGTTCGGCCACCAATCCGAGGAAGAACAGGAGGACAATCTGAACGATGATGCGCACGAGCCCGACCGACTTGCCCTCTCCCTCCAGCTTCTCCGATGCGGTCATGACCTCGTAGGGCAAAGTCATCGCAGCGCCGGAGACCAGCTCGAGGTGATGCCGCGTGTGGCCGAGCATGCCCGACAGAACCGACATCTGATTGCCGTCGGCGGGAGCCGGATCGGTGGCGGGTGCGGGTTTATCGCTAGCGGACGCAGGCTGACTGTTGAGCTGCGTGGTAAGCCACTGCCTGACATCGGGCTCGTTCAGCAGCTGGATCAGCTCGCGAACCTTGTCGGGCGGCGGAGTTGTCGGCTGCGGTGCGGCCGCATTCTGAGCGAAGACCGCCATGGGCACAGCCAGTACGAAAAGACAAAAAAGCAGGCCTCCGATCGTCCACCTGCCGCCCCTGACATTCCTCATCTGCGCTGCCCTTCTTGCCATCGGACCATCCGGCCCGCTGCTGCAGACTATACGCGTTTTTGACACGGGCAAGCAGGCACTTACGGCTCCTAATCCTGATCATGCCGCCATTGCCCCGCAACGGCTGTCGCGCTAGGTTCTGCTGCAATACCGTTCAGGACTCGGGGATGCGCGTGTTCAATTTCCTGAAAAGTCTCTTCGGCAGAGGCGAGCAGGCAGAGGTGCGTACCGGCCAAACCTCCCCGACGCGGGAGCCGGAGAACACGGCCGCTACCAAAACCCTCGATCTCAACATTCCCGACGAAGCCTTGCAGGATGAAGCGGCTTTCGCCGCCTATCTGCAGGAACGCCTGCCGTTTTTCGGCGACCTGATCCGTGCCGATTACGATTCTGCCGCCGGCAGTCTGACGCTGCACAGCCGCAACGGCGATACGATGACGAAATTCCTGAGCAATGCGCTGCTGGCGCTGCGGGAAAAGCGTGGGCCGGCGCGCGCGCAGGCACTCCTCAACTATCTCAACATGACGGAGGCCATGGTCGACAGCGGCGATCTCGCCAAGGTCCTGCCGGTGCTAAAAGCGCGCGACTTCGTCGAGGTTGCGCGCCAGCAGATGATGCAGGCCGTCAAGGACGAGCCAAATCCGCCGCAATTCGTCTACCTCGACGAGGCCGAAAACCTGATCAAGCTCTTCGTCGTCAACGGCGAAACGGCGGTCAACTACGTTATGGCCGAAGCACTCGACGATTGGGGCATCGATGCCAGGGAACTCGCCGAAACGGCACAGGCCAACCTGCAGAAGTTCCTTGCCAAGACCGGCGTTCAGATCGCCAAACGCAGCCGGTTCCAATATGTCGAGGTGGACGGCCAGTTCGAATCCAGCATCGCCTTTCTTCCGAATTTCTGGGCGCAGGTGCAGGAGCAATCCGGGGGCGCCGCGCCGATCGCCGCCTTCCTGTCACGCGACAAGGTTTTCTTCACGCATGAGAACGACATTGAAGGCCTGCAGCTTCTGGAACTGATCAGCGCCGATCTCAGCGACGTGCCCTACGTTATTTCGCCGGATCAATATCGCTGGGAAAATGGCCGCTGGACGCTATTTCGCCGCGTCACCCGGATAGAAGCGGCGCGCCGACACTAGGACTTTTACGCATTCCAGGCGGAAAGCCGCTGTGCACCTTTCCTAGAAATGCTTTAAACCAACACTTCCTGATCGACGCGATCCTCTGCCCCGAAGAACTTCAGATAGCGCTCGACTTCCGCAGGCTCACCCGTCGCCTTCTGAGGATTGTCCGAGAGCTTCACGGCCGGCCGGCCGTTTGCCTCGATGACCTTGCAGACGATCGAAATAGGGTTAAGGCCCTTGAGTTCGGTCGGGGCGCAGCCGGCGAAATCGTTGGTGAGATTGGTGCCCCAACCAAAACTCATGCGGACGCGGCCATCGAAATGCTTGTAGGTGTCGATGATGGCATCGACATCGAGGCCGTCAGAGAAGATCAGCAGCTTCTGGCGCGGATCGCGGCCCATCTTCTTCCACCATTCGATGATCTTCTCGCCGCCTTCGATCGGCGGGGCGCTGTCGGGACGGAAGCCGGTCCAGTCGGCCACCCATTCCGGAGCGTTGCGCAGGAAGGAAGCAGTGCCGAAGGCATCGGGCAGCACGACGAGCAGATTGCCGCCATAGAGACGGTTCCAGTCACGCAGCACCTTGTAGGGTGCTTTGCCGAGCTCTTCATCGTTTTTCGCAAGCGCGGCTGCGACCATCGGCAGCTCATGCGCGTTGGTGCCGACCGCTTCAAGATCGGAATCCATGGCGAGCAGCACGTTGCTGGTGCCGGTGAAAGCGTGGGGCACGCCTTCCTTCAGCGCCTCGACGCACCAGCGCTGCCAGAGGAAGCTGTGGCGTCGGCGGGTGCCGAAATCGGAGATGCGCAGGCCTGGCAATTCCCGCAGCCGCTCTACCTTTTCCCACATCTTGGCCTTCGCGCGGGCATAGAGCACATCGAGGGTGAAGGGACCGAGCGCCCTCAGCGCCGAGCGGGAACGAAGCTCGTTGATGATGGCGAGCGCCGGGATTTCCCACATCGTCGTTTCCTTCCACGAACCGTGGAAGTCGAGAATATATTGGCCGTCGCGCTTCGAAAGCTCATATTCCGGCAGCTGGAAATTCGACAGCCAAGCGAGGAATTCCGGTTCGAAGATCTGTGCGCGGCCGTAGAAACTGTTACCCGCCAGCCAGATCATCTCCTTCTTGGAGAGGCGGAGCGTTCGGGCATGGTCGAGTTGCTCGCGCAATTCCTTCTCGTCGATCACTTCGGCAAGGCGAACACTCTTGGTGCGATTGATGAGCGAGAAGGTGGCATCGACATCCGGATAGAGCTTCCAGATCATTTGCAGCATCAGAAGCTTGTAGAAATCCGTATCGATCAGGCTGCGGATGATCGGATCAAGCTTCCAGGTATGGTTATAGACGCGGGTGGCGATATCCGTCTTGGTCATGTCGTTCCTGCCCCGTCTCCTGCCCTACGGACGTCATGCTAACCGCCGACTATCCTACGGCATGCGGTTGTAGCGCCTTGTTATCAAAAAATGTTGAGCGAAAGTCCAGTCGCTGAAAGAAAATTGATGTCAGGGCAAACGCGCCACATTCGACCGGCGGAAGCGAAGCGCCGCAACTTCCCCCGCATCCTACCGGATTTAGTAACCCCGTTTGCGATCTACCAGATGCTGCAGCGGTTCGCCGCGTTCGAAGCAGGCGATCTGCTCCTCGACATGGCGCATCAGTGCCCTTTCGTCAGACATGGCGGAATCATGCGGCGTGATGATGACATTTTCCAGGTCCCAGAGCGGATCGTCCGCAGCCAGAGGCTCGACGGCGAAGACATCGAGGGAGGCGCCGCCGAGAATGCCAGTACGAACAGCCGAAGCGATATCGGCCGCAACCTGGCTCTTGCCGCGGCCGGCATTGATGAAAACCGGCTTGCCGAGCGGGCCGTTGCGATGCAGCATGGAAAAAAGCGAGGTGTTGTAGATACCCGTCGTTTCCGGCGTCAACGGCAGGAGGCCGACCAGGATGTCCGTGCGCGCCAGGAATGCATCAAGCCCGGCGGCATCGAAGGTTTCCATGCCGTCGATCTCTTTCTTGCTGCGGGACCAGCCGATGACATTGAAGCCCATGATCTTCAACTTGGCGGCGGCATCGCAGCCGAGAACACCGAGGCCCATGACGCCTACGGTAACTTCGGCGGCTTCAGGGCCATTCTGCGGCGCCCAGACGTGCTGACGCTGGTTCCTGAAATGCCCCTGCACATCGCGCAGATGCATGAGGCACTGCATCACGACCCATTCGCTCATGCGCACCGTCAGGCTGCGATCGACGAAGCGGACTACCGGGATGTCAGGCAGGCCGGCAATCGACATCATCGAATCGACACCGGCGCCGCCCGAGAAGATGACCTTGAGATTGGGTGCGCGCTCGAAAAGATCGGCATCCGGCTTCCACACAAGCGCGTAGTCGACATGGGAGAGATCCACGCCTTTATTGGCAGGATCGGCCAGATTGATGCTGCCGCGATCGGCAAAGGCCGGCTCAAGCGCCTTAGCAACGGACACAGGATCGAATTTGAGGTCGACGAGAATGGGGCTTTTGGCCGGCATGATGGTGGTCTCTATTGCTGGATCGCGGCGGTCGGCACCGCCTCGATATTGAAGGCGGCGGCAAGCAGCGCCCTGGTGTAGTCCTCTTTCGGCGCCCGGAAGATATCGGCGGATGCGCCCTGCTCGACGACCTTGCCGAAGCGCATGACGATCAACTCGTTGGCGAGCGCTTTCACCACTTTCAGGTCGTGGCTGATGAAGAGATAGGCGAGATCGTGCTTCTGCTGCAGGTCGCGCAGCAGGTCGACCACCTGCGCCTGTACGCTCATGTCGAGCGCCGAGGTGGGCTCGTCGAGCATGACGAAACGCGGCTTCAGCACCATGGCGCGGGCAATGGCAATGCGCTGGCGCTGGCCGCCGGAGAATTCGTGCGGGAAACGCCAGCGGGTGGACGGATCGAGGCCGACTTCCTCCAGCGCCCAGCAGACGCGCTTGTCGCGCTCGTCGGCCGAAAGCGAGCGCTCATGCACCTTGAGCCCCTCAGCGATGATCTCGCCGACCGACATGCGCGGGCTGAGCGATCCATAAGGGTCCTGAAAGACGACCTGCAGCTGGTTGCGGAGAGGCCGCATCTCGCGGAACGAATAGCCGGCTATGTCCTTGCCGACGAAGGCGATACGGCCCTTGGAGGAAATGAGCCTGGCGAGCGCCAGGCCGAGCGTGGTCTTGCCTGAGCCGGATTCGCCGACGACGCCGAGCGTCTGGCCGGCGCGGAGCTTCAGATCGATGCCGTCGACCGCCTTCACGTGGTCGACGACCTTGCGCATGAAGCCGGCCTTGATCGGGAACCAGACGCGAATATCGCTGCCTTCCATGACGACGGGCTTGTTCGCATCGCTTACCGGCGGCTCGCCGCGCGGCTCGGCGGCCAGCAAATGGCGGGTATAGTCATGCTGCGGTCTCGTGAAGACGTCCTCGACGGTGCCGGTCTCGACGATCTTGCCCTTGGTCATGACGCAGACCCGGTCGGCGAATTTACGGACGATGCCGAGATCGTGGGTGATGAACAGCATCGACATGCCGTGCGCGCCCTTGAGATCGCGCAGCAATTCCAAAATCTGCGCCTGCACGGTGACGTCGAGCGCAGTCGTCGGCTCGTCGGCGATCAGGAGTTCGGGGCGGTTAGCGAGCGCCATGGCGATCATCACGCGCTGGCGCTGGCCGCCGGATAGTTCATGCGGATAGGCCTTGAGGCGCTTTTCCGGCTCGCGGATGCCGACCTGGTTCAAGAGTTCCAGCGTGCGGCTGCGCGCGGCCTCGCCCACGATGCCCTGATGCAGCGCCAGGATTTCGCTGATCTGCTTTTCGATCGAATGAAGCGGATTAAGCGAGGTCATCGGCTCCTGAAAGATCATCGTGATGTCGTTGCCACGCACGGCACGCAGTTCGTTGTCCGATGCCTTTAAGAGGTCCTTGCCCTTGAACAGGATTTCGCCGGAAGGATGGCTTGCGGACGGATAGGGCAAGAGCTTCAGGATCGAATTGGCCGAAACCGATTTGCCGGAGCCGGATTCGCCAACCAGCGCCAGCACCTCACCCTTGGCTATATCGAAGGAGACGCCATCGACGGCGATCGAGGTCTGCCCGCCCTGATGAAAGGCGACGGAGAGGTTGCGGACTGACAGCAGCGGAGTGGAATTTTCGCTCATCGGAACGTCTTCCTCGGATCGAAGGCGTCGCGCACGGCCTCGCCGATGAAAATCAGCAGCGACAGCATGATCGACATGGTGAAGAAGGCCGAAAGCCCTAGCCAGGGAGCCTGCAGATTGGATTTGCCCTGGGCGATCATTTCACCCAGCGACGGCGAGCCGGGCGGCATGCCGAAGCCCAAGAAATCCAGTGAGGTCAGGGTGGTGATCGAGCCCGACAGGATGAAGGGCACGAAGGTCAGCGTCGCGACCATCGCGTTCGGCAGCAGGTGGCGATACATGATGGTACGGTTATTGACGCCGAGCGCGCGGGCGGCGCGTACATATTCGAAATTGCGCGCCCGCAGGAATTCGGCGCGCACGACGCCGACGAGACCGACCCAGGAAAACAGCAGCAATATGCCGAGGAGGATGAAGAAGCCGGGCGGCAGCACCGAGGCGATGATCAACAGAATATAGAGCACCGGCATGGACGACCAGATTTCGATGAAACGCTGCATCAGAAGATCGGTCCAGCCGCCGAAATAACCCTGTATCGCACCGGCGCAGACGCCGACGACGGCCGAGCAAATGGTGAGCGCCAGGCCGAACAGCACCGAGATGCGGAAGCCATAGACCAAGCGGGCGAGCACATCGCGGGCCTGATCGTCAGTGCCGAGCCAGTTGAAATTGCTCCAGTTGCAATTCGGATCGGCAACACCGCCGGGATAGCCCGAGCAGCGCGTTTCCTTGCTCATCGCCCAGAAAGGCGGCGTCGGCGCCGACATTCCCTTAGGCAGATTGGAGTTGGCGGTCTGATAGGAATAATGGATCGGCGGCCAGATCATCCAGCCATTGGCGTTGATCTCATCCTGAATATCCGGGGCGCGATAATCCGTCTGCGCCAGGAAACCGCCGAACTTCTCCTCGGGATAATCGACAAAGACCGGCGTCAGAATCTCGCCCTTGTAGGAGACGAGGATCGGCCGGTCGTTGACGATGAATTCGGCGCCGAGGCTGAGGACGAACAGCACCAGGAAGATCCAGAGCGACCAGTAGCCGCGGCGGTTCGCCTTGAAATTCTCCCAGCGGCGCACATTGGTCGGCGAAAACAGCCCCTTGCGCGGCGGCTTCACCGTTGTCGGGAGCGTCTGCTGATTGGCTGCGTCCATCACACGTCCCTCCGCTCGAAGTCGATGCGCGGATCGATCCAGGTGTAGATGAGGTCTGAGACGAGGCTGACGACGAGGCCGAGCAGCGAGAAGATGAAGAGCGTGGCAAACACCACCGGATAATCGCGCTGGACGACGGAGAGATAGCTCAAGCGCCCCAGGCCATCGAGCGAGAAGATGTTTTCGATCAAAAGCGAGCCGGTGAAGAAGGCGGAAATGAAGGCGCCCGGAAAGCCGGCGATGACGATGAGCATGGCATTGCGGAAGACATGGCCATAGAGCACGCGCCGTTCGGAAAGACCCTTGGCGCGGGCGGTGATGACATATTGCTTCTTGATCTCCTCGATGAAGGAATTCTTGGTGAGCAGCGTCGTCGTGGCGAAGGCGGCAAGCGACAGCGAAATCAGCGGCAGCACCAGGTGCCAGAGATAATCGAGGATCTTCCGCCACCAGGTGAGGTCGGCGAAGTTGTCAGAGACGAGGCCGCGCAGCGGGAACCAGTCGAAGAAGGAGCCGCCGGCAAACAGCACGATCAGCATGATGCCGAACAGGAAGCTCGGGACGGCATAGCCGACGATGATGATGCCCGACGTCCAGACATCGAAGGTCGATCCGTCCTGCACCGCCTTACGGATGCCGAGCGGAATGGAAATGGCGTAGGAGAAGATCAGGATCCAGATCCCGAGCGAGATCGACACCGGCAGTTTCTGGGCGATGAGGTCGATGACGGTGGTATTGCGGAAGAAGCTCTCGCCGAAATCGAAGCGGATATAGTTCCACATCATCTGGCCGAAACGCTCGAGCGGCGGCTTGTCGAAGCCGAACTGCTTGTCGAGCTTGGCGATCAGCTCGGGATCGAGCCCCTGCGCGCCGCGATATTTCGAGCCGCTGTCGTCGAAGGATTGCTGGGCAGCCAGGTCCGTACCGCCACCCGACAGGCGGCCGTTGGCGTTATCTCCCTGCCCGGTCAGCTGCGCGATGACCTGCTCGACGGGGCCGCCCGGCGCGAACTGTACGATGGTGAAGGAAATCGCCATGATACCGACGATGGTCGGTATCATCAGCAGGAGGCGTCGCAGGATATAGGCGCCCATCAGTCCGCCGCTCCCTCGAAGAGGGGTATGTTCCGCCTCGCCTCAATCCGTCCGTCGATCAAATCACATTCCCTTCCGCCGGATCGAGACCGGCGCAGTCATATCAGCTTGAAACTACCCGAATCAGCCCTCTGCATTTGGAGCCAGCAGGCCCCTCATTGCAAGAGAGGCTCACTTTCCGGCGCTTTTCGACCACCAGACATCGGGGAAGCCGATGGAATATTCGGGCAGCTCGGGCAAATGTTCGAACTTGTCCCAATAAGCGATCTTGTTCGTCGTCCCATAAAACAGCGGGACAACGTAGTGGTGGGCGAGCAGTACGCGGTCAAGCGCCTTGGCGGCAGCAGTCTTTTCTTCGAGGGTCGCGGCAGAGACAAGCTTGCCGATCAATATATCGACACCCGGATCGGATATGCCGGCGTAGTTGCGAGAGCCTTGGCGGTTTGCGGAAGCCGAGCCCCAGTAATCGATCTGTTCACTGCCGGGCGGCAGAGAAGTGCCCCAGACGTTCCAGGTCGCATCATAGTCGAAGCTGCGAATGCGGTTGATGTATTGCGATGAATCGACCGTTCTGAGGGTCGCATCGATGCCAATGCGGCGCAGGTTCTGTACGTAGGGCAGGTTTGATCTTTCCATCGAAGGGCTGCCGAGCAGGATTTCCATCGTGAAGGGCTGGCCGGTTTTTTCATTGACCATGCGATTGCCCTTCAACACATAACCGGCTTCCTTGAAAAGCTCGATCGCCTTGCGCAGATTGTCGCGGGCCTTTTGTTGGTCGCCGCCGACCGGATTGGTATAGGGCGTGGTGAAGACTTCGGGCGGCACCTTATCTTTGACGCTGTTGAGGATATTCAATTCCTCGCCCGTGGGCAGCCCCGAAGAGGCAAGCTCGGTACCGAAAAAGAAGGAGTTGACGCGGGTCAGCTGGCCAAAGGCAAGCGCCCGGTTCATCTCCTCGAAATCATAGGCGTAGTTCAACGCCTCCCGCACACGCTGATCCTTGAACTGATCCCGCCGGAGATTGAGCACCACCGCCTGCATGATGCCGACAGAGCGCAACGAGTTGGGAAGCTCGTCGCGCTTGATGCGGCCGTCCTTGACGGCTGGAAAGTCATATGCGGTCACCCAGTGGCTTGCTGACTGCTCCTGCCAGAAATCGGTGTTTCCGCTGCGAAAGGCTTCGAATTGCACATCCTTGTCGGCGTAGTAGGTATAGGAAATCGCCCCGAAGTTATTCTGGCCGATATTGACCGGCAGGTTCTTGCCCCAATAGTCGTCGCGTAGTTCGTATCGGATCGATGATCCCGGCTGCACGGAGACGATCTTATACGGTCCGGATCCCATGATCGGCTCGAGTATCGTGCGGGAGATATCGCGCGGCTTTCCGTCCGTACCGGCGCTCTCCCACCAATGTTTCGGCACGATCAGCAACTGGCCGGCGATAAAAGGAAGTTCGCGATTGTTCTTTTCATTGAAATAGAAGGTGACGTCCCTGTCGCCGGTCTTTTCGGCTCGCGTCACGTGGGAATAGATACTGGTCGCGAGAGGATTGAGCTCCTTGGTGCGATCGAAGCTGAAAATCACATCATCCGGGGTCACCGGTGTGCCATCGGCCCATTTCGCCTCGGCGCGTAAGCGGAAGGTGGCGCTCGCTATGTCATCGGGATAGGAGACGCCCTCGGCAAGCAAGCCGTAGGAAGTGGCTATCTCGTCATTGGACGATTTCATCAGCGTATCGAAAACCATTGACAATCCGCTGGCGGGGTTGCCCTTAAACAGCACGGGATTGAGCGTGTCGAACGTGCCTTCGGCCGAAAGCTTAAGCTCGCCGCCCTTGGGCGCCTCCGGATTGACATAGTCGAAACGCTTGAAGCCGGGTTGATATTTCAAGTCGCCAAGAATAGCCGTGCCGATGCGGAATTGCGGTTCTTCGGCTTTCGTGGATAAAGGCATTGCCAGCAGGCAAAAAAGAGAAACGACCAAGCCTGCTTTCAACCGCGACAATGCCATTCATGATCTCCCGATGATGTCTGAAGAATCAGCATAAGGCAAATGAGGGCAAAAAGCAGGACGCAACAACTCATCTTGTTGCAAAGGCTGAAAACCGTGTCCGAGGCTCAATCTTTTGCCGTAGCATCCTCAAGACGTTTGCGCAGCATCAGTCGCAGTTCCGCAAAGACGCGCCGGTCTTCGGCGGCATCCGGGTCGCTGGAAACGACGACAGCAATGCGCAGCAACTCGAGCACGATACCCGCCATCAGAACGATATCGTCCGTGATCGGCGGATGGGCCTGCCGCAGAAAGGCGGCAATCAGCTCTCGCAACTCCGCGCGCGAGCGCGCCTTGCGGTCCTTGGGAATATCGCGACGCCCGGCTAGTACGGGAAACTCGGGATATTGCTCGATGAAAGCGGCGAGCGCATCGAAGATTGCCTCACCGGTACCGGCGGCGGAAAGCCCTATGCTCCGTTCCGCCATGTCACGAAGCCCCGCCTTAAGGCGCTCGAGGCGATCGATATGCAGCGCCTCGGCGAGCAAGGGCTTTGTCGGAAAGAACTGATAGAGCGAGCCGATCGATGAATGCGCCTCCGCCGCGATCTCCGTCATCGTGGCCGCATCGTAACCCCTGCGCGCAAAGACTTTTGCCGCCGCTTCGAGCAGAACGGCAACGCGATCGTGGCCCCGCTGCCGTTTCGGCGCACGCGTCTTCAATTCTTCACTTGATTTTTGTGAGGTCATCCTCATATTTTCCATTGTGAGGATACCCTCATGTTTTCTCGGAGCCCCCAGATGTCACTTTACGATCCCAAGACCACCGCTCTTGTTTCCATCGACCTGCAAGGCCTCGTGCTCAGCCGCCCGCTTGCGCCCTACTCCGCCCAGCAGATCGTCACCAATACGGTCGCCATCGCAAACAAACTGAAGGCCGATGGTGGAACGACCGTTTTCGTGACCGTCGGATTTTCCGCAGACTATGCCGACGCTGTCAATCAGCCGACCGACGAAAGCTTCCCGCTTCCCCCAGGAGGCTTGCCGCCGGCCGCGCTCGAAGCTCCGGCCGAGATGGCAGCGCTGACGCCCGATGTCGCCATCGTCAAGCGCCAGTGGAGCGCCTTCTACGGCACGGAACTCGATCTGCAGCTGCGCCGCCGTGGCATCAAAACGCTGATCGTGACTGGCGTCGCCACCAATTTCGGTGTGGAATGCACCGTGCGCGATGCCCACGCGGCAAATTACGCCGTCATTGTCGCTGAAGATGCCGTGACGACCCTTTCACAGGAGATGCAGGATTTCGCCTGCACGAAGGTCTTGCCGCGGCTATCGCGCATTCGCAAGACCGAGGAAATCCTGGCGAACTGATCTGTAGTAACGACGGCCATGCCGGCAAAGGCGGTCGGCCGTAGCCACCGGCGATTGCCGCGGATTCACTTCCATCCTGTTTCAGGATAATCTCCCGGCAAATCACTTCGGCTAATGCCGACCGCCTTCAAGGATATGCATGGCTTCACTTCTGGCTCGCGCCTTTCGAACGATCGGCAAATTCTCTCTCGCAACCTCGATCGGGATGGGCCTTGTCGCCAGCGATGCGCTGGCGCAGCAGGCCACACCTTCGCCCGGCAGCGCAAAAGCGGTCTTCGGCGCCGTGACGCTACCGATGCAGGGGGCACCGCAATCGATCGGCTTCTATGCCAAGGGTTGCCTTGCGGGCGCAGTCGCTCTGCCGGCCGACGGCCCGACGTGGCAGGCGATGCGCCTGTCGCGCAATCGCCGCTGGGGTCGGCCGGAAACGATCGGCCTGCTTGAGCGCCTGTCGCGCGACGCGGCGAAGAATGACGGCTGGCCGGGCCTGCTTGTCGGCGATATCTCGCAGCCGCGCGGCGGTCCGATGATCAACGGTCACGCCTCGCACCAGATCGGCCTCGATGCCGACGTCTGGCTGACGCCGATGCCACGGCGCAAGATGACGGCGGAAGAGCGCGAAGCCATGCCTTTCACCACGATGCTCGCCAAGGACAAGTTTCTGACGATCAATGACAAGGTCTGGACGCCGGCGCATGCGCGCCTGCTGATGCGCGCGGCGAGCTATCCCGAGGTCGAGCGCATCTTCGTCAACCCGGCCATCAAGAAGAAGATGTGCGAGACATGGACGGGCGACCGCAGCAATCTCGGCAAGCTTAGGCCGGAATACGGGCACGACTCGCATTTCCACATCCGCCTTCGCTGCCCTCCCGGCTCGGTCGGCTGCACGGGGCAGGCCCCGGTCGCCGCCGGCGATGGCTGCGACAAGTCGCTCGCCTGGTGGTTCGGACCCGAGCCCTGGGCAAAGCCGAAGCCCAGCACCAAGCCCCCGGTCAAGCCACGCGAAGTCATGGTTGCCGATCTGCCCAAGGCCTGTCAGGCCGTGTTGGCGGCACCTTCGGCTGCTTCCGCACGCTCGGCTGCCTCCGGCGATAAAGCTGCCGGCGTTTCGGCGGAGACGGACGCAATGCCGGTTTCGGGTGATACGCCGCCAGGTCAGATTCCACAGCAATAGATCCTGCACCCGTCCTTGCCGGAGGCGTCTTTCAAAACGCGCCCCCTTGGTATAGAAGGCGGATAAATCGATTGAAAGCATCGGGCGGAGCAAGGATTTCATGGCCGGCAGCAAATGCATCGCATTGATCGCGCATGATCAGAAAAAAGATGCGATGGCAGAATTTGCCCGACGCAATGAGGCCGCCCTTGCCAATTGGAACATCGTCGCCACGGGTACGACGGGCGGCCGCGTGCTGGATGCCTGCCCCGACCTCAAGGTCACCCGTCTGAAAAGCGGCCCGCTCGGTGGCGACCAGCAGATCGGCGCGCTCATCGCCACCGGCGAGATCGACATGCTCGTCTTCTTCATCGATCCTCTCACTCCGCACCCTCACGACGTCGACGTCAAGGCATTGACGCGGCTTGCCGTTCTCTACGACATTCCGATGGCGCTCAACGAATCCACTGCCGAGCGCCTGATCAAAACACTGAACCATTAATCCGCCTTGCCGGCGGCAGACCACGGACCTGGCCATGCCCGAGCTCAATCACAGTGATGCCCCCCTGCCTTTCCCAATCCTGATCGGCGATATCGGCGGCACCAATGCACGCTTCTCCATCCTCGTCGATGCGGACTCCGAACAGGAGCATTTCCCGGTCGTGCAGACGGCGAATTTCGCCACGATCGACGACGCGATCAAACTCGCCCTTGAAAACAGCAAGGTCCGACCCCGCTCGGCAATTCTTGCCATGGCCGGTCCCGTGCAGGGTGACGAGATTCCGCTGACCAATTGCGATTGGGTGATCCGTCCGAAGACGATGATCGCCAATCTCGGCATCGAGGACGTGCTCGTCATCAACGATTTCGAGGCGCAGGCGCTCGCGATCGCCGAGATTTCCGACGAGCATCGCCAAACCATCGGCCAAGCATCCGGGAACATGACCGCATCGCGCGTCGTGCTCGGGCCGGGTACCGGGCTTGGCGTCGGCGCCCTGGTTCATACTCAGCATCAATGGGTGCCGGTGCCGGGCGAAGGCGGGCATATCGATCTTGGACCGCGCACGGAACGCGACCTGCAGATCTGGCCGCATCTAGAACCCATCGAAGGCCGTATCTCGGCCGAACAGGTGATCTGCGGCCGCGGCCTCCAGAACCTCTATCATGCGATCTGCGCGGCTGACGGCATCGAACCGAGCCTCAAAGAGCCAGCCGATATCACCAATCATGCACTCGCCGGCACCAACAGGCAGGCCGAGGAGACATTGACGCTGTTCGTTACCTATCTCGGCCGTGTCGCCGGCGATTTCGCCATGGTCTTCATGGCGCGCGGCGGCGTCTATCTCTCGGGCGGCATTCCGCAGAAGATCCTGCCCGCGCTGCAGAAGCCGGAATTCCGCGCCGCCTTCGAAGACAAGGCACCGCACACGGAATTGATGAAGACCATCCCGACGCACGTGGTCGTCAATCCGCTGGCAGCGCTTTCCGGCCTGGCGACCTATGCCCGCAAGCCGACAAACTTCGGCCTTGCGACAGAAGGCCGTCGCTGGCGGCGTTAACCGCTTGCCAAACAGCTCATGGCGCACCGAAACAGCTGGCGCGCCTACCTTTTTGAAGGGGCCGCCTTCCTCTATAGTAGACCCGGCTCCGTGATCGGCCTTAACCAGCGCGGCAAGCCATATCTAGCCAAAGCCGTGTTAACTCTTTAATAGAGCCGCGAAAGCACGTGCCAGATGCGGCTCGCTTGGTTCAAGACAGGAAGCCGATTATTGAAATTGCCTGACCCGAAAAGCAAAAACGTCGACAGCGAAGCCATTACAGGCATGCTGAAGCGCATTATCGCCGAGAACGGCCGCGATCATATTCGCGGCTACTCCATCGCGATTACCTGCCTTATCCTCGTTGCGCTTTCGACTGCTTATATCGGCTACATCGTCAAGTCGGTCATCGACAGCGCCTTCATCGCCCGCAATATCGTCGATGCCTGGAAAATCTGCTTCAGCATCTTCCTCGTCTTCGTGGTGCGCGGTTTTGCCGGGTATTTCCAGTCGGTCATTCTGTCGAAGATCGGCAATAACATCATCGCCCGCTACCAGCGCCGGCTCTATTCGCATCTGATGACGCTGTCAGTCGGCTTCTTCAGCGAAGCGCGCTCCGCGCAGCTCGCCGCCCGCATCAGCCAGAACGTCTCGGGCATCCGCGATGTCATGAACCTGACGATCACGTCGACGGCACGCGACCTTCTGACCTTCGTCGCCCTGCTTTGCGTCATGGTGTTCCAGGATCCGGTGCTCAGCATCGCATTCGTCGTCATCGCGCCGCCGCTCTTCTTCGCGCTGCGCTATATTTCTAAGCGCCTGCGCGCCGCCACGCGCGATGCTATCGTCCTGAACAGCCATGTACTCGGCGCAATGCAGGAGACCATTCAAGGCGTTTCCATCGTCAAGGCCTTCACGATGGAAGAGGAGCTCGAGCGCAAGATCAACAAGCTGATCACCGCCGCCGAGCACCGGCAGAACCGCATCGCCCGCCTTTCGGAGCGCAACGGACCGCTGATCGAAACCGTCGCCGGTTTTGCGATCGCCAGCCTCTTTGCCTATGCCGCTTATCGCTCGATCTACGACAATGTCTCGCCGGGCGTGTTCTTCTCCTTCGCCACTTCGCTGCTGCTTGCCTACGATCCGGCCCGCCGCCTTGCAAAGCTGCAGGTGCAGCTGGAGCGCGCGGTCGTCAATGCACGGATGATCTACGAGCTGCTCGACATGGAGCCGCGCCAGCGCGACCTGCCGGATGCCAAGCCGCTTAACGTGACCGACGCCCGCATCGAGTTCCGCAACGTTCATTTCGCCTATGGTGATGAATCCGTACTTTCCGGTGTCAACTTCACGGCCGAGGGCGGACAGACGACAGCGCTCGTCGGGCCTTCTGGCGCCGGCAAGTCCACCGTCATCAATCTGATCCCGCGCTTCTACGACCCAAAATCCGGCAGCATCTTCATCGACGGGCAGGACATCGCGCATGTGACGAAACAGTCGCTGCGGGAACAGCTCGCCTATGTGTCGCAGCAGCCCTATCTCTTTGAAGGCACGATCCGCGACAATATCCGCTACGGCCGCCCGAACGCGACGGATGCCGAGATCGAGGAAGCAGCGCGCCTCGCCTATGCCCATGATTTCATCGAGGCGCAGCCGATGGGGTATGACACACCGGTCGGCGAAAACGGCGTGACGCTGTCCGGCGGCCAGCGCCAGCGCCTGTCGATCGCCCGCGCGCTGGTGCGCAACGCGCCGATCCTGCTTCTGGACGAAGCAACCTCTGCGCTCGACACGGAATCCGAAGCGGCCGTGCAGAAGGCACTGGAAGAGGCGATGAGCGGCCGCACGGTCGTCGTCATCGCGCACCGCCTGTCGACGGTCATCCGCGCCGAGAAGATCGTCGTCATGCAGAACGGCCGAGTTGTCGAAGAGGGCAACCACGAGACGCTTGCGACGGCCGACAATGGCCTCTACGCTCGGCTCAACAACCTGCAGCTACCGGCGATTTCAAGCAATTCCCGCAAATAGACGATAGAGACGACATGAGCGACGATGCGATGAAGCTGGTGGTGGTTGGCGCGGCGGGCCGCATGGGACAGGCTCTCATCCGCATCATTCATGCAACCGACGGCGTGGCCCTGCATGCCGCCGTCGCTCGTCCCGGCTCCGCCTTCATCGGCAAGGATGCCGGCGAGATCGCCGGGCTCGGGCCGATCGGCATTCCCGTCACCGACGATCCGCTTTCCGCCTTCCTTCACGCCGAAGGTGTCATCGATTTCACAACGCCGGCAACCAGCGTCACCTTTGCCGGCCTCGCCGCACAGGCACGCATCGTCCATATCATCGGCACGACGGGATGCTCGGATGAGGACGAGGCGAAGTTCAAGGCGGCCGCGCGCCATGCCCGCATCGTCAAATCGGGCAATATGGGCCTCGGCATCAATCTTTTGAGCGTGCTTGTCGAACAGGCGGCGCGGGCGCTGCCCTCGAACGACTGGGACATCGAGGTGCTGGAGATGCATCATCGCCACAAGGTCGATGCACCCTCGGGTACCGCACTTCTGCTCGGCCAGGCGGCGGCGAAGGGTCGCGGCATCGATCTCAACGACAATTCCGTGCGCGTGCGCGATGGCCATACGGGTGCGCGTCCTGTGGGCACGATCGGCTTTGCGACCCTGCGCGGCGGCGGCGTGGTCGGCGATCATTCGGTGATCTTCGCCAGCGAAAGCGAGCGATTGACGCTCTCGCACAATGCCGGCGACCGATCGCTGTTTGCGCGCGGCGCGCTGCAGGCGGCGCTCTGGGCGCGCGACAAGAAACCCGGCTTCTATTCCATGCTCGACGTACTCGGGCTCTCCACACGTTGATCCGAACCCGGAGCGGGTCGGCAGGGACCTGCCAATCCGCTCCAGCCTTTTATTGTCTCGCAATTCCGGACAGAAAGCCGCTACGCACTTTTCCTGGAATTGCCCTATCAGGGAGAAATATTATGAGCGGTACTCTCGTCCTCGTTCGCCATGGCCAGAGCGACTGGAATTTGAAGAATCTCTTCACCGGCTGGAAGGATCCCGATTTGACGGCGCTTGGCGTCGAAGAAGCCAAGACAGGCGGCAAGGCTCTGGCCGATTACGGCATCAAGTACGATATCGCCTTTACCTCGGCCTTGACGCGTGCCCAGCACACGCTGAAAATCATCCTCGATGAAATCGGCCAACCCGGCCTCGAAACCATTCGAGATCAGGCGCTGAACGAGCGCGACTACGGCGATCTCTCCGGCCTCAACAAGGATGACGCCCGCGCCAAGTGGGGCGAAGAGCAGGTCCACATCTGGCGCCGCTCCTACGACGTTCCGCCGCCCGGCGGCGAAAGCCTGCGCGACACCGGCGCCCGCGTCTGGCCCTATTACCTGACGGAAATCCTGCCGCGCGTTCTCGCCGGCCAGAATGTGCTGGTGGCCGCCCATGGCAATTCGCTGCGCTCGCTCGTCATGGTTCTCGATCGCCTGAGCAAGGCGCAGATCCTTGAGCTGAACCTCGCGACCGGCGTACCGATGGTCTACAAGCTCAAGGCCGATTCCACCGTCGCCTCGAAGGAAGTCCTCGGCGACATGTCCGGCGCGCATTAAGCTATTGAACGGAAGCCACCCCTCATAGGCCTGAGATGAGGGGTGGGAAATGCCGCAATATGTGTTACACTGCACTGCGTATGTAACACATGGGCCGACATGAGCGACGCGACATTTACCTTCCGAGTTGAAGAAGAGTTGAAGGCGGCTTTCAGCGAGGCTGCGAAAGCGCATGATCAGACCGGTGCGCAGTTGCTCCGGGCTTTCATGCGCGATTATGTACAGCGCCAGCAGGATGCCGCTGACTATGACATGTGGTTTCGCCAGCAGGTGCAGGCCGGTCTTGCTTCAGCCAACGCCGGCAATCTCATTCCTGACGACAACATAGACGCTGAATTCGCTGCGTTACGAGAAGAAACACGCCGCAAACTCAGCGGGCGTTCTTCGTGAAACTTGCCTGGACTCCCGAAGCAAGAGCTGATCGACGCGCCATCTATATTTACATCGAGGCCGAGAATGCCTCCGCGGCAATCGCGCTGGACAAGCTCTTCGCCAAACGGTCGAAACAGCTCATCACCCATCCGATGGCGGGCCGATCCGGTCGCGTGCCGGGACGCGAGAACTCGTCGTGCATCGAAACTATTTGCTGGTTTATGACGTCGCCGGCGAGACGGTGCGCATAATTCGCATCCTGCATACCGCACAGCAATGGCCGCCGAACGATTTTCAGCCGACTTCGTAGCTCGGCCTTAATTCTCAATCGTGAACCGCACCCTGTCTGCGGCGAAGCGGGAAATCGAATACTGCACCGGGACATTGTCGAGATCGGCGTTCAGCGCCTGGGCGACGAGAACAATGGCGCCCGGGGATAGCTGCAGATCGGCAAGATCGCTCTCGTCGGCATGTGTCGCGGTAATCTCGGTGACGACGCGGACGTAATCAGGAACGCCAAGCTCCTTGAATGCCTTGGTGATCGAACCGGTTGTCCGATAGACCTCCGCGATATCGCCGAAACGATCCGCCGGAAACCAGCTGGTGGCGCGCGATACAGGCCGATGGTCCGCCTGACCCAGCGTCTCGAGCCTTATCAACGGCGTTCCCGTCCTGACCTTGAGCTGTTTGGCCAATTCAGTGCTGGCGGCCTCTTCGCCGGATGCAAGCAAGACGCTGCGGGTTTCGCGCACCTGGTCGCCGATCCCTTGCGAAAATCGCGTACGTCTCGAAATCGGAAAACTCAGCCGCTCCTTGCGCTCGATCAGCGTCCCGCGTCCCTGCACGGCCCTGACGATGCCTTCCTGGGCGAGTGCTGCCAGCGCGCTTCTGATCGTGTGCCTGTTGACGCCGAACTGCAGCGCCAGGGCCGTTTCCGGCGGCACCATGCCCGTCTCGTCGAAATCGCCATGATTAATAGAGGTGCGAATGCGGTCGGCAATCTGCCGCCAGAGCGCCACGCCCGTCTGCCTCTGTATCTTCTGCCCTGCCATTTTGCCCACTCGCCCTGTCACACGCTTGTCACGACTCGCTAATAGATATAAACATATCTTGTATGGTTGTATATATCAATAGACATTTAAAGGAAGGCGCGATGAATTCAGCACAAAGGCAGGAAGCGGCCGCACAGGAGCGTCGTGAACGCAAGCGCGTCGCCGATCTCTTGGCGCAGGCAGAACGCGACGAGCTAGAGGCGGCCTGGCAAGCATTGCCGAGCAAGCCGACAGTCCAACCGGTGCGCGGCCCCGAGACCGGGCTCGTCATGGTGCGCGGCCGCATCGGTGGTGGCGGCTCTCCGTTCAATCTCGGCGAAGTCACGGTGACACGCGCTACCGTCCGGCTGGCATCCAACACTATCGGCCATGCGCACGCGCTCGGCACAGACCGGGAAAAGGCCCGGCTTTCGGCCATCTTCGATGCACTCTGGCAGCAATCGGCTACGAAAGAGTTCGTCGAAAAGGCGATCCTGCAGCCCGTGACCGAACGTATCGAAAACTATGATCGCAAGCGCGCGGAAGAGACGGCGGCGACCCGCGTCGATTTCTTCACCATGGTTCGCGGAGAAGATTGATGAGCCTTTCCAGCACCCCAACCTTCGGCAATGAGGCCCTGACCGGCGGTTTCACTGATCCGGTTTTCGACGCACAGAGTGTCTTCAAGATGACGATGGACGCCATGGCGCGCCCGGGCACCCTGCAGACCATTACCGCCGACATTGCGCCGCCGGCTCCGCTCGGCATCGCTGCCGGCGCCATCGGCCTGACCCTTTGCGATCACGATACGCCGGTCTGGCTGTCCAATAGCCTTGCGCGATCCAGCCTGCCGGATTGGTTGGCGTTCCATACCGGCGCACCCATCATATCCGAGCGGCTGGAGGCACATTTTGCCTTTCTTGAAGCTGGTATGGCGCTTTCCTCCCTCAGCCAGTTCGGCATCGGCACCCAGGAGTATCCCGATCGCTCGACGACGATCGTGCTTGAGATCGAAAGCCTCGAAGGCGGCAAGGAACTGGCGCTGACGGGTCCGGGCATCAAGGATATCACCATGATCGCACCGATCGGCCTGCCGGATGCGCTGCTGCGCATCTGGAACGACAATCGCGCCCTCTTCCCGCGCGGCGTCGATCTCATCCTGACGGCGGGCCGGCAATTCCTCTGCCTGCCGCGCACCACCAAGATCATCGCGACGGAGATGTGACGTATGTATGTTGCTGTAAAGGGCGGTGAAGCCGCCATTGCCAATGCGCACCGGCTGCTGGCCGACCGCCGCCGCGGCGACCGCTCGCTGCCGGCCATTGGCATCGACCAGATCGTGGCGCAGCTAGCGCTCGCCGTTGACCGCGTCATGGCCGAGGCCTCGCTCTATGACCGTACGCTGGCCGCACTTGCCGTTCGCCAGGCCCGCGGCGACATGATCGAAGCGATCTTCCTGCTCAGAGCCTACCGCACGACGCTGCCGCGCTTTGGCTACTCCCAGCCGCTCGACACGGCAGCAATGAAGATCGAGCGCCGCATCTCCGCGACCTACAAGGACTTGCCCGGCGGCCAGCTTCTCGGCCCGACCTTCGACTATACGCACCGCCTGCTCGACCCGAGCCTTTTGACCGACGAACCTGTCGACGAGCCGATGCAGCGCCCGGCCGAAGACGGCCGCGTCATGCGCGTTTCCGAAATCCTCGATCAGGAAGGGCTGATCGAAGGCGACGGCACCATGCCCGTCGACCACGATATCGGCGACCTCACGCGCGAACCACTGGAATTTCCGATGACCCGCGATCTTCGCCTGCAGGCGCTGGCCCGCGGCGATGAAGGCTTTCTGCTGGCGCTCGGCTATTCGACGCAGCGCGGTTACGGCCGCACCCACCCCTTCACCGGCGAAATCCGCATCGGCGAAGTTGAGGTCGAATTCGACGTACCGGAACTCGGCTTCGCCGTCTCGCTCGGCCGCATCCAGGTGACCGAATGCCAGATGGTCAACCAGTTCAAGGGCTCGGCCAAGGCGCCGCCGCAGTTCACCCGCGGCTACGGCCTGGTCTTCGGCCAGAGCGAGCGCAAGGCCATGGCCATGTCGCTGGTCGACCGCGCACTGCGCGCCGAGGAACTCGGCGAAGACATCGTTGCGCCGGCTCAGGACGAGGAATTCGTCATTTCCCACTCCGACAACGTGCAGGCGACGGGCTTCGTCGAACATCTGAAGCTGCCGCACTATGTCGACTTCCAGGCCGAACTCGACCTGGTGCGGCGCATGCGCCGCGACTTCGAGGCCGCTCGCGAAAGCGGCATGGACCCCATGACGGAGGCAGCCGAATGACCGAACTCGCCACCTACAATTTCGCCTATCTCGACGAGCAGACCAAGCGGATGATCCGTCGCGCCATCCTGAAGGCGATCGCCATTCCCGGCTATCAGGTGCCCTTCGCCTCGCGCGAAATGCCGATGCCCTACGGCTGGGGCACCGGCGGTGTGCAACTGACGGCCACCATCATCGGTCCGCAGGACGTGCTGAAGGTCATCGACCAGGGTGCCGACGACACGACCAATGCCGTCTCCATCCGCGCCTTCTTCCAGAAGGTCGCCAATGTCGCCGTCACCACCCGCACGGACGAGGCGACCATCATCCAGACGCGCCACCGCATCCCGGAGGCCAAGCTTGGCTCCAACCAGGTGCTCGTCTACCAGGTGCCGATCCCGGAACCCTTACGTTTCCTGGAGCCGCGCGAGACCGAGACGCGCAAGATGCACGCACTCGAGGAATACGGCCTCATGCATGTGAAGCTCTACGAGGACATCGCCCGCAACGGCCGCATCGCCACGACCTATGCCTATCCGGTCAAGGTCGCCGGCCGCTACGTCATGGACCCCTCGCCGACGCCGAAATTCGACAATCCGAAAATGCATCTTTCCGACGCACTGCAGCTGTTCGGCGCCGGCCGCGAAAAGCGCATCTATGCCGTGCCGCCCTACACCGAAGTCGTCAGCCTGGATTTCGAGGATCATCCCTTCGAAGTACAGCGCTTCGACAAGCCCTGCGCGCTTTGCGGGGCCGAGCAGGTCTATCTCGACGAGGTGATCCTCGACGACAAGGGCGGACGCATGTTCGTCTGCTCCGACACCGATTTCTGCGAAGACCGTCGCGCCCACGGCCATATCGGCTCGATGCTGGCACCCAACCAGGAGGCTGCCGAATGAGTGACTTACCCCTTCTGAAGGTCAAGGACATCTCGAAATTTTATGGTAGCCGCATCGGTTGCCGCGACGTGTCCTTCGAGCTCTGGCCCGGCGAAGTGCTCGCCATCGTCGGCGAATCCGGCTCCGGCAAGACGACGCTGCTCAACTGCATCTCGACACGGCTGCTGCCGACGACGGGCAGCGTCGAATACCACATGCGCGACGAGACCTATCGCGACCTGTTCCGCATGAACGAGGCCGAGCGCCGCTTCCTGATGCGCACTGACTGGGGCTTCGTGCACCAGAACCCTGCCGACGGCCTGCGCATGACGGTTTCGGCCGGCGCCAATGTCGGCGAGCGGCTCATGGCGATCGGCAACCGCCACTACGGCAACATCCGCAACACTGCCATCGACTGGCTGGAGCGGGTCGAAATCGACGCCGACCGCATCGACGACCAGCCGCGCGCCTTCTCCGGCGGCATGCGCCAGCGCCTGCAGATCGCCCGCAATCTGGTGACTGGCCCCCGCCTGGTCTTCATGGACGAGCCGACCGGCGGCCTCGACGTGTCCGTGCAGGCCCGCCTGCTCGATCTGGTGCGCGGCCTCGTCAACGATCTCGGCCTTTCGGCCATCATCGTCACGCACGATCTCGCGGTCGCCCGCCTCCTGTCGCATCGCATGATGGTGATGAAGGACGGACAGGTGATCGAACACGGTCTAACCGACCGGGTGCTCGACGATCCGCGCGAACCCTATACGCAACTGCTGGTCTCTTCGATCCTGCAGGTCTGAGGAACAAACATGGCAACCCCACTCGTCGTTTCCGAAGTCTTCAAAAGCTTCACCATGCATCTGCGCGACGGCATTCGTCTGCCCGTCGTCGCCGATGTCTCCTTCTCCGTCGCCGCGGGCGAATGCGTCGTGCTCGGCGGTCCGTCCGGGATCGGCAAGAGCTCACTGCTGAAGATGATCTACGGCAATTATGCCGTTGATAGCGGCCAGATCCTTGTCACTCACAAGGACAGGATCGTCGATCTTGCAACCGCCGACCCGCGCACCGTGCTCGATGTCCGCCGCCAGACCATGGGCTATGTCAGCCAGTTCCTGCGCACGGTTCCGCGCGTTGCCGCCATCGATGTCGTTGCCGAGCCGTTACTGAGCCGTGGCGTGACCGTGGACGAGGCCAGGGCTAGGGCGGCCGAGCTGCTAGCACAACTGAACTTGCCGAAGGAACTTTGGCAGCTACCGCCCGCCACTTTCTCGGGCGGCGAACAGCAGCGCGTCAACATCGCCCGCGGCTTCATCACCGACCACGCCATCCTGCTGCTCGACGAGCCGACGGCGTCGCTCGATGCCCGCAACCGGGCCGTCGTGGTCGACATGATCGAGCAGAAGAAGGGAGCCGGCGTTGCCCTTCTCGGCATCTTCCATGACGAAGAAGTGCGCGAGGCCGTCGGCAGCCGCATTCTCGACGTTTCGCAGTTCTCGCCGCGGAAGGCCGCCGCATGAGCCGCAAACTGGGCGAGACGCCCTTCATCAGCCCTTCTGCGAGCGTCAACAACTCGACGCTCGGCCGCTATACCGAGGTCTCCGACCGCTGCCGCATCGATGAAGTCGAGATCGGCGACTATTCCTACATCATGCAGGATGGCGCGGTCTGGTGCGCGACGATCGGCAAGTTCGTCAACATTGCCGCCGCCGTGCGCATCAACGCCACCAACCACCCGACATGGCGCGCCACGCTGCACCATTTCACCTACCGCGCCGCCGACTACTGGCCGGATGCCGATATGGAGACGGATTTCTTCACCTGGCGGCGCGACAACCGCGTTGTCATCGGTCACGATGTCTGGATTGGCCACGGCGCGACCGTGCTGCCCGGCGTGACGGTCGGCAATGGTGCCGTCATCGGCGCCGGTGCCGTCGTTTCCAAGGACGTCGCGCCCTACACCATCGTCGGCGGTGTGCCGGCCAAGCTTATTCGCGAGCGTTTCACGCCCGAGGTCGGCGCGCGCATGGACAAGCTCTCATGGTGGGATTGGGATCACGATCGCCTGCGCACGGCGCTTGCGGATTTTCGCGCCCTTTCGGCCGAGGAATTTCTGGATCGCTACGCCGCCTGAGGACGCTTTCCGCCCCAGCCGGGCTTGCAGGAGACCGGCGGCCGCTTCAGCCTCAGGCGATCTGTCTAGCTCGAATTAAGGAGGCCTCTTAATGGCAAAGCAATTTTCCAGCGTTGACGACCGGCTTCGCGATTTCATCGCGCGGCAGCATATCTTCTTCACGGCGTCCGCGACATCGGAATCCCGGGTCAATGTTTCGCCGCGCGAAACGTTATGCCTGCGCATCATCTCCCCGAATACTGCCATTTATCTCGACCGCACCGGCAGCGGCAACGAGACATCGGCCCACATGAAGGCCGACGGGCGGCTGACCATCATGTTCTGCGCCGTCGAAGGGCCGCCGATGATCCTGCGTCTCTACGGCCGCGGGCGGATCATTCACCGATCGACACAGGAATATCGGGAATTGCTGAATGATTACTATGCGGGGGAAGAGCCGCTCGGCGCACGGCAGATCGTACGACTGGACTTCGATCTCGTACAGACTTCCTGCGGTTTCGGCGTGCCGCTCTTTTCCTACGAAGGCGAGAGGCCGAGCCTCGACCAATGGGCGAAAGCAAAGGGTCCTGATGGCATTGAAGAATATCGGCGCGAGAAGAATAGCTTCAGCATGGACGGCCTGCCGACAGGCATGTTTGACGGCTAAACTTAGCGGAAAGCCCTCAGCCGGCTAATCTTGCAAAAACGACGGGAATTGTAACAGCAGTTACATAAAACTGACATCGGAGCTTCATGAAGCGGGACTAATCGGTTGCCTTGTAATTGGCGCCGACCCCGTCGAAACTCCCTTCGAGGCAGGGGCATGCGCCCATTCTTAGCACCGGTACCGCTGAAATTTCTGCAGCCCGGCAGCCGCGAAAGGGAAGCACTATGTTCGAACTCAGGAATGTCTCGCGCCGGTTTGGAAACAAGCTCGCTGTCGATTCCGTGACTTTGGACATACCGCAAGGACAGATGGTCGGCGTCATCGGCCGTTCCGGCGCCGGCAAGTCGACTTTGCTGCGAATGATCAATCGCCTCGCCGATCCGAGTTCCGGTTCCATCCATTTCGCCGGCACCGAGGTTTCGAAGCTCAGCGGCCGTGCATTGCGCAGCTGGCAGCGCGATTGCGCCATGATCTTCCAGCAGTTCAACCTCGTTCCGCGCCTCGACGTGCTCACCAACGTCATGCTCGGCCGGCTGAACCATCGATCGACGCTTCTGAGCCTGCTGTCCGTCTTTTCGCGTGAGGAACGCATTGAAGCCATCGCGGCACTTGAGCGCCTCGGTATCGAGCAGACGGCTCTGCAGATGGCCGGCACGCTTTCGGGCGGCCAGCAGCAGCGCGTCGCCATCGCCCGTGCCCTGATGCAGCAGCCGAAGATGATGCTGGCCGACGAGCCAATCGCCTCGCTCGATCCACTGAATGCCAAGATCGTCATGGATGCGCTGCGGGATATCAACGAGCGTGAAGGCATCACCGTCATCACAAACCTGCATACGCTGGATACGGCGCGCAATTACTGCGAACGCATTGTCGGCATGGCAGGCGGCAAGGTCGTGTTCGACGGCAAGCCGACCGATCTGACGGCAGCCGCCGTCAAGGAAATCTACGGTACCGATAAGGACGGCGCCGGCATCGACGAGAGCATGACGTCGACATCCATCAATATCGCCGATCCGGCCGCGCAAGCCGCGGCGACTGAATCTGCCGGCCCGCAACCGCTGGCACTGGCCGGTCTCTGAGAGAGACGGCCGGGATCGAAGGCCCGCGTCAAGGGCGCATTTCTTCTATCAGACCGAAGACATCCGGGGACACCGGTTAATCAGGAGACGAACCCATGTTGAAGAAAGCACTCTTTGCCGCTACGGCGCTCGTTGCGCTCGCAGTCGGCGCTGCTGCCAACGCAGCAGACCTCAAGGAATTCCGCATCGGCATTCTCGGCGGCGAAAACGAAGCCGACCGCCTGCGCAATTACGCCTGCCTTTCCGACCACCTGAAGAAGGAATTCGGTTTCGAGAAGGTTTCGCTGTTCCCGGCCGCCGACTATAACGGCGTTATCCAGGGCCTGCTCGGCGGCACGCTCGACTTCGCCGAACTCGGCGCTTCCGGCTACGCAGCCGTCGCCATCAAGGACCCGAAGGCCGTTACCCCGATCCTGACGACGCAGCAGACCGACGGCTCTACCGGCTACTACTCGATCGGCCTCGCCCTCAAGTCTTCCGGCATCAAGACGATCATGGACGCCAAGGGCAAGAAGCTCGGCTACGCCGACCCGGACTCCACCTCGGGCTACCTCGTTCCCCTCACGCAGATTCCGAAGACCACCGGCGTGCCGAACGACAAGTTCTTCGGCTCGACCCAGTTCAACGGCGGCCATGAAAACAACCTGCTCGCCGCCTATGACGGCAAGGTCGACGTCGCTGTCGACGATTCCTCGGGCGTTGGCGATTTCAAGGACGGCTTCACCTCCGGCACCTTCCGCAAGGAAGTCGACAAGGGCGCCGTGGATCCGAACAAGCTCGTCGAAGTATGGCGTTCTCCGCTGATCCCGAACGGCCCGCTCGTCGTTCGCAACGCTCTCGGCACCGAATGGCAGACGAAGCTGACGGACTTCTTCATGAAGCTCCCGACGGCCGACGCCAAGTGCTTCAACGCCATCGAAGGCGGCGACTTCAAGGGCTACGTCAAGGTTACCCCGGACTTCTACAACGCCGTCATCGACGTTCGCAAAGCTGCCATCGGCGGCTGATCCGCATTCCGATAATTGGGCGGCCGGCAACGGCCGCCCTTTTGCTATTCACAGAGGCTTGACTTCATGACGATCGCCGATACGCACCCGAACATGCAGAGCGCGCCACAGAGCGCCAAGGAGATCGGCGACGCCTGGAGCAAGATGGTGGCCAAGCGCCGCCTCTACACCGGCATCGGCCTCGTGATCCTGCTCGCCGCCTTCGTCAGCTCGGTGCGCTTCGCCGACGAAAACAACGCCGGACATTTCTTTGATCGCCTGCCGCATCTATTCGATTTCCTGAGCTGGCTCATTCCAAAGGACTGGTCGGACGTCTATCGCGCGCTCTTCGATCTGCCGAGCCCGAATGGAGCCAATGGCGCCGGCGGCGAGGAGTTCAATTTCCCGCTCGGCCGCGTCTATGTCTGGGGCGATTTCTATATCCCTGAATATTTCGAGCTGATGATCATCACGATCAACGTAGCGCTGGTATCGACCATCATCGGCGTCGTCTTCGCCGTGCCTTTGAGCTTCTTTGCCGCTCGCAACATGTCGCCATCCAATCCGATTCGTCTGGTGACTAAGCGTACCATGGAACTTCTGCGGGCTTTTCCCGAGATCGTCATTGCCGGATTGTTTTCGGCGATCCTGTCGATCGGCCCGATCGCGGCCATCATCGCCGTCGGCCTGCATACGATCGGCGCGCTCGGCAAGCTCTTCTACGAAGTGGTCGAGAACATCGACATGAAACCGGACGAGGGCATGCGCGCCGTCGGCGCGAGCTGGAGCGAGCGCGTGCGCTTTGCCGCCCTGCCGCAAGTGCTGCCGAACTTCATGTCCTACGCGCTGCTGCGTCTGGAGATCAATGTTCGCGCCTCCACCATCATCGGAGCCGTCGGCGGCGGCGGTATCGGTGAAGAGCTCAAACTTGCGATTTCACGCGGTTTCGGCGCCAAGACATTGGCGCTGGTGCTGCTTCTCTTCCTGACGATCATCGCCGTCGATCAGTTTTCCGCATGGCTCCGCCGCCGTCTGGTGGGCGAACATGCCTTCCTTTTGCAGCATTGAGGTTGACCATGTCCATCATCGACGCCAGCCGCATGCAGGAAATCGAAGCGCGCTATCCGGAGGTTCTTCACCGGTCCTTCCGCCAGCGCTTCGGTGCGCTGATGATGTTCATCGGCATTGTCCTCTACGGCATTTATGCAGTCTGGTTCTTCGATCTGCCGAAGGTCATTTCGGAAGCACATTGGGAGCGCGTCGGGATCTATCTTAGCGAATGGGTGAGCTATGACGTGCAGCCGGAATTCCGCATCTCCGACGACAAGATCACCATTAAGTATCCGCGCTTTTCGCCTTTGGGCGACAATCCGCATCCTGACTGGGTCAAGACCAACCCCGATGGCAGCATGACCGTTTCCGTCAGCGGCACGAGCCGCACGGTAACCGTAACCAAAACGCAGGCTATCGTGACTGCGCACGGCATTACGATCCCGATCGATATCGCCGGCGATGCGCCGAAGATCGTCGGCTCCGAGCCCGTACCCAGCTGGATGACCGTTTATGACGACAACATCCTGGTCAATCTCGGCTTTGCCGGCGATGCCAGCATTTCCACTGATCGCGTGAAGATCCGCAAGCGTTTCCTCGGCTGGGCCAACTTCGTGTTCGACACACATTCGCCCTTCTTCGACAAGCCGGCGAGCGAAGTCATCAGCCTGATCGTTTCGGGGCCGCGGCTGGACCCTGCCCAGTCCAACCTCTCACTGGCCTTCGACAATATCTGGAACAATGGCGCGTGGCAGCATGGCGACGTCTGGACCAAGCTGTTCCAGACCATCGTCATGGCGTTCCTCGGAACACTCCTCGGGTCGCTCGTAGCATTTCCGCTCGCCTTCCTGGCGGCTCGCAACATCACGCCGAACCGGCTGCTCAACCAGATCCTCAAACGCCTCTTCGACTTCCTGCGTTCGGTGGACATGCTGATCTGGGCGCTATTCCTGACCCGCGCCTTCGGCCCCGGCCCGCTTGCCGGCAGCGGCGCGATCTTCCTCACCGAGACGGGTACGCTCGGCAAGCTCTATTCCGAAGGCCTGGAGAATATCGACAACAAGCCGCGCGAGGGCGTGAAATCCACCGGCTCGCCGACCATTCTCGTGCATCGCTACGGCATCATGCCGCAGATCGTTCCGGTCATCGTCAGCCAGACGCTCTACCAGTGGGAATCGAACGTGCGCGGCGCGACCATCATCGGCGCCGTCGGCGCGGGCGGTATCGGGCTCAAACTTTGGGAAGCGATGCGCACCAACGCGAACTGGGAAAACGTCGCCTATATGGTGCTGTTGATCCTGATCGTCGTCTTCCTGTTCGATGCCGCATCCAACGCCTTGCGTTCGCGGCTGATGGGTGCGCGAGCGAAATAAAAAAGATCGGGAAAAAATCGTTACGCATCATCATTCTGTCACGGGAATCCGGTAGCGCAGGCCGGCAAGACCGCAACGGTCAAGCTGGCTTTAGCCGGATTCGGACCGTTGCTGCCTTGCTGCTCTTGCGGTTTGTCGCAAATCACCCAACAGTGTCCCGCGCAGCCGATTTTTCCAAGGAATGCAGCCTTGCGCTATGCTCTCTATTTCACGCCGCCCAAAGAAGATCCATTGACATCGCTTGCCGCCCGCTGGCTGGGCCGTGATGCATTTTCGAATGAGATTTTTTCCGACAAGGCCATGGCGCCGCTGCCGGAAGGCCATGCCGAACTGACGGCCGATCCGCGCCGCTACGGCTTCCATGCCACGCTGAAGGCGCCGTTCGAGCTAGCCGCTTCGGTGACCGAGCGCGATCTCCTCGAAGTTGCCGCCGAATTCGCCTCGCAGACCAAGGCTTTCACCATTCCGGAACTTGTGCTGGGCCAACTCGGCCATTTCTTCGCGCTCGTGCCCAGCACCGTTTGCGAGCCGTTACAGGATTTCGCCTCGCGCGTCGTGAAAACCTTCGAGCCTTTGCGCGCACCGCTTTCGGACCATGACATCGCAAGGCGCAAGCCGGAAGGCTTGACGGAGCCGCAGCGCGCCAATCTGCTGCGCTGGGGCTATCCTTATGTCAATGACGAGTTCCGTTTCCACATGACGCTGACCGGTCGGGTTCCCACGGAGCGTCAACCCGAACTACAGGAAATTCTGCGCCATCGCTTCGCCGAACATACCGGCAAGCCGCTCGATATTTCCGGCCTCGCCGTCTTCGTCGAAGAAGAGCGTGGCGCTCCCTTTACCGTCCGTTCCTGGCTGCCGCTTGCCGGCGCCTAATATGAAAGAGCCGATATGACCAAAGAAACCGTCCTTTCCAACGCCCGCATCGTCCTCGAAGACAAGATCGTCGAAGGTTCCGTGCTGATCCGTGACGGTCGCATTGCCGCCATCTCCGAAGGCAAGTCCGATATCGGCGAGGATTTCGAGGGCGATTATCTGATCCCCGGTCTGGTCGAGCTGCATACCGACCATCTGGAGGCACATTATTCCCCTCGCCCGGGCGTTCGCTGGAACAAGACGGCGGCGATCCAGGCGCATGATGCCCAGATCGTCACCTCGGGTATCACGACCGTGTTCGACTGCCTGCGCATGGGCTCTGATGAGGACGGTGGTTTCGAAAAGGGCGAGATGCGCGATATGGCCGATGCCATCCAGGCGGCCCAAAGCGAAGATCGCCTGCGCGCCGATCACCTGATCCACCTGCGCTGCGAAGTCTCCTCCGACAACGTGCTCGACCACTTCCAGGATTTCGAGAAGGACCCTTACGTCCGTCTGGTTTCGCTGATGGACCATGCACCGGGCCAGCGCCAGTTCCAGACCATGGATCAGTACATCTTCTACTATCAGAAGAAGCGCGGGCTCAGCGACGAAGCCTTTGCCAAGTTCGTTGCCAAGCGCCAGGAAGAATCGGCGAAATATGCCACGCCGCATCGTGACGCGATCTCCAAGGTCTGCGCCGAACGCGGCATCACGGTCGCCAGTCATGACGATGCGACGCTCGCCCATGTCGATGAAGCCATCAATTACGGCGTTCGCCTGGCGGAGTTTCCGACCAGTATCGATGCCGCCAAGGCTTCCCACGGCGCCGGCATGAGCGTGCTGATGGGCGCGCCCAACATCGTGCGTGGCAAGTCGCATTCGGGCAATATCGCCGCCCGCGACCTGGCCGAACTCGGCGTACTCGATGTGCTTTCCTCCGATTACGTGCCGCTCAGCCTGTTGCATGCACCCTTCATTCTCGCGGACGAAGTCGAGGGCATTTCGCTGCCGCAGGCGATCGCCATGGTGACGGCGACGCCCGCAAGGACCGTTAGCCTGAACGACCGCGGCCGCATCGCAGAGGGCCTGCGCGCTGATCTCGTGCGCGTCCGTCGCGATCATGGCGTTCCGGTTACGCGCTCCGTCTGGCGGGAAGGACGCCGGGTGGCATGAGCGCAAGCGCCAATCTCGAGCCGGCTAATCTCGGCCTGACGGATGCGACAGCGGGCACGCTCGCCGTCGTCGTCGGCCCGAGCGGTGCTGGCAAGGATACGCTGATGAATCTGGCCGCCCAGCATTTTGCCGGCCGGCCGGATGTCCACTTCGTTCGCCGCGTCATCACGCGCGACGGCGATGCTGGTAACGAAGACCACAGAAGCGTCTCCGACGCCGATTTCGATGCGATGGAACAGGCCGGTGCCTTCGCCGTCTCCTGGGAAGCGCACGGCCTGAAATATGGCATTCCGGCCGACGTCTTCGATGAGCTTGCGCAGGACCATCTGGTGATCGCCAATGGCTCACGCTCGGCGCTGCATCACTTCCAGAGCGCATTTCCACGTCTGAAGGTCATCAACATCACGGCGACACGCGAAGTGCTGGCCGAGCGGTTGATGGCGCGCGGACGCGAGAGCCGCGAAGACGTGCTGAAGCGGCTGGAAAGAAGCTCGCTGACCGTCGAGGGCAGCTACGACGTCGCCGATATCGACAATAGCGGCACGCTCGAAGAGGCCGAGCGCGCCATTATTTCGGTGCTGGAAATGCTGATCGGCAAATAAGAGTATTTAAGCTGCCCAATCTCGCCCTTGGCGGCGAGAAAGCAATTTCACCGACTTAGGAATGCGACACCCGATATAGCCTCAATGCGCCTCATCCCAATTGTGGGCAGCGCGTGCATCGACCTTCAGCGGCACGGCCATGTCGACCGCCGGCATGGCGGCGTTTTCCATGACCGAGACGATGATCGGCGTCGTGCGCTCGACATCCGCATCCTCGACTTCGAAGATCAGTTCGTCGTGCACCTGCAAGAGCATGCGCACACGATCGCCAAGCCCGGCTGCGGCCAGCGCCGGCTCCATCTTGATCATGGCACGGCGGATGACGTCGGCGGCAGAACCCTGGATCGGCGCGTTGATCGAGGCGCGCTCGTTGAAGGCGCGGACGGAAGGGTTGGAGGAGCGGATTTCGGGGAAATGGATGCGGCGGCCGAAGATGGTCTCGACATAGCCCTTGTCGCGCGCCGCCTGCTTGGCGCCTTCCATGTAATCGCGAATGCCTGGGAAGCGCTCGAAATACTTCTTGATATAGTCGCCGGCTTCCGAGCGCTCGATCGAGAGTTGGTTCGCCAGACCGAAGGCGGAGATGCCGTAGATGATGCCGAAGTTGATCGCCTTGGCGCGGCGGCGCACTTCGCTCGGCATGCCGTCCACCGGCACGCCGAACATTTCGGAGGCCGTCATCGCGTGAATGTCGACACCGTCCTCGAAGGCCTGCTTGAGCTGCGGGATATCGGCGACATGCGCCAGCACGCGCAGTTCGATCTGGCTGTAGTCGGCGGAGACGAGCTTGTGGCCCGGCGTCGAAATGAAGGCCGTGCGGATCTTGCGGCCTTCCGCCGTGCGCACCGGAATATTCTGCAGGTTGGGCTCGGAGGAGGAGAGGCGCCCGGTCGTGGTCGAGGCCAGCGAATAGGAGGTGTGGACGCGCTTCGTCTCGGGATGGACATAGCTCGGCAGCGCATCCGTATAGGTGGATTTCAGCTTGGTGAGCTGGCGCCAGTCGACGATCTTGCGCGGCAGCTCGAAGCCGGCCGCCGCCAGATCCTCCAGCACCTGCGCCGAGGTCGACCATTGCCCCGTCTTGGTCTTGCTGCCACCGGCCAACCCCATCTTGCCGAAAAGGATATCGCCGAGCTGCTTCGGCGAGCCGATATTGAAGCGCTCGCCGGCCAGATTGTAGATCTCGTCTTCCAAGGCGGCGGCACCCTGCGCCAGCTCGCCGGAAAGGCGGGAAAGGATCTGCCGGTCGATGGTAATGCCGCGCTCCTCCATATGGGCAAGCACTGGCACGAGCGGCCTTTCCAACCGTTCGTAGACGACTGAAAGTTTTTCTGCCGCAAGTCGTGGTTTCAGCACCAGCCAGAGGCGCAGCGTCACGTCGGCGTCTTCAGCGGCATAGGCGGTCGCGCGGTCGATATCGACGAGATCGAAGGTGACGTTGGACTTGCCGCTGCCGGCGACGTCCTTGTAGGCGATCGGCTTGTGGCCGAGCCAGCGCTCGGAGAGGCTGTCCATGCCATGCGTGGCATTGGCGCCGCCATCGAGCACATAGGACAGCAGCATCGTGTCGTCGAAGGACCGCGTCTCGATGCCGTAGCGCTTCATCAGCAGGTAATCGTATTTGAGGTTCTGCGCGATCTTGAGGATGGAGGCATCCTCCAGCAGATCCTTCAATCTCGGCAGCGCATCACGCAACGGGATCTGATTGTCGGCCAGGCCGCCGCCCAACAGATCGCCGATACCGGTCTTGTGAGCGAGCGGCACATAGGCGGCACGGATGGAAGAACCCGAGGGATCGCTGCGGTTGTCGGCGATCGCCATCGAGAAGCCGACGATCTCGGCCTGCATGGCATCGAGTGAGGTCGTTTCCGTATCGAAAGCGACGATACCGGTTTCGCGCGCATCCGCGATCCAACGGTCGAGCGTGGCGATATCGCGGATGGTCACATATTTCGAATGGTCGATCGGCGCGCTCGCAAAACTTGCGGCGCGCGCCTTGGCGAGATCCTCGGGCTCTGTGGTGCCATCCAAAGCCAGACGCGCCTTGGCCGACGGCGCTGGAACCGATGCCCCTTCAGCCTCGACAACGCTGCCGGCAACAAGATCGACATTTTCGCCAACATCGAGATCGGGACCATGAGCGCCCTCGCCCCATTCGATCTTGACGACGGCGGGCTCGATTGCCGCCGCATCGCAGTCGCAGGCCTCCGCGACGCGCCGCGTCAGAGTCGTGAATTCCATGGTCTTCAGGAAGCCGATCAGCTTCGGGCCGTCCTGCGGCTCCAGCACCAGCGCGTCAAGCGCAAGTTCCAGCGGTACATCCGTCCTCAGCGTCACCAACTGGCGCGAAATGCGGGCAAGTTCGGCATTGGCGATGATGTTTTCGCGGCGCTTCTGCTGCTTGATCTCGTCGGCGCGGGCAAGCAGCGTGTCAAGATCGCCGAACTCCTCCAGAAGCTGCGCCGCCGTCTTCGGGCCGATGCCGGGAATGCCGGGGACGTTGTCGACCGAGTCGCCGGTCATGGCCTGCAGATCGATCATCTTGTCCGGCGATACACCCCACTTCTCGAGCACGTCGGGAATGCCGATCTGCTTGTCCTTCATGCTGTCATACATGTGGACCATGGGGGTGACGAGCTGCATCAGATCCTTGTCGGACGAGATGATCGTCACATCGGCGCCAGCCGCCTCCGCCTGACGGGCATAGGTGGCGATGATATCGTCTGCCTCGAAGCCGTCGGTCTCGATGCAAGGCAGGTTGAAGGCGCGGGTCGCCTCGCGGATGAGGCCGAATTGCGGGATCAGTTCTTCCGGCGGCGCCGAGCGATTGGCCTTGTATTCCGGGAAGATGTCCTTGCGGAAGGTCTTCGAGGAATAGTCGAAGATCACGGCAAAATGCGTCGGCGTCACACCCACGGAAGTATCGCGCGCCGAAGTCAGCAGCTTCCACAGCATGTTGCAGAAACCGGAGACGGCGCCGACGGGCAATCCGTCGGACTTGCGCGTCAGCGGCGGCAAAGCGTGAAAGGCCCGGAAAATGAAACCGGAACCGTCGACGAGGAAGAGATGATCACCTTTTTTCATGGAAGCATGGATAGCGTGGCGCTCTTCCAACGTCCATATAAACTTCGGTTTTGCAGGCTAGAGCGCTTCCGCTTTTCTTCGAATCGCAGAAACGCTCTATATTCTGTTTTTATGCAATTCCGGACGGAAAACCGCGATACACTTTTCCTGGAATTGCTTTGATGAGATGACCAGATCTCTCACCGAAACGTTACTAACTTTTAATCAATCTAATCTGCGCATTCCCTTGAAAAACCACATTCGAAACCTCAAATCCTAATCACCGGCGATTGATACGCCGCGGGTCTGACAACCGGCCTGTCCCCCGCCATGTCAGACTAGGACAAAGGCCTATCCCCTCTCCGGGCCTTTGTCCCTCTTTCATGAGCCGCCATGGCGTCCCCTCCAGGCCATGGCGGCTTTTTCATATCAAAAATGCAACCTATGAAGGTGAAAAATTTACCTGAGTTGCTTATTTCAGAGGGGATCTACCCGAATAATTGCTGATTGTCTTGCTCCTGAATTATGGGCATATTTGCAATCATGGGATTTAATCGGATGGACTCCGCCGCCTACCTTGCCAGTCAGATGGCGAAGGGATTCGCTCGCTCGCTACAACAACGCGCGGCGACGCTCGGCTTTTCCCCCGGTCAGTTTCCGATCCTGCTCGAATTGTGGTCCGAGGACGGGCTGACGCAGAAGCAGCTGCTCGAGAGGATCGACATCGAACAGGCGACGATGGCCAATACGCTGTCGCGCATGGAACGGGACGGCCTGGTGGAACGCCGCCCGCATCCTTCGGACAAGCGGGCGCAACTGGTCTTCCTGACGAACAAGGCCGCAGCCATGCAGGCGGAAGCGATCGAGGCCGCCATGGCCGCCGATACGGATCTTCTCAAGGATTTCCGGCAATTCGAACGCGAGCTGCTGCTGGAATATATCCGGCGCGTGCTGGAGAATGCCAGACAGCTTTAGAACAATCCCAGAAAACGCATGCAGCGGTTTTCCGCAAAGCCGCTTCATACTTTTGCGCAACGCGCCTCAGCCCGGCCGACCACCTTATTCAAAGCGGACTGGAACTGGCTCGGCCCAACATCGGGCTTGCCGAAGAATATCCCCTGAAGCTGGGCACAGCCTTCCTCGATGACGATGCGGCGCTGGGTTTCCGTTTCGACCCCTTCCGTGACCACAGGCATATTCAAGCTGTGACCGAGGCCGATGATGGCGCGGACGATCGAGCGAGCTGCGGGATCGTGTTCGAGGGCGCCGGTGAAGCTGCGGTCGACCTTGATCTTGTCGAATGGGAAGGCGCGCAGATTGCTGAGCGAGGAAAAGCCGGTGCCGAAATCATCCATGACCACGCGAACGCCGAGGCGATGCAGCCGCTGCAATGTCGCGATCACAGTCGTTCGTTCGCGCATCAGCGCCGCCTCCGTGATTTCCAGTTCGAGGCGCTGCGGATCGAGGCCGGTTTTGCGCAGGATGCGTTCGATCTGGTCGTAGAGGGTCGGGATCATGAATTGCAGCGGCGAGAGGTTGACCGCGACATTCGCAGGCTCACTCCAGCGCGTCGCCTCCTGGCAGGCCTGCTGCAGCACCCATTCACCGATCGCAACGATCGATCCACTTTCCTCGGCAATGGGAATAAACGTCTCCGGATCAATCACGCCTCGATCCGGATGCGCCCAGCGTAACAGCGCCTCATAACCGCTGACACCGTCGCTGCCGACATCGTAGATCGGCTGATATTCCAGGAAGAGCTGACGGCGCAGGATGGCTTGACGCAGATCGTTCTCAAGCTGGCGACGAGTGCGCACGGCCTTGTCCATTTCGGCATCGAAGAAGCAGGCATGACCCCGGCCCGCATGCTTGGCACGATAAAGCGCCATATCCGCATTGGCGTAAAGCTGCTCGGCGCTCGTGCCATCACGCGGATAGATGGCGATACCGATGCTGACGCCGACGGCCGTCGGATCCCGGGCGGTATCCATCTCCATGCCAAATTCCGAAAGAACGCGTTCGGCAAGGCGCGTGGCCCCCTCAGGCTGCTGACGCCTGGGCTGGATAATGGCGAACTCGTCGCCGCCGAGCCTTGCCACCGTATCGCCCTCCTCGATCGCACGCTGCAGGATGCCGGCAACCTTGCAGAGGATGCGATCACCTTCGGCATGGCCGAAGACGTCGTTGATGGCCTTGAAGCGGTCGAGATCCAGACAGAAGATGGCGACTTCCCCGCCCCTGCGGTTGGCCACCTGCAGCGCTTGACGCATGCGCTGGTCGAACAGCGAGCGATTGGGCAGATCCGTCAATATATCATGGTGCGCCAGATGCTCGATCATCTGCTGCGCCTGACGCCGCTCGGTCAGGTCGCGCACGACCAATACGCTGCATTCGTGGCCGCGATAGGTGATGGAGCGACGCACGGTTTCGACTGGGATCGCGTTGCCATCATAGCCGGACAGCGTTGTCTCCAGTGGAATGGCGGCATCACTTTGGGCATCTATGTCGATCGCCAGGAAGGTTTCTGGCGGGGCACCGACCACCTGCTGCTGCGACCATCCGGAAATGGCGAAAAATCGCTCGTTGGCATCGATGACCCGGCCGTCACGGATTATGAGAAGGCCTTCGAGCGAAGCATTGGCGAAGCCGCGAAGGTCGGTCAGATGACGGTCGATGAAGATGGCGCCGAGAGCGATGAGGATCAGACCCATCGCGGCAGCCATGACGATGCCTGCGAGGATGCTTCGATCCATGGCGAGGGCCGCCCCCGGCATCCCAATTTCGGGCGTTAGCGTCACGCCGCTCATCGCGGTGAAATGCAGGGAGCAAATCGCAAGCAACAGCAGAAGAGCGCCGACCATGATGCGACTAAAGCCACGAAGGCTGCGAAACACCAGGAAAGCCAGTGAAGAGAAGACGCCACCGATGGCGACTGAAGCGACGACGCGCGGTATATCGAAGGAGAGCTTTGCCGAGGCCTCGATGGCCTGCATGCCCGTGAAGTGCATAGCGGCTATTCCAAACGCCATCAGCATGCCGCCGACTGTAAAGGAAACGCGATTGTCCCATTCGAAGGCAACGGCAATCGCGAGCCATGAGCCGACGATGGCAAAGACCACCGAAAGCGCGGTCAGCGAAATGCCGTAGGAGATGGGAAGGTTGCTCTCATAGGCGAGCATGGCAATGAAATGCGTCGCCCAGATGCCGACACCACTGGCAAAGGCCGCAGCCGCAATCCAGTAGCGACGCTGATGCGACTGGCATTCCTGTGCACGCGAAAAAAGAAGCATGGTGGCAAGGCTGCCGATGAGGCAGATGGCCGCCGCCACGAGAATAAGCCTGAAGTCATGAGCGTCGCGAATACATGCAATTACTGAAAACATTACGCGTCTCCAGAATACTTTTCTGGATTGACGTTATTTCTAATAATCTAAAAAACTTGTAAACTACATGCGCAACTAATCACATAAGAGCAAGCCTCCGTCGAAAGAGGCAAGCTACGGTAAATTTTCGGTTTTAACGCCTCGAAACCGGCTGGCCTTTGGTCTATCGTCGCTCCGAATTTCACGTAAGGAGTCGGATATGACCGATCTATCGCCCGTTCTCGACCGCGCCGATCAGAACCTTCCCTCCAGCCTCGACAACCTTTTCGAGCTGCTGCGCATCAAGTCCATTTCGACAGACCCGGACTACAAGCCGGAATGCCGCAAGGCGGCGGAATGGCTGGTCACCTACCTGAATTCGCTCGGCTTCAGGGCCTCCGTACGCGATACGCCCGGTCATCCGATGGTGGTCGCTCATCACGATGCCGGCGCTGCCGATGCGCCGCATGTGCTGTTCTACGGCCACTACGACGTGCAGCCCGTCGATCCGCTCGATCTTTGGGAAAGCGATCCCTTCGCTCCCGCGATCAAGGACCTGGGCAATGGCCGCAAGGTCCTGACCGGCCGCGGCACGTCCGACGACAAGGGGCAGCTGATGACCTTCGTCGAGGCGGTGCGCGCCTACAAGGAAACGAGGGGCGCTCTGCCGGTGCGCATCACCATCCTCTTCGAAGGCGAAGAGGAATCCGGCTCGCCCTCGCTCAAGCCTTTCCTTGAAGCCAATGCTGCCGAGCTTAAAGCCGACTTCGCCCTCGTCTGCGATACCGGTATGTGGGATGGCGACACGCCGGCGATCTCGGCAGGCCTACGCGGCCTGGTGGGCGAGGAAATCGTCATCACCGCTGCTGACCGCGACCTGCATTCGGGCCTTTTCGGCGGCGCTGCCGCCAATCCGATCCACATTCTGACCGACATCCTTGCCGGACTGCATGACGAGACGGGGCGCATAACGCTTCCCGGCTTCTATGAAGGCGTCGAGGAAACGCCTGCTAATATCAAGGCCTCCTGGGAGAAGCTCGGCATGACGGCCGAAAAGTTCCTCGGCGAAGTCGGCCTGTCGATCCCCTCGGGCGAGAAGGGCCGGTCTGTGATGGAACTCACCTGGGCGCGGCCGACGGCGGAAGTAAACGGCATTTGGGGTGGCTATACCGGCGCCGGCTTCAAGACAGTGATCGCCGCCAAGGCATCGGCGAAGGTCTCCTTCCGCCTCGTTGGCCAGCAGAATCCGGCGGCGATCCGCGAGAGCTTCCGCGCCTATGTGCGCTCCAAGATCCCTGGGGATTGCTCGGTGGAGTTTCATGAGCATGGCGGCTCGCCGGCCATCCAGCTTTCCTACGATTCGCCGGTACTGACCAAGGCCAAGACCGCGCTTTCCAGCGAATGGCCGAAGCCCGCCCTCATCATCGGCATGGGCGGCTCGATCCCGATCGTTGGCGACTTCCAGAAGATGCTCGGCATGGAATCGTTGCTCGTCGGTTTCGGCCTCTCCGACGACCGCATCCATTCGCCGAACGAGAAATACGAGCTGCGCTCCTATCACAAGGGCATTCGTTCCTGGATCCGCATCCTTGATGCGCTAGCCAGCTAAGCGATCCGCGGGACGAACACCGCTTGCGCGCGTCCCGCGACCATCCCGCCAGGGCGGCAGGAAACGCCGCCGTGCCATTTCGCTGCGACCGATGAGATAGAGTATGGGCATCTGGATCGATACCGATATGGGATTCGATGATATCGCTGCCATTCTGGTGGTGGCGCATTCGGATACCATCATCGATGGCGTTTCGCTCGTCAGCGGCAATGCACCCCTGTCTCACGTTAAGGCCAATGCGGCGGGCGCTGCCGCCGTCTTCAACTGGACCTTTCCGATCCATACCGGCCGCGAGCTGCCCGTTCTCCGCAAGCTGGAAACGGCGCAGAACATTCTCGGCCAGACCGGCATTCCGACCGCAGGCAGAAGCCTGCCGCCGGCCGATACACTTCCATTCAGCGACGCATTTACCGCGCTATGCGACTGGCTTTCCGACAGCGATGGGCCGAAACGCATCCTGGCGCTCGGGCCGCTCACGAATATTGCCGCTTTGGCATTGGCACGGCCGGATCTCGCCGCCCGCATCGACGAGCTGACCTGGATGGGCGGCGGGGTCACTGTGGGCAATCACACGGCATCGGCTGAGTTCAACGCCTTTGCCGATCCGGAGGCACTTGCCATTGTGTTGGCGCATACCCTGCCGTTGCACATGATCGATCTCGACATTTGCCGCAAGGTCTTGGCCTGGCCGGAGGATGTCGCCCGCATCCGCGAGAATAACAGCGAAAAGGCGCAGCTGCTCGCTGACCTGCTGGAAGGCTATGTCAACATCGCCATCAGCCGCGGCAGACCGGCCATGGCGATCTACGACCCGACGGCTGCCGCCGTTTTCATCGAACCTGGCATCGCAACCCTTCGGCATGCCCGGATCGATGCGGAATTGCATGGACAGCACACGCGTGGGCGCACCGTCGTCGAAACGCGCGCCTCGCATGGGCAATTCAATGCCCATTTCGCCGTGGAGATCGATGCCGAAAGGGCGCGACAGATCATCTTCGATGCATTGCTGCGAGAGGCTGGACGCTGAAAAGAGGCGGTATACCGCGGTAAGGCACGTTCAGCCCTGTCTCAACCCTCTCCCAATTCCTGCTCGACCAATGTCGTCCAGAAAGCCACACCCGAGGCGATTGCCTCATCGTTGAAATCATAGGCCGTATTGTGATGCAGGGCGCCGTCAACGGCGGGGCCATTGCCGAGCCAGACATAGCAGCCAGGAGCGTTCTGACCGAAAAAGGCAAAATCGTCGCCGGCGGTCGATGGCGGGAAGCGGGTCCGCACATTCTCGCCAAAAACAGTCGTCGCAGCCTTCAGCGCCCGCGCCGTGGCATCTGCATCGTTGACGACGGGCGGGATGCGGCGCTCGAACTGATAATCGACGGCAATGTTGAACATGCTTGCAGTCCCATGCGCCAGGCGTCCGATCTCCTCTTCCAGCTGATCGCGGACCTCCGGCGTATAGGCGCGCGCCGTGCCGCCGATCTCGACCGTATCTGGTATCACGTTCAGCGCCTTGGGATCGCCCGCCTGCAGCGAGCAGGCACTGACGACGGCCGGCTCCAGCGGATCGACGACGCGACCGACGATGGTTTGCAGCGCGGAAAGGAAGGTCGCCGCTGCCGTGATCGGGTCCTTGCCGAGATGCGGCTTGGCGCCGTGGGTGCCGGTACCGCGGAAGGTGATGCGCCAGCTATCCGATGAAGCAAGCTGCGGCCCTTCGACAACCGCCATCTCGTCGACCGCAAGGCCGGGCATATTGTGAAGCCCGTAGACGGCATCGCACGGAAACAGATCGAAAAGGCCATCTTCCACCATGCGCCTGGCGCCACCACGACCTTCTTCCGCCGGCTGGAAGATGAAATGCACCGTGCCGGAAAAGCCGCGCTTGGCGGCCAGATGACGGGCGGCACCGAGCAGCATCGTCGTATGGCCATCATGCCCGCAGGCATGCATCTTGCCCGGGATCGTGGATTTATAGGGACGATTGGCCTTTTCCGGCATAGCGAGCGCATCCATGTCGGCGCGAAGGCCGATACGGCGCGTGCCGTTGCCGACCTGTAGCGTGCCGACGACACCGGTTTTGCCGAGGCCGCGATGCACGGTCAGTCCCGCTTCCTCCAGCAAGGTGGCAACGATGCCGCTGGTGCGTTCCTCCTCGAAGCCGAGTTCCGGATGCGCATGAAGATTGCGGCGGAGCGAAGTGAGGAAAGGCAGGTCCGGCTCGATCTCATGGGGAAAAGACATGGAGAGATTCCTTCAGCATGGGGCACGATGATGGCGCGCCTAAAGCGCACCGCGATCCTTCAGATTCGCTTCTTGCGCTTTAGGACCTTGATTTGACGCATGTCGTTGTCGCAAAACCGCTGCACACTTTTGCGCGATATGCTTTATCTTCCCCAAAGCATCGCCTGCTTCAACTCGAAGTAACGCTCAGCTATCGAGCCTGTCGAACACATGTGCCTTTCCGATGACGCTCACCGAAACCATGCTGCCGACCTCGGGCAGGCCGACGCCGGAACTCCTGATATTCAGTGTCTCGGAGCCGTTGGAGAGTACGACCGTAACAGCGCAGACGGCGCCGCCGAACTCGATTTCGGTCACCTTGCCGATGCAGGCAGCACCCGCGCCGGCTTCATCGATTGCCCGGAGGCGCAATTGCTCGGGCCGCAACATGATATCAGTGCGACCCTGCCGGTTCCCGGCGCCGACGGGGATCTGCCCCAGGACACATTTCGCCAGACCTTGATCGAGATCGGCCGCCAATATGATGGCATCGCCGAGGAAGAGTGCCGTCTCGCGATCCCTTGGGCTGAGATAGAGCGCCTGCGGCGTGCCGGCCTGTATGAGCCTGCCCTCGCGCAGGACAGCAACCTGATCTGCAAAGGACAGGGCCTCCGCCTGATCATGCGTCACCAGGACCGCCGTGATGCCGGCGATCTGCAGCACGCGGGCGACGGCCTTGCGCATGTTTTCGCGCAGACCGGTATCGAGCGCGGAGAAAGGCTCGTCGAGCAGCATTAGCCGCGGCTTGCGGCCGAGCGCGCGGGCAAGCGCCACGCGCTGCTGCTGGCCGCCGGAGAGCTGATGCGGCCGGCGGTCGAGCATGCCGCGGTCGAGTTCGACCATATCGATGAGGGCATTGATGCGCTGATCGCGGTCGCGCGCGCCGCGCTCCATGCCGAAGCCGATATTCTCCGATACGCTCAGATGCGGAAACAGGGCGCCATCCTGAGAGACAATGCCGATGCCGCGCCGATGCGCGGGTACGATGGCCTCTCCATCCGCCAGTGTTTCGCCCTGAAGCACTACCTGACCGGCATCGGGAGTTTCGAAGCCGGCGATGATCCGCAGCAGCGTTGTCTTGCCGGAGCCGGACGGGCCGACGATGGCCGTGCGGCTGCCGGCAGCTATCGTGAGGTCGATATTGTCGAGCGCCTGCACGGGACCATAGCGCTTGCTGATATTCTTGATCGCCAGAAAGGTCATTGTCCGGCCGTTCGCTTTGATTGCACGTAGAGAAGAAGGGTGAGCGGCAGCGACAGGACGACCATCATGAAGGCGTAGGGCGCTGCGGAAACATAATCGATCTCGCTGGTCAGCGACCAGAATTTCGTCGCCAGCGTTTCCGTGCCGTTGGGAGAAAGCATCAGCGTCGCCGTCAGTTCGTTGGTGATGCCGAGGGCGACGAGCGCGACGCTGGCCGCAAATCCCGGAGCCGCAAGCCGCATGGTGATCTGCCGCACCGCCTGCGCCGGCGTGCGGCCGAGCGCCATCGCGGCGCGCTCGAGCTCGACGGGTGCCTGGGCGATGCTGGCGCGCAGGCCGACCATGGCGCGCGGCAGGAAGAGCAGCACATAGGCGAGCAGAAGGGTGGCAAACGTCTGATAGAGCGGCAGGACCAGCCGGACGGTGATCGACACCAGGGCCAGGGCGACGACGACGCCCGGCAGCGAGCCGACATAATAGTGGCAGGCTTCGAGAATGCGCTGCAGCCGGCCGGGCGCGCGTACCGACAGCCACGCCATCGGGGTCGCTGCAATGGTGGCGAGGAGGCCACCGGCGATCGCGAGAAGAATGGTCTGCAGCAAGGCCGAGCCGACCGTGTCGATCCGCCAGACGCCTGCGCCGCCGAGATAAAGCCAGCGCGCCAGGGTGACGAAAGGAACACCGAGCGTCAATGCGGCGGTGACGATGGGCAGCGCGACCGCGGGAACGACGAACCAGCCGAGACGGCGCCGATCGGCCGGCCGGGCGGCACCCGAGCCGATGCGGGCATAGCGTTCGTTGCCACGCGCCAGCACCTCGATGCCGAGCAGCAGCAGGCAGCAGAAGACGAGCACGCCGCCGAGCATGTTTGCCGCCGGACTGTTATAGGCCGATTGGAACTGGTCGACGATGGCGGTCGAGAAGGTGTCGAAGCGGATCATCACGTAGAGACCGTATTCCGCCAGGAGATGCAGGCCGATCAGCAGCGAGCCGCCGCAGATGGCGAGGCGAAGCTGCGGCAGGATCGCCCGGAAGAAGACGCGCCAGGGGTCGAGGCCGAGCGAGGCGGCGGCATCCTCAATCGCCGGATCGAGCCGGCGCAGGGCGGCTGCGACCGGCAGGTAGAGAAAAGGAAAATAGGCAAGCACCGACACCAGCACGCCGCTCCACAGCCCGCGCATGCTCGGCACGAGGCTGACCCAGGCGTAGCTGTGCACGAATGCGGGAACGGCAAGCGGTGCGGCGGCCAGCCACGACCAGAGGCGCGCGCCGGGGATATCGGTGCGTTCGGTCAGCCAGGCGAGCGTCACTGCCAGCAGGATGGAAAGCGGAATGGTGCAAACTTCGAGCAGGACGGTATTGACGAGCAGATCGCCAACGCGGCTGCGGAAAATCAGGGCAACAACTTCTGCCCAGCCAGTGTCGATCGTGATCCAGACGATGAAGCCGAGCGGCACCAGGCTCAGAAGCGCGACAATCGAAGCAAGGGCGACGACGGATACATGCCGAACGCGGCTGCGCGGAGCAGCCGTCAACTGGGGCATTCGCATGGCGGCGGCCTCGCCGGCATATGTGTTCTTCTGCAGCAAATCTAAGCTGCCTTTCACGCCCTGAAATGGGAAGGCAACCGCCGCTGCCGGCGATTGCCCGATCGATCGGCCTTAAAGGCCATCCCCATGCCCCTAGCAGGGCACAGGATAGTGATGCAAGAGCCAAGCCCGTCCGAAAGCGCCCGAAAGGCGCCGCGGCACGGGACTTTGCCTCAGATAAGGCCCGCTTCCGTCATCAGATCGGTAACCTTCTTGCTGTTCAGCTTCGAAGGTTCGACTTTCGGAGCCTGGAGGTCGGAGAGCGGCACGAGCTTCGGATTGGAAGCCTCGCCATTGCCGACGGCATATTCAAACGAGTTGCCATCGCGCAGGACGGCCTGGCCGCCCTTGCCGGTGATCCACTTCAGGAAAGCCTGTGCTTCCTTCTGGTGCTGGCTGGACGCCAGAACGCCGCCTCCGGAAATGCTGACGAAGGCACCCGGATCCTGGTTCTTGAAATAGTGCAGCGAGACATTCTTGCTGTTTTCGCCGGTCTTGGCCTGATCGCCGAACCAGTAATAGTGATAGATGACAGCGCCTTCGGTCTCGCCGGCATTGACGGCCTTCATCGCGACGCTGTTGCCCTTGTAGAAGCTCGCATTTTCCTTCATCGCCTTCAGCCAGGCGCGGGTTGCGTCCTCGCCCTTCAGCTCAAGCAGCGCACTGACGATCGCCTGGAAATCGGCGCCGGCCGGCGAAGCGCCCCAACGGCCCTTCCACTTGGGATCGGCGAGATCGAGGAGCGATTTCGGCAGATCGGCTTCCTTCAGCTTGGTCTTGTCATAGGCGAAAACGGTGGACCGGGCGGCGACGCCGACCCAGTTGCCATCGGCTGCCTTGAAGGTTTCCGGCACCTGGGCGAGTGTCGCGGCATCGACCGGAGCGAAGAGCTTGTTGGCATCGACCAGTGCCATGCCCGGCGAATTTTCCGTCAGATAAACGTCTGCCGGAGAGGCAGCGCCTTCCTGGACGATCTGGTTGGCAAACTGCATATCGCTGCCGTTGCGGATCGTGACCTTGATGCCGGTTTCCTTGGTGAAGCCCTCCGCCCATGCCTGCGTCAGCGTCTCATGCTGGGCATTGTAGACGACGATGCCATCGGATTCGGCGGCATGCGCCAGCATCGGAGCGACGGCAAGACCTGCGGCAAGCGCCAGGGTGCCGGTGAGATGAGAAAAGGAAAAAGTCATTAAGTCCTCTCGCTTGGAAACCACCGTCATCGGGCGGCGATGCGGTAGCCTATATTTTTCCTGACCGTTTTTTTCAAGTTTACGGTGATGTCTGCTTATCACAAAAGTTTGAGATAAGAGTCAAGATTTAGCCGCGATCTCCGCAGCGAGATCGAGCCAGGCACGGCCGGCATGCGACAGATATCCACCGCGCCGCCAGATCCAGGCCATGTTCCACTCCATGTCCGGTTCGACAACGAGCGCATGGGCGATGCCCGAACGCCGGCTCTGTTCGGCGATCAACCGTGGCAGGAAGCCGATCCCGAGGCCCGCAGCAACCAGTTCAACAATGAAATTGATCTGGCTCGAGCGCGCGGCAATGTCCGGCGCAAAGCCGGCCGCACGGCAGGCGTTGAGAATGATGCCGTTTAGCGCGAAGCCGGTTTCGAAGAGGAGAAAGGGGTAGTCCTTGAGCGCCGCCAGGGGCACCGTTTGCTGCCCGGCGAGCGGATGCGCCGACGGTAGAAGGACATGCATCGGCTCGCAGCGCACAACCTGCCACTCGAAGACATCGGCCATCGGCAGCAGCGAGGCGCCGAGATCGACCTCATCGGCCAGCACCATTTCTTCCAACCGCTTGGCGCCCTGCTCCACCAACCTGATCTCTATGCCTGGATAACGATTGCGGAAAACGGCAAAGACCGGTGCAAACAGCGCATCGTTGCCGATCGGCGGCAGGCCAAGCCGCAGGGTACCCCGCGTCAGCCCGCGCAGTTCCGATAATTCGGCCAGCAGATCGTCGCGCCCGGCAAGGATCGCAATTGCCCGACGATAAACCACCTCGCCGGCATCGGTCAGGGTCACGCGATGGCCGAGGCGGTTCAGCAGCGGCAGGCCAAGCTCGTCCTCCAGCTGGCGCACGGCCTTACTGACGGCCGATTGCGTGGTGAACACCACCTTTGCGGCTTCTGAGAAGCCGCCCTGGCGCACTACCTCGACGAAGGCTTTCAATGTTCGAAGTTCCATACTTATTCCCTATAGGACTGGATCATATGAAATCAATTCATTTTATTCATGTGGTGTAAACGCCTATTATCGGGCTGACAGATTTTGCCGAGCTCCCATGCGTATCGACCCAAAGAAACATCCGAAATTGAGCTGCCTTGCTCAGACCCTGCTGCTGCTTGCCTTCTGGCAAGCGGGCGAAGCCATCGTCCGCCTTGCACACTTGCCGATACCCGGCGCCATCGCCGGCATGCTACTGGTGCTGGCACTGTTTGCGAGCGGCACGGTGAAGCTGACGAGCATGAAGCGTGGCGCGGAGTGGTTTCTCGCCGAAATGCTGCTGTTCTTCGTTCCGGCGGTGCTGGCTTTGCTCGATCATGGCGAATTCATCGGCCTCATCGGGCTGAAGGTACTTGCAGTGATCTTTGCCGGCACAGTGATCGTCATGGGCGTGACCGCCGTTGCGATCGATATCGGCTACCGCCTCATGACACGTAAGGGAGCACCCAGCCATGCTCACGATTGAAACCGCGGTATCAGGTCTGTTCTGGCCACTGGCGACGGTCGGTCTCTATTACATATCAAAGGCACTCTATCGACGCCGGCCATCACTCTGGCTGTCGCCGCTAGTAGCGGTGCCTGGGGTGCTGATCGCCATCGCTCTCATGCTGCACGCAAACTATCAGGACTATATGCATGACAGCCATTGGCTGCTGGCCCTACTCGGGCCTGCGACTGTCGCCTTCGCCGTGCCGATCTACGAACAGCGAGGCCTCATCCAGCGCTATTGGCCGGTCCTGCTGTTCGGTGTGACGGTGGGTAGTACCACAGCAATGGTTTCTGCCTGGGGGCTTGCCAGCCTCTTCGGCCTCGATGAGAGCCTGCGGCTCAGTCTGATGCCGCGCTCGATCAGCACGCCGTTTGCCATGGTGGTTTCAGGTGATATCGGCGGCGCGCCCAACCTGACGGCCGTCTTCTTCGTCATCACCGGCCTGTTCGGCGCCGTCGTCGGCCAGATCTTGCTGCGGCTGCTGCCGCTGCAATCGGGCATGGCTCGAGGTGCACTTTACGGCATGGGGGCACATGGCATCGGCGTCGCCAAGGCTCATGAGATCGGCCGCGAGGAAGGATCGATCGCCGGTCTCGTCATGGTGCTGGTAGGAGTGACGAACGTGCTGGCAGCGCCGCTGATCGCGTGGCTCCTGCATTCGGCATGAACGAAAAAGGCTGCGGCACTTTCATGCCGCAGCCTTTTTTCGTTTCCGGAATTTGACTTAGTTGTCTCGCGTCTCCAGCGTCTTGCTGAAGAAGATTGCGACCAGCGTGCAGACGACGCCCGACAGCAGATAGAGACTGGTATAGACGAGGCCGAACTGGCTGGAGAGGGCAAGCGCCACGAATGGCGCGAAGCCGGCGCCGATCAGCCAGGACAGATCCGACACCAGGGCCGAGCCGCTGTAGCGATAGTTCTGGCTGAAGCGCGAAGCACTCGCGCCGGCGGCCTGACCGAAGGAGAGGCCGAGCAGCGTGAAGCCGAGGACCACATAGATGTGGCGTCCAGTCGCGCCGCCATCCAGCAGCCAGGGTGCCACGAAAGCGAAGCAGGCGATCAACACCGCGCCGATGGCGAGCTGATTGCGGCGGCCGATCCGGTCGGCAAGCATACCGGAACAGATGATGGCGAGAATGCCGCAGATCGCACCGAGGAATTCCACCAGCAGGAACGAACCCGAACTCTGCTCACTGTAGAGCGTCACCCAGCCGAGCGGGAAGACTGTGACCAGATGGAAGGTCGCAAAGCTTGCCAGCGGCACAAAGGCGCCGATCAGGACGTCGCGGCCATGCACGCGCAGCAGCTCCGTCATCTTTACCGGCTCCAGCTCATGGCGCTCCAAGAGCGTGCCGAATTCCTCTGTCGCCACCAGACGCAGGCGGGCGAAGAGCGCGACGACGTTGACGGCGAAGGCGCAGAAGAAGGGGTAGCGCCAGCCCCAATCCAGGAAGTCCGCCGTCGTGAGGCTCGTGACGAAATAGGCAAACAGGGCGCTTGCCAGCATGAAGCCAATCGGGGCGCCAAGCTGCGGGATCATCGCATACCAGCCGCGATGGTTCGTCGGGGCATTGAGCGCGAGGAGCGAAGCAAGACCATCCCAGGCGCCGCCGAGCGCAAGGCCCTGCCCAATGCGGAAGATGGCGAGCAGGATTATCGCGTAGACGCCGACTTCGGAATAGCCGGGCAGGAAGCTCATGGATGCCGTGGATCCGCCGAGCAGAAACAGGGCGATCGTCAGCTTGACGCCGCGGCCATAGGTGCGGTCGATCGCCATGAAGATGAACGAGCCGATCGGACGCGCGATGAAGGCGAGCGAGAACACCAGGAACGAAAGCAGCGTGCCATGCAGCGGGTCGGCGAAGGGGAAGATCAGCTTCGGGAAGACCAGTACGGATGCAATGGCATAAACGAAGAAATCGAAGAATTCCGACGTGCGACCAATAATCACGCCGATGGCGATGTTGCCGGGGGCAACCGAGCCGCCCGCATGCATGCTGCGGGCATCGCTCTCCAGAGTTGAAGATGTGGGGTTCAGTGTTTCATGCGTTACGCTGACCATGCGCGGGAGCCTCCCTCTCCGAGCACGAATTCCTCCACGAACTCGCGCGTAATGAAAATGTCGATCAAACGTGCGAACATATCAAGTATCCAGCATGAAATAATTCGCAAATTAGCAATCAGTCGAGCCATTATCCGCCTTTGGCGCCAAGTTCCGGACGAAGAACAACCGCCGGTGATAGCCATTTGTTCCGATCCGGGTATATTAGCGGCGGCAAAAGCGAATTGCTCAATAGAAAACCTTCTGGATTTCTGAGGGTTTTCCCGATAGGTGGGACAGCATTCCATACCGCAATGCACTCTATCTTGCTGCGGTGCGACGAAACACCTCATATCGTTCATGACCGCCGTCCTTTAGTCGCGGTAGGGTCGAAACAAAAAGAGCTTTAAGACGTGCTAAGACTATCGAAGATTTTCAGCCGTTTGTCTGTCATCCCACTGTTTTTGCTGCTGTCGGGCTGCAATCTGGTGGTGATGGATCCTTCCGGCGATATCGCCATGCAGCAGCGAGACCTCATCATCATTTCGGTCGTACTGATGCTGATCATCATCATTCCGGTGATCTTCCTGACCCTGTATTTCGCCTGGAGATACCGCCAGTCGAACAAGGAAGCGACCTACGAGCCGGAGTGGCATCATTCGACGCGTCTGGAACTGGTCATCTGGTCCGCTCCGCTTGCTATCATCATCGCGCTCGGCGCGGTGACCTGGATCAGCACGCATCAGCTCGACCCCTACCGCCCGCTCGACCGCATTGCCGCCGACAAGCCGCTCAGCGCCGACGTGAAGCCGCTGACGGTCGAAGTGGTCGCGCTCGATTGGAAATGGCTCTTCTTCTATCCGGAATACGGCATCGCCACCCTCAATGAGATGGCAGCTCCCGTCGACCGCCCGATCAATTTCAAGATTACGGCCTCGGCCGTGATGAACTCCTTCTTTATTCCGGCGCTGGCTGGACAGATCTACGCCATGCCGGGCATGGAGACGAAGCTCCACGCCGTCATCAACCATCCCGGCGAATTCCAGGGCATGTCCGCCAACTATAGCGGCGCCGGCTTCTCGCACATGCGCTTCAAGTTCCATGGCCTCAACCAGGCCGATTTCGACCAGTGGATCCAGAAGGCGAAGAGCCAGGGCACGGCGCTCGGCCGTCAGGAATATCTGGCGCTTGCCAAGCCCAGCGAACGCGAGCCGGTACGCTACTTCAACGCCGTCGACGACGGGCTCTACAACGCCATCCTCAACATGTGCGCCGATCCGAGCAAGATGTGCATGAGCGAGATGATGCATATCGACGCCAAGGGCGGCGGCGGCAAGGAAAGCCACGAAAACCGCGAGCGCCTGATCTATGACAATCGCGATGGCGCCTCGGCCGAGGTCACACCGGTCAAGGCAGACGGCGGCGCCGGCCACACCATGCAGCATGGCGACAACTCCATGCCGGGCATGGATATGGGCAACGGCTCTTCTTCCGATTCGTCGACCGGTTCGGCGCAGCATCAGGGTCATTGATCCGGTGCGCTCAATAACAAGACATTCATAAGGGACAGAGGCAATCCATGTTTTCCAACCCGGACCTCTACAAATTCATCTTCGGTCGGCTGACGCTCGACTCCATTCCGTATCACGAGCCGATCCTCGTCGTGACCTTCCTCGGCGTCGCCATCGGTGGTATCGCGCTCCTCGGCCTGCTGACCTATTTCCGCCTCTGGGGCTATCTCTGGAAGGAATGGTTCACCAGCATCGATCACAAGAAGATCGGCATCATGTATGTCGTGCTGGCGCTGATCATGCTGCTGCGCGGTTTCTCCGACGCGCTGCTGATGCGTCTGCAGCAGGCAATCGCCTTCAACGGATCCGAGGGCTATCTGCCGCCGCATCACTACGACCAGATCTTCACCGCCCACGGCGTGATCATGATCTTCTTCGTGGCGATGCCCTTCGTCACCGGCCTGATGAACCTCGTCGTGCCGCTGCAGATCGGCGCCCGCGACGTGTCCTTCCCGTTCCTCAACAACTTCTCGTTCTGGATGACGACAGCCGGCGCGATCGTGATCATGATCTCGCTCTTCATCGGCGAATTCGCGAAAACCGGCTGGCTGGCCTACCCGCCGCTTTCCGGCATCGCCTATAGTCCAGACGTCGGCGTCGATTATTACATCTGGGGCCTGCAGGTCGCGGGTATCGGAACGACGCTCTCGGGCATCAACCTGATCGCAACCATCGTCAAGATGCGCGCCCCGGGCATGACCTTCATGAAGATGCCCGTCTTCACCTGGACGTCGCTCTGCACCAATATCCTGATCGTTGCATCCTTCCCGATCCTGACCGCTACGCTCGCGCTGCTGACGCTCGACCGCTATGCCGGTACGAACTTCTTCACGAACGACCTCGGCGGCAATCCGATGATGTATGTCAACCTCATCTGGATCTGGGGCCACCCGGAAGTCTACATCCTGATCCTGCCGGCCTTCGGCGTCTTCTCGGAAGTCGTCGCCACCTTCTGCGGCAAGCGCCTCTTCGGCTACGCCTCGATGGTTTACGCCACCTGCGTGATCATGATCCTCTCCTACCTCGTCTGGCTGCACCACTTCTTCACGATGGGCTCGGGCGCCAGCGTCAACTCCTTCTTCGGCATCACGACGATGATCATCTCGATCCCGACGGGTGCGAAGCTCTTCAACTGGCTGTTCACGATGTATCACGGCCGCATCCGCTACGAGCCGCCGATGCTGTGGACCGTCGGTTTCATGGTGACCTTCACCATCGGCGGCATGACCGGCGTCATGCTCGCGGTTCCGCCAGCCGACTTCGTGCTGCACAACTCGCTGTTCCTGATCGCCCACTTCCATAACGTGATCATCGGCGGCGTTCTGTTCGGCATGTTCGCGGGCGTCAACTACTGGTTCCCGAAGGCCTTCGGCTTCAAGCTCGATCCCTTCTGGGGCAAGATGAGCTTCTGGTTCTGGCAGATCGGCTTCTGGTTCGCCTTCATGCCGCTCTATATCCTCGGCCTGATGGGCGTCACCCGCCGCGTCAGCCAGTTTGACGATCCGTCGCTGCAGATCTGGTTCATCATCGCCGCCTTCGGCGCCGGCCTCATCGCCATCGGCATCGCCTGCTTCCTCATCCAGCTCGCCGTCAGCTTCATGAAGCGCGAAGAGCTTCGTGACCATACCGGCGACCCCTGGGGCGGCCGCACGCTGGAATGGTCCACCTCGTCGCCGCCACCGGCCTACAACTTCGCCTTCACGCCGATCGTCTACGATCACGATGCGTGGTGGGACATGAAGAACCGTGGCTACGTCAGGCCGACCGAAGGCTTCATTCCGATCCACATGCCGAAGAACACCGGCACCGGCATCATCCTCGGCGTGCTCTCCATCGGCTTTGCATTCGGGATGATCTGGTACATGTGGTGGCTCGCCGCCATCACCTTCGTCGCGATGGTCGTCATCACGATCGGCCATACGTTCAACTACAAGCGCGACTACCACATTCCCGCCGACGAGGTCGTGAAGACCGAGAACGAGCGTACGAAGCAGCTCGCAGGACAGGTGTAAGACTATGACGACCCACTCTGCACAAGCTCCCGTGGACGGCGAAACACCCGCCTTCTATCTGAAGGAGGAGCATCATCCGGAAGGCAGCACCATGCTGGGCTTCTGGATCTACATCATGAGCGACTGCCTGATCTTCGCAGTCCTCTTCGCCACCTTCGCCGTACTCGGCCACAGCTATGCGGCCGGCCCCTCTCCGGCCGACCTCTTCGAGCTGCCGCTCGTCGCCCTCAACACGGCGATGCTGCTCTTCTCCTCCATCACCTATGGCTTCGCCATGCTGGCGATGGAGAAGGACAACAAGTCGGGCACGCTGATGTGGCTGACGATCACCGGCATCTTCGGTGCTCTCTTCATCTTCTTCGAACTTTACGAGTTCTATCACCTGATCCTCGACGGTGCCGGCCCGCAGCGCAGCGCCTTCCTGTCGGCCTTCTTCACGCTGGTCGGCACGCACGGTCTGCACGTCACCACCGGTATCGTCTGGCTGATCACGCTGATGGTGCAGGTCGGCCGCTACGGACTGATCCCGGAAAACAAGCGCCGCCTGATGTGCCTTTCGATGTTCTGGCACTTCCTCGACGTCGTCTGGATCGGCGTGTTTTCCCTCGTCTACCTCATGGGAGTTCTCGGATGAGCTCGAACGCAAACCATTCGCATCAATCCGGCGACGCCCACGGCCACGATCATCATGGCGGCCACGAGGCATCACACGGCACCTTCAAGAGCTACATGACGGGGTTCATCCTCTCCGTCATCCTGACCGCCATTCCCTTCTGGCTGGTCATGGGCAAGGTCATCTCCGATCCGGCCGTCACCGGAGCGATCGTCATGATCCTCGGTGCTATCCAGATCGTCGTGCACATGATCTACTTCCTGCACATGAACACCCGCTCGGAAGGCGGCTGGAACATGATGGCGCTGATCTTCACCATCGTGATCGTCATCATCGCGCTGTCCGGCTCGCTCTGGGTCATGCATCACCTCAACGCGAACATGATGCCCATGTCGCCCGAGATGATGCGCAACATGCCGTAAATTCGAGCGGCGGGCCTTCGAACGAAGGCCCGCCCTCTTCCCGGCGTGAGAATTCGCCGGATGCTGCGCAGTGCATGCTTGAAATGCCAGAAGCCGCAGCCAAATCTTCCCGACCGCGCATGAGCTTCAGCGAAGAGTGTTGAACCGCCCGAAATCATGCGTCAGCGCGTCCCCGGAGACCTGCGCCATGACCGATATTTCCTCGAACACATCTCAGGGCAAGCCGCGCTCGACGCTTAACCTTATCATCTGGGTATCGCTGCTTCTGCTCCTGACCGCCCTTCTCATCGGCCTCGGCACCTGGCAAGTGAAGCGGCTGCACTGGAAGCTGGATCTGATCGCCAGGGTCGATGCGCGCGTGCATGCGCCGGCGGTTCAGGCACCCGGCCCGGCGCAATGGGCCAATATCACGGCCGAAAACTCCGAATACAAGCATGTCCAGGCGAGCGGCACTTTCCTCAACGACAGGCAAGCACAGGTCTATGCCTCGACTGTGCTCGGCGCGGGCTATTGGGTGCTGACGCCGCTGAAGCTTGCAAACGGCACGATCATCATCGTCAACCGCGGCTTCGTTCCCACAGAGAAGCGCAATCCGACGACGCGCGCCGAAGGTGAGCTTTCCGGGGAGACTACGGTGACCGGCCTGCTGCGGATGAGCGAGCCTCAAGGCACGCTGCTGCGTTCGAACGTGCCGGCGGAGGAGCGCTGGTATTCACGCGACGTGACAGCCATCGCCGAGGCTCGGGGGCTGCAGAATGTAGCGCCCTACTTCATCGATGCCGACGATGCGAAAAATCCCGGCGGATTGCCCGTGGGCGGGCTGACGCAGATCACCTTCCACAACAGCCATCTCGTCTATGCCATCACCTGGTATGGACTGGCTGCCATGACATTGGGGCTGGCCGTCTATCTCGTCCATTTCGAGAGGCAGCGGGCAAAAGCGGCCCGCTGAGGACTGGAGCGTCGCATTTTTGCTGGAATTGGCCTTAGATCGTCATTTTCGGGAAGCGAAGCTGCCAGCGTCGGCCGTCGCTCGTCATCTCGACAATCCCGAACGGCTCGACATCAACAGCCCAGAATGCTGCGGGCGGCGCCTGCAAGGCCTGCAGGATGGCAGCGCGAATGACGCTCGCATGAGTGATGACGACGATATGGCCGGTATCGTCGATGTGATTCCCCATCCATTCGCCCACACGCTTCATGACCGCCGACAGGGTTTCGCCCCCATGCGGCGCCACCGACGTATCCGTCATCCAGAGCGCCAGGGACTCCGCATCCCTTTCATGCAGTCCGGCAAGGGATTGCCCGCGCCAGTCGCCATAATCGCATTCGCGCAGGGCGACGTCCGGGATAGCATCGAGGCCGAGGACGGTGGCGGTCTGGCGGGCACGCAAAGCCGGGCTCGCCCAAACCCGGTCGATTGCCCCGAGCCCGAAGGATAAGGATTGAGCCTGCTGAGCCGCCTTCGCCTCCAAGGGTTCGTCATCCGGAAAGCAGCCGTTCCGATGGGCTTGCGTCGCCCCATGACAAATCCAGCTCAAACGCGTTTTCATAAGATTCCTCTGTTTCCATCCCCTGCCGCGCTCTTGTCGCGATTTCGCATCGCTGTGGCGCTTGATTGACAATCATATTGGCAGATAGCTATAAACTTGCACTTGCGGGTGTGGAAGCCGGTGGAATCCCGGCGCGGTCGCGCCACTGTAATCGATGACGGAAACTTCGCCCTCGAGAGCCAGACCCTTCCCGCAAAAACCCTTCCGCAAATGGAACGCGCTTTTCTTAACGAGGGAAATACAATGTCCGACACCACTTTCGCCCCATCCGCAGTTCCGCAGCCGATCCCGCTCGGCCAAATCCTGCCCTGGGCCATTTTCGCCGGCCTTCTGATGCTGCTCGCGATCTATTTCATCGGCGCAGAAGAAGGCGCGACCTCGCTCATCTCGGGCATGTATGTGCACGAGTTCGTGCATGACGCCCGTCACCTTCTCGGCTTCCCCTGCCACTAAGGGGTTAAGCACATGGTTGGACGTCTTTTGCTCCGCGGCATGATCGTCGGGGCCCTTGCCGGTATTTTCGTTTTTGCATTCGCCCACATCTTCGGCGAACCGCTGGTCGACTGGGCCATCGGCTTTGAAGAAAAGGCCGCGCAGGCAGCCGGCGAAGCACCGGAACCGGAAATCGTCAGCCGCGCCACCCAGGCGGGCATCGGCCTTTTCACCGGCAGCGTGATCTTTTCGACCGCAATAGGCGGATTGTTCGCGCTGGTCTTCTCGTTCGTCTACGGCCGCATCAGCCCCTTGGGTGCGCGCGGCACGGCGGCGCTGCTCGCGCTCGCCGCTTTCGTGACGATCTCGCTCGTGCCCGACATCAAGTATCCGGCAAATCCGCCGGCCGTCGGCAATCCTGATACGATCGGCGCAAGAACAGAACTGTTCTTCATCATGATCGTTGCCTCCGTCGTCGGCATGATCGTCGCGGTGGGCTTCGCACGCAGGCTGGCGGCGCGATATGGTTCCTGGAACGGTGCGATCATTGCCGGCATCGGCTACATCGTCTTCGTCGCGCTGATCCAATATCTGCTTCCCTCGATCAACGAAGTGCCCGAGCAATTCTCGGCCGTCGTACTCTGGCGTTTTCGCATCACCTCGCTCGGCATGCACGCCATCCTCTGGACGACGCTCGGCCTTGCCTTCGGAGCCTGGGCGGAACGCCAGTTGCCGCAGACGCGCTACGGCAATGCGGCCCTGCGCCGGGCTTAGTGTGGTAAATAGATCGCATCCCGCGCATGACAACATGCGCGGGACACGCCCGTATCCAGGCGGCGTCCTGTTTGCAATCTTCTGTCTCATCGTTGCGGGTTGGCCGGCTTCGGTTGCCGCGCATGGCGGCGGCTCCTCCGGCAGCCAGGCTGGCATCCCGATTCCAAGTCTTACCCATGGCGAGATGGCAGTGATCGCTCCCTATTACGGGCGGATCATCTCGATTGCCGAGAGCGTATCGGATACCGACGAAACCTTCCGCCGTCTCTTGAACTTTGCGCAGATCCAACGTGCTTATTGCCTATGGGGCCTGATGCCGGGCAGCGTCAGCGACGAGGAAAGCCCGTTCAACGAATGCTCCCACGCCTACCTCGCCGCGGCGAAGGCGGTGCTGCTGCAGATGCGCGTCATGAAAGTGGAGAAGGCATCGGTCGACGATCTCGTCTCCGATATCGACGCGACACTCGTGCGCAACAATCTCTCGCTCGTCCTGTGCAAATTCAGCGGCGAGAGCTTCAATACGGCCGATCTCATCCGGCCAAAGCTTGCCGACATCGCACTCCATGCGAAAAGCCTTGCTGCGATCTTATCGGCCAGCCTGCTCGTTCTTGCGGGCCTCTGGCTCGGAGCGCGCGCGTTACGGCCGCAAGCTCAGCCTTAAGAACCGCATTTTTTCGGAACTGCCCTCAACAAAACACCGCCGCAAGATGCGGCGGTGCTTCTGATCTTACCAGTAGTGCGGGCGATCGCGCCAGCGGCCGTCGCCCCAGCCATCACGATGATGGCGATGGCCGTGCCAGCCCCATGGCGGCGGCGGTGGCGGCCTGTAGTAACCCCAGCGCCGGGGCGGCGGACCCCAGCGATTGGGGCGGCATTCGCCCCAGCGCGTCAGGTGCCAGCCACGACCGCAGGCATAGTCAACTTTCACAATCGGCACGGAGGCCGTTGACCCAACGGCCGGGATAGGCATTGCCTCTGCCGAAGATACAACCAAGCTGCCGAACAAGGCAGCAATGGCAATCACGGACGATCTCATATTAATGGCCCTCTATCCAAGTCCCTTACATGGGGATTTAACCCCCGAAGGTATGAACGCCGGCTGAACCGAAAATGGCCTTTTGGGGGCAAAATCAAGATCAGCCCGAGAATCTGCCGGCAGTTTGAACGGGCTAGGCACTGCCCGCATTTGCAGTTCGCCGCAGCCTGTTCCCGCGTCACGAGAGTTTCATGAACGAGGCTTACACCGGCAATATCCATTGCAATAAGGGAGTTCGGGATGGTCGACCTCGTTTCAAACAATGCGGAAGGCGGCAATGCCGACCATCCGATTCATGGCGCAGGCAGCTCGGCAAAATGGTTTCTGCCGCTCTTCGGCATCGTCGTCCTGGCCGGCCTCGTCTATGTCGCCTACGCTCTCGGCAGCGATCTTGCAGAGGCCGCCGCAGTTCCGTGGATATTACTCGGGCTGGCGCTGCTGATCGCGCTCGGCTTCGAATTCGTCAACGGCTTCCACGATACCGCCAACGCCGTTGCCACCGTCATCTATACCCGCTCGCTGCCGGCGGAGTTCGCCGTCATCTGGTCGGGCTTCTTCAACTTCCTCGGTGTTTTGACTTCTTCCGGCGCCGTCGCCTTCGGCATCCTGGCGCTGCTGCCGGTCGAGCTCATCCTGCAGGTCGGCTCCGGCTCCGGTCTCGCGATGGTCTTCGCCCTGTTGACCGCCGCCATCATCTGGAATCTCGGCACCTGGTATCTCGGCCTACCGGCCTCGAGCTCACATACACTTGTCGGCTCGATCATCGGCGTCGGCCTCGCCAACCAGTTCCTGGCACCCGCCGGCTCCGCCACCAGCGGTGTCGACTGGTCGCAGGCAAGCAGCGTCGGCATGTCGCTGCTCTTGTCGCCGATCATCGGCTTTGCCATGGCCGCCCTATTGCTGCTGGTCGCCAAGGTGCTGATCCGCAACAAGGAGCTCTACGAAGCGCCGAAGGGCAATGCACCGCCTCCGCTCTGGATCCGCGGCCTGCTGATCTTCACCTGCACCGGCGTGAGCTTCGCCCATGGTTCGAATGACGGCCAGAAGGGCATGGGCCTGATCATGCTCATCCTCATCGGCCTCGTACCGACCGCCTTCGCGCTGAATAAGACGCCCGACGTGAACTATCTCGAAGCCTATAAAGCTGCCTCGACGCAAGTCGAGACGGTACTCGGCAAATATGTGAAGCCGGGCGTTGCCGCACCGGCCGATCCGAAGGCCGCCGTCAGCAGCGCCGTAAAGACCAAGACCTGGACGGATGCGACGACGCCAGCTCTCCAAGCATATATTCATGCCACGAGTGCTGAGATCGCGGCCTATCCAAGCGTCGAGAAGCTGCCGAACGGGCTCGTCGGCAACGTTCGTAACGATATCTATCTGATCGGTGAATCGCTGAAATTGATCGACAAGCAGAAGCTGCTGCCGATGAGCGCCGAGGACCTGAAGGCCGTGACCAACTATCACGCCGCCGTCGATCACGCGACCAAGTTCATCCCGCTCTGGGTGAAGGTTGCCGTGGCGCTGGCGCTCGGCCTCGGCACCATGGTCGGCTGGAAACGCATCGTCGTGACCGTCGGCGAAAAGATCGGCAAGACGCATCTGACCTACGGCCAGGGTGCTGCCGCCGAAGTCGTCGCCATGCTGACCATCGGCGCCGCCGACCATCTCGGCCTGCCGGTATCGACGACGCACGTCCTGTCCTCCGGCGTCGCCGGCACCATGGCGGCAAACGGTTCCGGCCTGCAGTGGTCGACGGTGCGCAACATGCTGATGGCCTGGATCCTGACGCTGCCGGCCTCGATCACACTGGCCTTCGTGCTGTTCATCGTGCTGCGCCAGGTCTTCTGATCGACGGCGGAGAATATTCCCGAAGACGATGGCGCCCTGACGAGGGCGCCATTTTGTTTGCAGCATTGCGCGGACGAATTCTCACGGAGCACACAAGCAGCGCCGGTCAAGCGCGTGCGAAACGCCTGTTCCGAAATTGCTCAGTCGACGGTTTCCCTTTTGTTGCCGTTCGCACCGAGGCCGGAAATCTTGGCAAGCTCCGAACGACGATTGGCATAATTCTGCGCCACCATCGGGTAGTTGGGGGCAAGCCCCCATTTCTGCCTGTATTCCTCGGGCGTCATGCCATAATGCACGCGCAAATGACGCTTCAGCGTCTTGAAGCGTTTGCCGTCTTCGAGGCAGACGATGTAGTCGTTCGTCACCGATTTCTTCAAATCCACAGCCGGCACCAGATTGGCGCGCTCGACGATGGAAGCCGACCCATCCAATGTTAGCAACACCTCATGAATGTCCTTGATCAGCCTGGGAAGGCTGTGGATGGGAACGGCATTATGGCTGACATAGGCCGAAACGATCTTCACGCAGCCATCGAACAAGGAAGGCTTCGGCGGAGCGGGGGTTTTTGTCTCGAAAGAATCCATGATCTTTTCCCGGATCTCATTGGTTCCTCGTGCGCCGCCCCGCTCGAATTGCATCATGTGCCATACCCGCGGACGGACATCGCACCGTTTCGATGTGCGCCCTGTTTCGGGGCGCTGTCCCGGTTCGATAACCGGGGCTCAATGCGTCCGCATCAAATGCGTACGCAATTACAGCCGGTAGCTTCCGCCTCCTATCTCGTATCCGCAGCAGACTGCGGCGGTTCGTCGGCAGGGTCCGCGAAGTAGACCGCCAGCTTGTTACAAAGGGTGACGAGCGGCATGCCAAGCATGAACGCCGTGTGAGTGGGATCTCCGCCGCAATGCTGCAAAGTCTGGAGAATGAGCTTGCGCTCGACATCCTCCATCGTCTGGCCGACCAGTGTTTTGACGGCGGCATCCACGGGTTCGTGCAGTGATTGGCCATCGCCAAGATGGAGAGCAATCTCCTCGAGCAATCGATTTTCACTTGCGGTCACGATGACGACATCATCGGCATGACCGCCGAGTTCACATAAGACATAGAGACCCGTCTCGGCATCGATAGTCACGCGGCCCACCGCCTCGCCGGCCTGATCGCAAATGAGGACATGTGGGCCTGCTCCGCCGACGAAAGTGGCGGACAACTCACCGCCGCTTCCGGAGAAGACGATGCGAAGCCGGCTGACCAGGGCGCGCAGCAATGTCTTCGTCTTGAGTTCGCTCGCCGCACGCGCCGCCGATATCTGATAGGCCGATGTGAAAGCCAGTCGGTGCATCATGGCATCACCTGCAGAGCGAGAACGACAGGCTCCGGTGCGCAACTGTTCATGCCACCCCCCGCAAGACAGCTTTGCGCTTATGACGTCGAAGCCGCGCCAGGGAAACCGGCCTCGAAAGCAGGAAACCCTGGACATGCGTTGCGCCCGCCTCCTGCGCGGCATTGAGTTGAGCGCCGGTTTCAATCCCCTCGACGACGACAAAAGGAGCGAAACAGGATGCAAAACCGACGATGTGGGAGAGGCTATTGCTTCCGTCGCGGCCAGGCCTGTTATCCCAGACAAAGGCTGCATCAATCTTGACGATATCTGCAGGCACCTGCAGCAGCGATGCCGGCGTGGCAAACCCAGACCCGAAATCATCGATCGCGATACGACAACCGAGAGCACTAATCATCTTCATGCGTTCGATGGATGCGCCGACGACCGGATAGCTTTCGGTGATCTCAATGACGAGCCGCGAGGCAAGTTCCGATCGGCGGCTGATTCGGCCGAACACATCGGCAAACCGATCCGAATGCGACAGGCTGGTGGCGGAGAGATTGAAACCAAGAACCAGCGTCTCATCCGCAGCCAGGTCGGACAGCACCATATCCAGAATACGCAGATCGAGATCGAACCAGCGATCCTGGCGTTCAAGGAGCGAAACGAACGTGCCGGCCGTATGCACGGTTCCGTCCGAGTCCGTTACGCGCGCCAGGCTTTCGGCATAGAACGTCTTACCGGGATTTGCCGCATCGTGAATCCATTGCGCGGCAAAACCCAGCCCGCCCGCGGCGATTGCCTTCAAGATCCGGGCTCCGTGTCTCTCTTCCTCGCGACTTGCGTTACCGTTCATCGGGCCTCCCTTTCGGGGCGAAGCGGCAAAGCAGCGGGAAGCCGGAAGCAGCAGCCGAGCGCGGCGCATATCGCGTCCAAACATAGGACTTCAGATAGCTATAATTTGCCTCTTCCATCTTCCAGACACCCTCGACCTCAATCATTGAGGCTTCCCTTCATCGAGCTGGAAATATTGCGCCGAAGACCGTAGTCAACCGGCGAGGATATGCGTACGAGATAGTTATTTAATAATTGCTAATAGACTAATTAACGATCGCTGCAAAAGTCAATCTCCGTGCGGCACTCTTCCTTTCAACTAAATTAAAATATTAATGCTCTTCAACAATTATTCACCATTTGGGGCGGGACCACCAGCCACTTCGCTTCGCAGACTGTAGAGCCAAACCTAAATGTGACAAATCCTTGTGCCACAATCTTTCCCATTCCAGGCTCACGATACCGCTATAGCCATCGGCGTCGAGCACCGAACGCAGCGCCGCCATCGGGAACTCGCCGGTGCCAGGCTGTACATAACTGTAGGGCAGCCTAGGCCCCGGCCGGGAAACGCTGTCCTTGACATGGAGATGGTGCGTATTGCGACGAACCTGCCTCCAGGTTTCGACGGGATCCTGCCCGCCCTTGCGCCAAGTGTGATGTGTATCCCATATCAGCGCGCAATCTGGGGCTATTTCAAGGAAGCGCGGGATGGCGTCCGGCAGTGCTAGGAAATTATGGGTTTCGATGACCATATCAGCACGAAAGCCTTCGCGCACGGCGATCTCACGCCACCATTGCAGCGTGGCCAGCGCCTCGGCCAGCTCGCCCTCATCGGCGGTTTCACCACCATCGAAAACCCTGAGCGAACGAACGCCGGCGGCCTCCGCCCAAGGAAGGTGGCGCAGGAACTCTTCCTTCGCCTGGGCTGTCGCACCGACCAGACGCAGCGAAGTATTGAAGGCGCAGACGCCTACGGCAGAGCCTTCCAGCACCTTGGCCAAGCTTGCGGGAGAGCCGAATCTGTCCGTGAAATAGGCGACGAGATCGATGGTGCTCCCAAGGGCTCGGATTTCTATCGCATCGATGCCGTGGTTTGCCGCCAGTTCGAGGGCTTCGACCAGTTCCAATTCCGCACATCCCAAAGTGGAAAATGCCGATGTTATTCGCGGCGCATGACTATCAAGTGCAATCACCAGAGCCTCCTCCGCCCTGTTGCCGGCTACCGCCGCTTAACGTGCCCGTGAACACGCCCAGCCTCCACAGCTTGCCGCTCGACATAAGTAACCGGACGGATAATTAAGAAGCTGGCTTCCACCGTCAAGCGCGGATTACAGGGCCGCCCTCATCAACCTTCTATACCGTAAGGCGGATATTCCGAATGGTTTGGCAGATATCCCTACCAGACGATCGGGTGAGTTTCGCCGGTCGCGACATTGACGAAACCTTCCGGCGCCCTTTCGGAGGGAGCGACCAGCACCCAGCGCCAGGGCGCGCAGGTGAGCGTTGCAAAGGAAAGCCGTTCGGGAAAGCCCGGCCACCAGCGCGGCGAGAACGTCGGCTCATACATCCAGTCGATCTCCGCCCCGGCCTTATACAGCGCCTGCATCTCCGCATCCAGCTCCTCGGCCGAGCGCGCGGTCATCAGACCGCCGACTTCATAGCGAACGCGGGCGACGACCTTGCCGCCCGAGACCAGTACCCAGCCGCCCTGCTGCTCCTTCAGCGCGTTGGCGACCAGGGCCATGGCTTCATCGGAGGAACCGACCACCCAGATATTGTGCTTGTCATGGCCGAGCGTGGCGCCGAGCGCAGTATCCGGCGTGCGCGGGCCTGTTCCCAGCCAGAACATGCGCGCGACCTTGGCCTCGCCGGAAAAGCGGTCGACGATCGCGAATTTCGTGACGTTGCGATCATGGTCACGCTCAACGGCGCCATCGCGGACCGGCAGATCCATGGTGATGAAATCATCGGCCCAGTGGAACGGCCGCAGCAGCGCAGCTTTCGCCGTGTCGGCATCCGACGGGGCGGCGATGCGAAAATCCTCAGCCGAGACTGTTCTATCGATCCGGACCGTCTTCGTCGCCCAATCCGGCCAGTCGATCTCGGGGCGAACGCCGACGAAGGTCTTGCCTTCGGATGCCGGCTTGCCATCGGCCCAGACATTGGCGATCGACAGTGTTTTCACATCATCCAGTAACACAATATCGGCAAAGCGGCCGGGCGCTATCGAGCCGACCCATGGAGTCAGGCGCATGTGGCGGGCGGGATTGATCGTCACGCATTGAATGGCGATTTCCGGCGCCAGCCCATTCTCGATTGCCAGGCGGACATTATAATCCGTGGCACCCATCTTCAGGGTATCGCTGGCGCTGCGATCGTCGGTGACGAAGGCGATCTGCGACCAGTCGGACAATCCTTTCTCGATCAGGCCCTTGATGACCTCGGGCAGGGAATGAGGTCTAAGCTCGATGAACAGGCCATGCGTCAGCTTTTCCCAGATCTCCTCCAGGAACCAGCCTTCGTGATCGGAAGCGAGGCCAGCGCCGGCAAAGGCATTGATCGACGGCAGATCACGCAGGCCCGCGCCGTGACCTTCGACCACGCCGCGCTGCTCGAACGTCGCGCGGATCATTCCCCAGAGACGATCGTAAGCCGGATTCTCCGGGTTGCTGACCGAGGGCCAGTCCATGACCTCGTCAAGGCCGGCCACCATCAGGCTCTCATTGAGAAAGGACTTCTGCTCGTCATAGCCGAAATGACCGCCGCCCCATTCGTAAGCGGTCGGCGGAACGGCCGATCCCGGCAGGGGGAATATCTTCATCGGCGAGCCGCGGCGGCGGGCCTCGAGCCAGAATTCCAGATTGCGGGCGCCATTGACGTTAGAGAATTCGTGGCTCGCTTCACAGGTCCAGGTGACACCATGCGGCATGACCAAGGCCGCTTCCCATTCCGGCGTCAGATGCGAGCTTTCGATATGCTTGTGGGCCTCGCCGAAACCGGGAACGGCTGCGAGATGCGGCTCGTGCACGCGCTCGCTCACCTCGCCCTGATAACTGCCGGCAGGGCCGACATAGGCGATCCGCCGGCCCTTGATGACGACTTCCTGATCGTCCAGCCAGCTGCGGCTATGCACATCCAAAAGCCTGCCGACGCGCAGCAGGCGATCTGCCGGACGGCGGCCGAGCGCGGTCAACGTCAAATCCTGACGGATCAGCACTTCGTCCGCCGCATTGATCAGCAGATCGTCGGGAAGCTTTGTTTTCGGGGATGTCATGAGACGCATGCCTGGCAGTGAAATCGATCAGCCGAGGGTAAAGATGACACACGAGCCTGTAAAGCCGACCGAATCGGATCAAGGAAGCCTAATGATCTCAGGCGCTTCAATAAGCCAGTATTGTGCACGACGACACTGGATATTCATCCTATCAAAGGCAAAAACCACCACCCTGCCCATTTGTTGGGCTTGTAAAGCCGGTGCTCGAAAAATAGTATCCTGCAAGCTTGAAACATATGCCCGATTTCACTCACCAAAAGGATTTCGAGAATGAACGGCCTCACCCTTGCCCGTGTCGCGGGATTTGCTTTCCTTGCCGCGGCAACCGCCATGCCGGCCTTCGCTCAAGCAAAGACGCTGACCGTTTCCTGGTGGGGCTATAATGGCGAGAAGATGCAGGCCAATATCATCGAGCCCTTCAAGAAGATCTGCGGCTGCGACGTGGTCTTCGAAACCGGCAACAATGCCGATCGCTTGAACAAGCTGAAGCTGCGCAGCGGCAAGGGCGTCGACGTCATCTATCTCACAGACAGCTATTCGCAGCTTGGCATCCAGCAGGGCCTCTTCCAGGAAGTCGACCGGAGCAAGATCCCGAACCTTGCCGATCTCTACGATATCGCCAAGGCGCCGCAGGGCGATTACGGCCCCGCCTACACGATCGGCCGCATCGGTATCGTCTATGATACGGCGAAGGTGAACCCGCCGATCACCTCCTGGAACGATCTGTGGCGCGACGACCTGAAGGGCGCCATTTCGTTGCCCGGCATCACCACGACAGGCGGGCCGCTGACGGTGCTCCAAGCCGGCAAGCATGCCGGCGTCGATTCCTATGCCGATGCTGACAAGGCGTTTGAGGCCATCGAGACGCTGAAGCCAAATGTCGTCAAGAACTACAATACCGGCTCCGAGCTGGTGAACCTGATCTCGACGGGTGAGGCCAAGGTGGCGATGACGCAGGATTTTGTTCTGTCATCGTTGCGATCAGCCGTTCCTACGATGGCCTGGGCCGACTTGAAGGAAGGCGACATCGCCGTCCTCAACACGGTCAATATTCCGAAGGGCTCGGAAAACGTCGAGCTTGCGCATCAGTTCATCAACTTCGTTCTATCGAAGGACGTACAACAGGCCGAAGCCGAACAGGGTGTCGATGCACCGGTCTCGACCAAGGTGGCGCTGCCGCCGGAAAAGGCCAAGCTATGGACCTACGGCGCCGAGATGATCGCCAAGCTCAGCCGGATCGACTATCAGAAGCTGATCGAGGCGCAGCCGGACTGGGTCGATCGCTGGAACGAGATCTTCGGCATGTAACAGGGCATGCCGCACACTCCCGCGGCGTTCTCACGGAATTTAGTTGATGAAGCATTTGATGAAATGGGGGTTGGCGACGCCGGCGATCGTAGCCGTAACGCTGTTCCTGCTCGTTCCCGTCGTCATTACGATCGCAGCGACCTTCGGCGAACCCAAGGGGGTGTTCTCCCCCTATGTCGCTTTCTTCTCCAGCGGTTTTCGCCGAACCGTGCTCTTCAGGACAATTGAGGTTGCTCTCATTACGACGGCAATCTCGCTGCTTATCGGCTTCATCGCCGCCTATGTCATCGCGCAGATGCCGGGCCGCGCCAAGAGCGTGATGATCATCGCCGCCGTCTTTCCGCTGCTGACCGGCGTCGTCGTGCGCTCCTTCGCCTGGCTGATCATTCTCGGCAAGAACGGCATTCTCAACACCATCCTCCTGTCGATCGGCGTCATCAGCGAGCCGCTCTCGATGCTCTACACCGAGGGCTCGGTCATCGTCGCGATGGTCTATCTCTTCGTGCCCTTGATGATCCTGACCCTTGTCGGCGTGCTTGAGGGCATACCGCAGGATCTTATCCAGGCGGCGACATCGCTGGGTGCCACGCCGGCTGCGACCTTTCGCCAGGTCATCCTGCCCCTTGCCACGCCCGGCCTCATCGTCGGCGCAGTGCTGGTTTTCACCGGCAGTTTCACCTCCTACGCCACGCCGCAGCTGCTCGGCGGCGAAAAGCAGATGATGATGGGCACCTTCCTCTATCAGCGCGCCATGGTCACCTTCGACTGGGTCGGCGCCTCGACGATCGCCGCCATCATGGTTGTCGTCACGATCGGCATTGTCGCGATCATGAGCCGTCTCGCGCGACGGCTGAACCCGATGGCGGTGTGATCATGACAAGAACGGCCCATCCCGCGCTCATCGCTTTCACCGCCCTCGTCTTCCTCTTCCTGCTGGCGCCGCTCGTCATCATTATCGGCGCCGCCTTCAGCGACACGACCTATCTCACCTTCCCGCCGCAGGGCCTGACGCTGCACTGGTTCTCCAACATCTTCCGGATCGAGGCCTTCCGCACGACAGCGATCACCAGCCTGGAGCTCGCCTTCCTCGGAACGGCGCTGTCGCTGCTGATCGGCATTCCCGCCGCCTATGCCATCAGCCGCTACAGGGTCGAGTTGCCGCGCTGGCTTTCGACGCTCTTCGTCCTGCCGATCCTCGTTCCGGAAATCGTCTTCGGCTTTTCGCTGATGAAATCGATCACGATCGGGCTTGGACTGCCGATCTTTCCGAGCCTCCTGATCGGCCATGCGCTGCTGGTGCTGCCGTATTCGGTGCGCGTCGTCAGCGCCAGTCTCGCGAGTTTCGATTTCTCGATCGAGGAGGCTGCCATCAGCCTCGGCTGCCCGCCGCTCAAGACCTTCCTGACCGTGGTGCTGCCGAACATCCGCGCCGGCGTCATCGCCGCCTTCATCCTCGCCTTTATCACCTCCATCAACGATGTCTCCGTCTCGGTCTTCCTGACAGGCCCTGGCATATCCACTCTTCCGATCCAGATTCTTGCCCATATGGAGCAGTTCTTCGACCCGACCATCGCCTCGGTTTCCGTGCTGTTGATGCTCGTGACCGTCGCCGTGATGGCGATCGTCGAAGCCACCCTGGGGCTCACCTTCCTGACAAAGTAGCCGTCCGTGACCGTATCGCTCTCCATCAATTCCATCAGCGCCCATTACGGCAAGACAGCCGTTCTGCAGGATCTTTCGCTTTTCGTCGCGGCTGGAGAACTCGTCTCGCTGCTCGGCTCGAGCGGCTGCGGCAAGACGACGACGCTGCGGCTCGTTGCCGGTTTCCTGCAGCCGACCAGCGGCACGATCAAGCTCGGCGACCGCGACCTGACGACGCTGCCTGCGCACGCAAGGGATATCGGCCTGGTGTTCCAGAACTATGCGCTGTTTCCGCATCTGACGGTGCTCGAGAACGTCGCCTTCGGCCTCAAGCAGCGCCGCCTGCCGACGAGGGAGCGCCTCGCGAAGGCCGGCGCCATGCTGGAGCGCGTCGGTCTTTCCGGCCTCGGTGACCGCCTGCCCGGCGCCCTCTCCGGCGGCCAAAAGCAGCGCGTCGCGCTCGCCCGCGCCCTCGTCATCGAACCGCCGCTCCTCATGTTCGATGAGCCGCTATCCAATCTTGATGCGAAGCTCCGGGTCGATATGCGCGTGGAAATCCGCCAGCTGCAGCGCGCCAACGGCACAACCTCGCTCTACGTGACGCACGATCAGGAAGAAGCCTTCTCGATCTCGGATCGCGTCGCCATCATGAATGCCGGCCGCATCATGCAGCTCGATACGCCCGAGACCCTCTACCGCAAGCCTGCCAACAGCTTCGTCGCCCGCTTCGTCGGTTTTGAGAATCTGCTGCCGTTGCGTGTTGTTGAGCGAGAGAGCGCCGTCGTCATTGCCGAGGCTGCAGGCGGCGCAAGGATCGCGCTGTCTCAGGAAGATTTCGGTCCGATTCCAGACAGCTGCATTCTTGGCTGCCGTGCGGATGGTCTTTCGGTCCGACGTAAAGGCAACGGCCTGCCCGCGGTTCTGGGAACACGCACTTATCTCGGCCGCGCCTATCAGTATCAATGTGAGACGGCGGCCGGCGCCATCGTCGCCAATGGCCCCTTATCGGAGCCGATGACGGCTGGAAGCGGCGCGGTGCTGGTGCCCGTGCCGGAGCAATGCTGCATTCTGGAACCCGAAGAATAAGATGCACGTTGATCTGGGATCTCGAGGTACGATTGGTTTCCGCGCCCACGATATTGTTCTTGGGGAGGATGCGCTTTGTTTTGGGGCAGGCTTTGGAGTTTTGTGCCTTGCGGGGTGTGTTTGGCTGCTTTCGGGCCGCTGGCGAGGCGTTGAATGTTCGATGCGTAACCAAATAGAGAAAGCCCGCGTGATGCGGGCTTTTTTGTATTTGGTTTTGTGGGCAGGCTTTGAGCCGTTCGCGTTGCTCACCCTTGCGGTTATGGTCCTGAGGCGGGAGGATCTAGCATCGCCATTGAAGATGAAGTCTTCGCGCCCTTGATAGCTGATCTTTGTGATTGTAAATTTTGGTTGCGGGGGCAGGATTTGAACCTGCGGCCTTCAGGTTATGAGCCTGACGAGCTACCGGGCT
>NZ_JACHYY010000011.1:0-158532 GCF_014193155.1 Rhizobium sp. BK098 | reverse complement strand
GAGGGACCATACCCTCATCTTCCGTGCAGCTCGGCTCCCACACTGCTGTGGGTGCCTCGCGGCACACTCTCGTCGAGGTGCCACTTGGCGGCAAGGTTGCCGCGCCATCGCCTCCGTAGTTGATAAGCGAATTTGAGGCCAAACTTCGCCGCCCATTCCGCGACGGTCTGAAGCGAGACGTTAATTCCGCGCTCGGAAAGCAGGTCCTCGACGTCGCGCAGGCTCAGCAGAAACCGATAATAGAGCCAGACTGCATGGGCGATAATTTCGGCTGGAAAGCGATGGCGGCGGTAATGGTTAAGCGGCTCTTCGGTCATGCTGGTCGGATATCATTTCGCTCAGCACAATCCGTTAAGGCGATGCCACCCTGTGAGGTGATATCACCAATCTACAGCCAGAACGAGACTTGCCGGCGCCAGCCGGTCCTTGTCTCCGGAAACAATCGCCGATATATATTCAAGGGCGTTCGCAATTCCGTTCATTGTGTAGGGCTTCTCAATAGCGCCAATCGCACCAGCGAAGTCCGGCGGCAGCTTTTTGATATTGCCGCTAACGAAGACGTACGGGATACTCCTTTCAGCCAGCGCTCGCCCAAGATCGATTCCCTTCGGACCGTCCTGCAACTGGATGTCAACAAATGCAAATTCCGGTGGAGACGTTTCCAAAATTTCCAGTGCTTGAGCGCTACTTGCCGCCTGTCCGACAACCGTATGACCGGCGGCCTCGATCTCCCATTGGAGTTCCATCGCAAGCAACATTTCGTCTTCAACGATCATGACTTTCAAAGCAGTATTTCCTTCTAGCTTTCAACCCGTAAAATGAGGTCCACTGCTGTGTGCCGCCCTTCGCACTTTCGCTCTATTGTAGCGCCTACCTGAAGCGCCGACCTCTCCAGAAGCACGCGACTCAATTCTGCGCTGACCTCATCCGGGGTAACCGGTTCCGATATATCCTCCACCCTGAGGAGGAGGCGTCCGTTGGAGTGTTTGACGACAACATGAATGTCGCCTCCGCTGTCCCTGATCCCACGTCTGAGGGCATCGCCGACCAACTCGTTCACGATAAGTGCAAGCGGCGACGCCTTCGCCGCTGGAACATAAGCCGGCGAAATATCGAGCGTCAGTCGTATATCATCCCGTTTGATAGCTCCGAGGAGGTCCAAAACGAGCTCATACGCGAAATCACCCAGGTCAAAGCGAGTGACGTCGTTGGTTGTAAAAAGCTTACGCTGGACGGTGCTTATTGCTTCGATTCGGTTGAGCACGGACATCAGGGCATTTCGCTGGCCATGGTCCTTCGTCAACCTTAATTGCATCTTGACGATCGAAGCCATGGTCAGAAGATTGTTTCTGACACGATGATCAACTTCGTGAATCAGCAGTGTCTTGGCCGCCAGCGCTGCGTGCAGATCGTTCGTACGATCCTTGACTGCTTCCTCGGCCTGGTGACGAGCGGACGCTAGGTCCGCCTCCCTGCTTCTAATGTTCGTAAAGTCGAGTTGTGAAGCGAAGAAATAGATAATTCTACCTTGCTGGTCCCATACCGGGCTGATGAACAATGCATTCCAGAACGCGCTGCCATCCTTCCTATAGTTCAAAATGTCGACCGAGACACCGCGTCCGTTGGCAAGTGCATCGCGGACGACAGCAACGGTCTCTCGATTGGTCTCCGCACCCTGCAGAATTCGACAATTGCGCCCGATCAATTCTTCGTTCGAATAACCGGTTAGACGTTCAAAGGCGCCGTTGCAAAATATAATCGGGTTGTCGTGCTGGTTTGGGTCGGTAATAATCATCGGCATGCGCGTTGCCTTGAACGCCGCAGCGAACGGATCTTCGCTTGAGTGAGCTGCTACAAGCCGTTCGCCGGCTCGCCTTGCCTCTTCCTGATCCTGATCTCGGTCCATAATACTCGATCCCGTGCCTAGAGGAGCGAAATTGGGGATATCCGATTAATTTCAACGGCAGGCAATCTTTCGGTTCATGGAACCAAGACACCGCATCTAGGGACATGCCATATCGTCAACCGACGAATGCCAAAATGAAACCTTTGCTCCTTGTCCTAAATCGCATCTAAGTCCGATCGACGACTTTCCTCTAAACTGTCCGCACTACTCTTTCCGACCAGAGATTTTCTATTGCATCCCGCATCCGACACTTACAAAAATTCGCTCTAGCCACGAGCGATGCTTTGGCCGCGAACCAATTTGTGACTTTGATCTTCTGTTAGCACACATGACGGTCTCCGTTGAACTCCAGAACGAAATGATCGGCAAGAAGTATTGTTCCCGGGGCTATTTGTCTCCACCAGCACTGGCGCTCAAACGCAATCAGATGCCTACGATAGGCGCGAGCAATCTGCCAAGAAATCCCTTGAAGCGCACATGTCCTTCGATAGCCGCCAGGGATATGCACTCGCCGTCGCTACCGATCACAGGACTATGATCCGTCTCATCGTCACCCTCTACGAAGTCACCTGCCTCGTAACGACTCTCGCCATCCGAGAACGATCCTTTTAGGACCTGCGTCACCTCCAGGTCCGTATGCCCATGCGCCGGCATGCGCTTGTTCGCTTTAACCTTCAGCAAAATGACGTTTGCTTCTGGCGCATGGGGCACGCCGACGCGGCTAAGCCGAACGCCTGGACCCACGGCACGCCAAGGTCCTACTTTGCAGCCAGCTAGCGGGCCTGGGAGAATAATGCCATCAATGGAAACCGGTGAGTGCTGCGGCGCGGTGCGACCCGCCCTGTGATCCAAGTCCAAACGCGCAAGCGTTTGTTCAAGAGCCTCGGGAGAAAGCGCCTGGGGGTCCGTCCGGACCAGCATCTCACCCCCAATGGCCTCGAAGATCGCCACGCGCCTTTGACAGAAAGGGCAACCACTCAAATGGGCGGCAACGACGAGCGCAGGACCGGCCGGCAACGTGCCTGCAGCAAAACGCAGGAGTGTCTGATCGCTGGGATGATGCTTGTTCGTCATAATGTTTCTTCCAGCATATCCCTAAGTTTTCCAAGCGCACGCCTGATACGAGACTTCACAGTGCCGAGCGGCAAATCCAATTCCCTGGCAATTTCAGAGTGAGGACGATCACGGAAAAAGGACAATCTGATGATCTCTTCCTGTTCGGAACTCAGCGCCTGAAGCGCAGCGCGAACCTTTTCTTCATCCGCTCTGATAAACAAAATCTCTTCAGGCGTCGGTTCAGCAGCCTGCATTACCTCAGTTTCGTCACCACACGGCTGATTTGACGACCTTGATTTCCGCTGAAAATCAATCCGCAAGTTGCGGGCTATCGTGAAAATCCATGTCATCGCACTGGCGCGCGCCGGATCGAAATAAGTTGCCTTGCGCCAGACCACAAGCATCGCCTCCTGGGCGATTTCTTCGGCAATTTCAGCCGTCGAGCCCGAGCGCATCATGAACGCCTTGATCCTGGGCGCTGCAAAATTGAAGAGCTCGGCAAAGGCCTGACGATCCTGACGGGTTGCTATCGTAAGAACAAGTTGATTGACCGCTTCGCGCGACAATGGATCGTGCTCGTGCAAAGTCGTCACCGCTCGTCTCCTTTCGAAGGAGATGATGCTGTTCTGTTTGCCACGGCTATCGATAGGCGGTGCTGAAACATTCATGCGCTTTCTACGATGGGCAATGCCGCTTGGATCCCATGATCCGATCCAGAAAAATCCACGTATCAGATTTGAAGAGCAGGAACAAAGGCTTCGGTTTGGCAAACGCCGTGCAGGAAGCGGGCCAGAAGAGAGATTATGATGCCGCGAAAAACAGTGGACCAACAAAAGCCTTTGGTGAAGGCCGGCCTCGCGGCGATCCCGGTTATCTTAACCCTTCTTCTCGGACAGTGGGCGACCCTGCCGAACATTGAGGGCTGGTACGCAGGCCTTGCCAAGCCCGCATTCAATCCACCGAATTGGATCTTTGGGCCGGTCTGGACCTTCCTTTATGCATCTATGTCGTTTGCGGTCTGGCGCATATGGATACTTCCAGGAGACCAACCGCAAAAGTCGGCGGCGCTCATTTGCTTTTATCTGCAACTGGCGTTCAATGCCGCATGGTCGTGGGCCTTCTTTGCGCTCCATAGCCCGCTGCTTGGCGTTATCAACATCGTTCCGCAATGGATTTTAATCCTGCTCACAATCTTCAAGTTTCGCCTTCTCGACCGGACCGCTAGTTACAGTCTTGTACCTCTCGCTGTTTGGGTTGCTTTCGCGATAGCGCTCAATTTCGAAATTTGGCGGTTAAATCTTTGAATGTGCAGGCTATCGCGAATAGCACTCACCCCTGATCCTCAGCCATGTGTAACAGTTCCGAGGAGACGCGCCGTTATCCATTGCCCGCAACCGGCGGCAAAGCCTGAGAGGACCGTACCCCAAAAAAGATCGGCTAAGGTCAGAACAGTCGACCAGTTCTTGAGTGTCGCCTGATTGGTCAGATCATAGGTGGCATAAGCCGTAAAGCCGAGCATCGCCCCGCACACTATCGCAGTCTGGATCGACTCCCCGATCAGACCGGGGCGAACAGCGAGAACCGTAAGTCCAAACGCATAAATCAGGTAGAAGGCGATGGCAGGCGCGAGCCGGAAGTCAGCTGTCAGTATCTCTGCCATTACAGGTCGGTAAAGACGGTCGGTCATGCTGCTCAGCCAGATAAAATCGATGGCGATGAACACAACCAGTGTGACGATATAGGCAACGACGTAGGTTTTCACCACATTCTCCATAGCGGCCTTCCTTCGGTCGATCAGCGGATGCGTGTCCAATCGACACCCCGGCAAATCAGGCCGGCGATAACACAGCCCCTCGTGGACATCCGATCACCATCCACTTTCACTGTGATCCGGTAGCTCAAATCACGTTGAGGATCGAAAGCCTCACCGGAATAGACGCCATCGTCACTGGGTTTGATCGTCATCACCAGCTTGTCGCCAGCCTTTTCGCTTGGCGTTCCCGGCTTGATCCACGTATTGGTTGCGCAGACGTCCGATCCGCAGGGTGCAACTCTCACTTTGGCATTGCCATCTGCCCGAGCCCATAGGCCCTCGATTTCGGCCGCTTGCGCATTAGTTGCAGATGCTGCGGCCAGATAAACAATCGCTCCAATCATCGCTCTCATGCCTGGATCTCCTTTTAACCGCCGACCTTCATGCGTGCTCAAGTGTATAAAGTCCGACGTCGATGCTCCCCTCCTCAAAGCCGGCTTCGCAATAACACAGGTAGTAGTGCCAAAGGCAACGGAATCGCTCGTCAAAGCCTAGGGCCGCAATGGTCGGCCAGCGCGCATGAAAACGGGTGCGCCACTCGAGAAGTGTTCGTGCGTAGGATTTGCCGAAATGTTCTCTTGCTGCCAGCCGGAAGCCCGCTTTTGCAACTGCCGTCTCCAAAGCGGAACCAGAGGGCAGAAAGCCGCCGGGAAAGACATGCTTCTGGATAAAATCGGAGCCGCGCCGATAGGCATCAAAGCGCTTTTCTTCAATCGAGATCACCTGCAGCACAGCCTTTCCACCTGGTCGCAAACAACGTTTCAACGTCGAGAAATATTCCGGCCAATAGGCCTCGCCTACTGCTTCGAACATCTCTATAGAAACGATGCGATCGAACTGGCCATCGAGATCACGGTAGTCCTGCAGGCGCAGGTCCACCTGCTCTATCACGTCAGCACTGGCGGCTGCCTGTCTTGCCCAGGCGAGCTGTGAAGGTGACAAGGTGATACCCGTCACCTTGGCGTTGGCACGCGCTGCCAAGAATACGGAAAGAGCACCCCAGCCACAGCCGATTTCCAAAACACTCTGGTTGTGATCGAGCGCAAGCTTTTTCAGAACTTGCTCTAGCTTCTTTTGCTGGGCGGCTTCGAGGGTGTGCGTACAATCATCATAAATTCCCGAGGAATATAGCATCGTCGGGTCGAGCCACTGTCTGTAGAATTCGTTGCCGAGATCGTAATGTGCCTCGATGTTGCGACGGCTGCCATGCTTCGTATTGGCATTGAAGAGATGCTTTGCACGATTGAACAGCCGCATTATCGCGCTGCCTTGGATAGCGGGTGCTAACGCTTGCGTATTTCTTGCCGCGAAGCGGATGACCGCCGTTAGATCGGGAGTCGTCCAGTCCTCATCGAGGTAACTCTCCGCAAAGCCGATATCTCCCGCAACGATCAGGCGAGGTAACATACGCCAACGCCGCATGTTGACGATCGCCTCGGGACCCGGTTCGGCACCGGATTTTTCGACCACCAGTCCTGAAGGCAGCGTGATCCTCAGATGGCCATAGCGCACGTTGCGCAATAGCCTCATGAGGAGGTGCCCGACGAGGCCGAGTCCCCCTATGCTATCGGACGCACGCATCGACGCGCTGGAGAAATCGTCAAAATGGCTCATGAATTTCAACCTTGGAATTGGGTATTTTCACTTCAGTGGGAGATGAGCAACCGAATGAAACAGAGCTTTCCGGAGGATGGGGACGTACCCGCAATCCAATACCTTTCAGCCAGATCTTCATCGCTTCCCAATGAATGCCTCCGACGACACGAAGCGTCAGAAAAGGGATCGCGAAAAACGCCTTAAGCAATGCGCGATCCGTAAGCTCGCTACGACGCGCCACATGCCTCGCGGTCAATACCGGCCCATCGCGATCGAAAGTCTCGATTCGGATCGAAAGAACGTCGGCGGGCGGCGACACGCGAAACTGATACCGCAGATCCATGTCCATAAAAGGCGAGACATAGAAAGCCTTGTCGCACTGCTGGATAATTTCCGGCGCATCGTTCGCCTCGACCGGGATCATATAGCCGTGACGCTCACCGAACGTGTTGTCCACTTCCCAGAGGATGGCTTTGAGCGACACATCCTTCGAATAACAGAAGAACACGCTCAGCGGATTGAAAGCCCAACCGAACAGTCGCGGCATTGTCAGCAGCCGTATTGGACCGCCATCCGGGTCGATACCGGCGCTTCGCATGTTCCTCTCGACCTGTTTCCTCAGATCGGATCCTGACCGGTCGCCTCGATCCTTGCGATAGAAGGAGAAAAGGTTGAAACGATCGATGGAGAGAAGGCGGAACCGCCGATCGATCTGGTCAAGCTCATCGAGATCGAGCAGCAGAGAATAGATCCGATAGCTAAGCTTGTGCTGCTTAGGCCTTACACGAGCATGTGTGACCAGGCCGGAAAAAAGCGCAGATTGAAGTTCCGCACTCATGCGGTAACCTCCACGCCCGGCAGCGGCTTGACAGGCTGGCTAATCGGCTGACGGACGATACGACCACTTTCCTGCGAGACCTGCCAAGGCCGCCGCAAGCCACCGAGATCCTCGGCGACCGCAAGGCCCGCCTGGATGCCATCCTCGTGGAAGCCAGAACCGAAATGCGCGCCACAAAACCAGGTATTGCGTATGCCTTGATGCGACCAGATTTCCTTCTGTGCACGATCGGTCAATAGGTCGAAAACCGGATGTTCGTATATCTCACGGCAGATGATGGTTTCCTCCTTTGGCGCTCTGCGCGGATTGAGGGTGACAAAGGTCGGCGGCGCTGAACCCAGCGGCTGCAGCTTATTCATCCAATAGGTGATGGAGGGTTGGCTCGGTCCGTCGCGCGTATCCGCTGTATAGTTCCAGCTCGACCAGGCAGCGCGCCGTTTCGGCATGAGCGAGACATCGCTATGCAGGACAGCTTCGTTACGCGAATAGCGGAAAGCACCCAGAATACGTCTTTCCTCGGTGCTTGCATCCACAAGCATTCGAAGCGCCTGATCAGCATGGGTGGCGATCACCACATCGTCGAAGAGGTGATGGCCGCCAGTAGCCGCCTCAAGCTCTACGCCTTGTGATCCGCGTCTTATCGACTTTACTGGCGTCGACAACCGGATACGGTCGAAAAAGCTGTTGGTCATGCGGGCAACATATTCGCGGCTGCCGCCCCTTACAGTGCGCCAAATCGGCCGACCCCATAGATTGAGCAAGCCGTGATTGTTACAGAAGCGGACAAAACTTGCCGCTGGATAAGCGCCGATCTCCATCGCAGGGGTAGACCAGATCGCCGCGGCCATCGGGTAGAGATGGTCGTCGCGAAAGGCGCGACCATAGCCGTTGCATGAGAGATAATCATCGAGGGAGATGCCGTCCATGTCGGGCAAGTCCCGCGGGGCATCGCGATAGAAGCGCACCAGATCGCGCATCATTGACCAGAAACGCGGGCGGACAATGTTTGATTTCTGTGCGAAAAGACCGAGACCCGTACCGCCGGAATATTCATAGGCGCCGTCGTTGATCGAAACGGCAAAGGACATATTGGAGGCAGCCGTGGGCACGTCGAGCGTGCGGAACAACGCCGTCAAATTAGGATATGTGAGCTCGTTGTAGACAATGAAGCCTGTATCAACGGAAACAGCGCCTGCGGCGCTTTCGAATGTCACCGTATTACTATGGCCGCCGAGCCGATCGCTTGCTTCGAAGACAGTCACGTCATGGCGATTTGAGAGAAGCCAAGCTGCCGACAGTCCCGAAATGCCACTTCCTATTATCGCAATGTTCAGACGGCGGCCGCCGTTTCGATCGTAGTTACCCATAAAACCCCTCGGCTCCCGCAATAAGCTTTTGGCTTTCAAGACAGATACGGAGGGCGGCGGCGGCTGGTTTCGCACAAAGAGAGAATTTTTTCGAGTAGCACGAAACCGGTTCAACCGACCGTCCGTAAATAGTTCACAGCGACACAAGAGCGCATCAATGCGAGCGAACGGATGGATTGGTTTCTTCTAGCTATCGTGGCTGTCGGCATATCTCTGGCGATGGCCGCCGCCTGGATCGTGCAGCGCAAAACCGGTATGAGCGGGTGGATCGACACCATTTGGTCCGCGGCTGTGGGCTTGGGCGGCATCCTCACCGCCGGCTGTGCAGAAGGCTCATTCTCGCGCCGGATGACGCTGATAATGATCGTGGCAGCCTGGGCGCTGCGGCTCGCCTGGCATATTGGAGTTCGCACCAAAGGCGGCGGAGAAGATCCACGCTATGCCGAAATGACGAAGGACTGGGGCGCCAGTGCCAGCTCGCGGCTCTTTATCTTTCTGCAGGTTCAGGCTCTTGCGGCTTTCATCCTTGTATTCGCGATCTATCTCGCGGCGATCAATGACAAGGCCTATCCGGCGGTAACGGATTTCGTTGCCGTGTTGCTTTCCGCCACAGCCCTCGCTGGAGAGGCGCTTTCAGATGCGCAGCTTTCCCGATTTCGCAGAAGGCCAGAAGCCAAGACTGAGGTCTGCGAGACGGGGTTGTGGCGTTATTCCCGCCATCCGAACTATTTTTTCGAATGGCTGTTCTGGTGCTGCCTGCCGCTATTCGCCGTCACAAGCTCGCCAACGAGCTTGTTATCGCTGCTCGCACCGGCGTTGATGTATTGGCTGCTGGTGCATGTATCCGGAATTCCCCCGTTGGAAGAGCATATGCTGCGCTCGCGCGGCGATAAATTTCGCGCACTGCGGAAGCGTGTGAACGCCTTCTTTCCAGGCCCTCGCAAAACCGAATTCGTTTCCAAAGGAGAATAGTCGATGAATATGCTGGCATTTGCGATCAACGCCGCAGAGCGCGCACCGCTTACGGACAGCATGACGCTGGCTGGGATAGATTTTCTCTGTGCACGCACCAAACACCGTCTGTCGCTGATCTCGCAAGATGCGGAAAATACGTTCGTCGAGGCAATGGGCGGCTTTCCGGTAGCGATGCACACCGATGAGGCCAACCGACAGCATTATGAAGTCCCGGCGGAATTCTTCAGCTTAACCCTGGGACCTCAACGAAAATACTCTTGCTGCCTTTATCCGGCCCCCCATACGACGCTGGCGGAAGCCGAGACTTATGCACTTGCCGAAACTGTGGAGCATGCCGAAATCGAGGATGGAAACAGTATCCTGGAACTTGGTTGCGGCTGGGGTTCGCTGTCCCTTTATCTTGCAAAGCAATTTCCCAATTCGCGGATTACGTCGGTTTCGAACTCCACCTCACAGCGCGAATACATTCTCGCCATGGCGCAGAAGCACGATCTCGGCAATCTTACCGTCATCACGGCAGACATGAACGACTTTGCGACCGATGGACGCTTTGATCGCGTGATCTCGGTCGAGATGTTCGAGCATATGTCCAACTGGCGCACCTTGCTAGAGCGTGTCCGCGAATGGCTCAATCCGCACGGCAAGCTTTTCCTCCATGTCTTCACCCACAAGGACCGCTCCTATCGCTTCAACCACCAGGATCCGGCCGACTGGATTGCCCGTCATTTCTTTACCGGCGGCATTATGCCGGCACATGATCTGCCGTATCGCTTTGCCGATCTGCTTTCAGTCGAAAAGGAATGGCGCTGGTCGGGCATGCATTACCGCCGGACGGCACTCGACTGGCTCGCCAATTTCGACCGTGAGATCGACCGCATCCAGCCGATCTTCGCCAAGGTCTATGGGAGGGACAGCACACTCTGGCAGCGCCGTTGGCGGCTCTTTTTCCTCGCCACCGCTGGCCTCTTCGGCCACGACAACGGTCATGTCTGGGGCGTAGGTCACTATTTGCTGAGGCCAGCGGGATGAGGCGGCCGGCGCTCGATGCAAGGACCGGAGCAACGATTACCATTGCCTGGGTCATCTTAGCCAACAAGCCGTTCTACCCAATGTATGTTTGGTGGCTGGTTGGCGATGGCGTTGAAACATCAGCCATAACGCTCGTCGCCATTCCCTTTTTTCTGGCGGTACCTTTGATCGCTAGAAAATCGCCGTTTAGTGCCCGGCTGGCGCTGCCGCTGATCGGCACGATCGATACCGTATTCGAATCCATCGTTTTCGGAAGAGCGTCCGCCACACTTCTATTCCTTGCACCCTACATGGCGCTGACACTAGTCTCGTTCCAACCCGATGAGAAATGGTGGCAGCGGGGCCTTGTTTGCTGCATCTTTGTCTGCTTTGCGATATGCTGGTGGAGGCTCAAGGACCCCGTCTTTCCATGGACCGGTGGCCAGATCGCAATGCTGATGAACATCAATGTCTTTGCAGTGGCCAGTCTGATGACCTTTATTGGCGCGCGCTATGCCGGCACATAGCCCGAAAACACGTCCTTCTAAACGAGCCGAGCTCAGGCGTAGCGTTGTAGAACTCTTCAACAATCGCTATATTCGGCGCTTTTGATGGGGTCCGAACCCACGACCCGCACCATTCGGAACCTAACTCGTTGATTTTGCGTGAAGGGGGCAACGGCGACTATATAATTTCGTGGCTAAAATCAAGCTGGTCATTGGCTACGATTGACGGCCGCCGCAAACGGCGAAATCAATCCGCTTTCATATAGCCCAGACCTTCAAAGCCCAACATTATCGAATTGTTCGAACTCAGTGAAACTGTGCCCGAGAATTGATGGGATAGTTGCCCAGCTTTTGCGAAGCCTGCAGTCCCTTCACTTCAGCTCTATCAAATCAGTGAAAACCGCCCGCCTTTGCAATTCCGCCAACGCACCGGGTTGATTGGCTGGGGATGGGTATTCATATTCCGTCACCCGAATGCGTCGATCGAACTCGCCTTGCGGCAGCGGGAGTATGAGCTGCGCGCCCAAAGTCCCGCTCGTGGCTTGTGGAACCGCCCGCCAGCCTGGAATCGCAGAATCCGCTTGCATTACCGTCGGCCCGCTCCAGTCGCCTGTCCCCTTGGGCCTTTGTTCTAAAGCGATTTCAACGACATTGCGCGATGGGCCGGCCTGACTTATGCCTTCGAGCGTTACGGAAATGTTCTGCGCATCGACCTGTGTCCAGCTTAGCGTTCGGCTTGGCATCAATGGCACGAAGCTTGTCTGCACGATTTTTGAAATCGCGCGCCCCTCCAAGCTCTCTGGCTGGTATCGGGCAACGCACAATTGTACGAGAGGAGCGTAAGAGAGGGCTGCCAATTGCGCGATGGCAATATCCGAATACCAGCATCCGCGCACTGCGTCGTACGAGACCTGGTGCGGAACGGCGATCACCGGACCCGACACACCGGGCGGCACGACCGTCACCCCGTCGGCTGTCCCTGAAGAAAGCTGGTCGCCGCGAAGCCAACGTTGTGTCGTGCCACTCTGCCAAAGCGGATCGCGCCCGACCTGGCTCACGCTATTGGCAAGATCAGGCCCCGGAGCGCCGTCCGCGCAGACGATCACCGCCTACCGCAAGGTTCTCGTAACCCTCGGTGCGGCCAGCACGAAGCTCGGACAGGACGACGCCCTCGTGTTGCCCCCAAAGCGAAGGTGCCAGCCCCGAGGAACGCAAGCGTTATGTCGACGCCCGTCCGTTGCCGGAGATGGTGAAGACCTACAAAGGACTCGCCTCTTCTTTGATGTCAGCGGCCATGTCACCCCCGGGGCCGTTAGGTCTTGTGACCGCCAAAGCTTAAGGTCCGCTTCTCTCCAACGTCGACCGCAGCTGTCTCAACAGAATAACCGATCCAACTGACGCTTCGCGTCCTCCTTCCCGGCCGTTGCAGAAAGCTGACAAAGGCGGAACTGCAAATCGATGTCGCCTTGCCTTTTAATCAGTCTTTCGAAAACGGTACCGGGGGCAAAAAGGGTGGCAAAGCGCTGGGGGCCATTGAGCCGGCTCCGAAAGGTTGTATCTTTGCCATGTCGCAAGTCAGGTGCGAAACTCTCGTCTCTGGCGGGACATTCGCATTCGAGAGCAGACAAGACGGAGTATGCATGCGGATCACCATTATTGTCTTTGGCATGTTGCTTTTCGCAGCAGCGGCAAATGCCCAATCGTCCCGGCAGGAGTTCACAGTTCCCACACCGAGCGGTGGAGTTTTGGTGGAAAGTTTCGGAAACTGCGCGAGCAAAAAATGTCCGGCAGTTCTGATCTTAAGCGGTAGCAAGGGTTTTGGCGCTTCGGCGTATGGCGAGCTTGGGCAGGCCTTCGAGGCAGCTGGTTTGAACGCATATCTCGTTCATGTCGTTTCGGCGGCTGACCTAAACGCCATCGTCAAGATGGACGGTGCATCCGCGCGGATAGCCTATTATGCGCGTCGATGGTCACAATGGACATCGGCCGTTCAAAGCGTAGCTGCGTATATTCGCGCTCAGTCACCTGGTCAGGTCAAGGTTGGTATTCTCGGAATTTCGCTTGGTGCGCAGATCGCCGCGGCTGCGTCGGCAGGGCGATCCGATATTGACGGGCTGGTGCTTGTCGACGGCGGTTTCCCAAATGGCTATTCGAAGCCTGTTCGTTCATTGCCGCCGTTGTTATTGATTTGGGGCAGCGCCGATCGGACTTTCCCGCTGGCAATCGGCCGGGATTTGCAACAGACGGCGCAAAGGCTCGGGAAGCCTGTCGGCCTCGACGTTTTTGAAGACGGCACGCACGATTTTTTCTTAAGATCCGGAACCCCCAACGCTGGCGCTGCTCATCGGAAAACGGTCGCGTTTCTAGCATCATATTTGTTACGATGATTCCGATTTGCGGGAACCGTTTCTCATTGTTTGCGGCGAATGGAGATTAGCAGGTTGCTGAGTTGACGAGATCGGCCAGCGGCGGGATCTTTGATCCGCCCGCGTCCAGCCCGAGGCGATCGCCAAGATAAATATAGAATGAGATACCAAGCTTCTGGCAGGTCTTCAGTAGGCCGAGTATGACGTCGCGAGCGATACGACCGTCAAGGCTCATGGTGCCGCCGGAGATCTTTCGCTTGGTCACGAAGGTCCTCAGATCGTTCTCCGAGGCATTGGTATGCAGCGGAATAGCGGGATGTTCGAGGACCTTGAGAAGCTCCCGGCGGCGCCGATACAAGCGCACCAGTAGCCTGTCGAGTGCGTCATATCCGGTGCGCAGGGTGAAGATGCGATCGAACCTGCGCCGGAATGCGTGGACTGCCTGCGGTGACGGTTGCTGCTTCCAGATCTTCAGCGCCTTGTAAAATCGCCAGACGAGGTAGCGGATCAACTCGACACATCGCACCTCTCGTCGCTTTGCCGGCATCAGCTTTTGCAACAGGCGCTCGCAATGAATCCAGCACAAAGCGTGATTGCCGACGCGGAACTGGCCAGCGTCGTCAGAGACAATGACCGTGTTGCCGAGTAGGCCGTGATGGCGGATCGTGCCCCAACTGCCGGCTTCGACAAGCGGGCGTATCAGTTGCCGGTCAAAGATATCAATACCTCAGCCAGTCAAGTACTCCAGGAAGGCAACCTGATCGGCAAAGATGGTGGTGGACCGGGTGACGAGCTTCTCGACGATAGCCTGCTCGACAGCACCCTGTGTTCGCAGCCAGTTCATCGCCTCCTCATTCAGGATATAGTCCTGATGACCTGCCTCCAGGATCGACAGGAAGTTGAGCCGCGATTTGGAAAAACCGGTGCGGAAGATGGAGAACCGCTCACCGCCGATCTGGGTGGTGTAGGCGTTGCGCCGGATATGGCGAGCGCCGGTGTCGTCGACGGTGATGAAGGGTGCCGAAACCAGCCCGGCATGCAGAACGGCGCTGTCTTCGGTTATAAACGGATCGAGACGCGTGGTCGGCAGCCGCAAGACCTGCCGCTTAGAGATCTCAATGCCGATGCTGTTGAGCATCTCGCTCAGCCTGGGCGTCGTGACCTGTCCTTGTGCATGGAGCGCCAGACAGATCCGACGCAAATTGCGACCAAAGCCGCAGGCGACTCCGTCTGGCAAGGGAGCCGTTATCAGTTTGCCCTGAGGCGTCCGCCAGCGTTCGCGCCTATAATGGACAAGTTCCGCGGCAAGTATCAGATCACGTACGAAGAAGCTTTTGTACCCTTTGAAGCGCGAGCCTTCGGGTATGTCGGCCTTCAGCGTCACGGTGCGGGTGATCCGGTTCTTGTCCCGCTTAGGGCCGCGGGCGGCTTGCCGGCTGTTCGATCATCCTCGGGATTAACCTTGCCCGGATCTGTTGCCTTGTCCATACCCGATGGTCGAAACGGCGGACGCTGCGGCAGTTTCTTCAGCCGTGCGATCTCGTCACGCAGTTGCTGGTTCTCGACCTTCAAGCGGACATTCTCCAGCCGGAGTTCGGCATTGTCTTGCCGCAAGGCTTCGTTCTCGGATCGCAGCGCTGCGACATCGGCCTTCAACGTGTGGAGCTCTTCGACAAGGCCGCCGACGAGCCGGCGCGTCGCCACCAGCGACAGCGTCTCAACATGCTCATCGGGCGGCAGCGACTTCTTGCCCATAGCGAGAAGGAATCATGATTTGCTCGCAGGCGGAATCGGCCACGATAGTCGTCGGATTCAAGGCCGATGGTTATGCACAGATAACTGCGCGCCCGTCGTTGCCAGCGCGGAAACTCCATCGGCGCCACCCCTTTTGCTCCGCGTACCCCGATCCCTCGATCATGTAAGGGGAGCAGATTTTCTGGCGATGCAGAACCGCCCGCCATGCAGAAGCGGGTTCTAATTGCGATGGACGGTGCAAGCTGTTTATCTAAGATGAGGAATTGCAAGTGGCTGGACAGCAAAAGGCTGCATTTGAGATGGCCCCCTATCTGCTATTATTTTTCATCTTCGTCACATGCGGCCTCGTCAATATGACACGCCCTCGAAACTCCATTCGACCAGCAAGTGAACGAGACACTGAAAACGCCTACAACGCGGCTTTCAAAGTTGAATCCAAGGAGACGGCAGAGCGACGAAAGCTCATAAGCCTACTTCTGGTGATCGCATTGCTAATCGACATGCTCCTCATCGTATGGATAGTTCGCTTTGCCTAATCAGCAGGTTTGCTAAGCGCGAAAAGCCCCGTGGATGCGGGGGGGGTAGCTCCGTCCCAAGAAATGCCGAGGCCATTGCCGCATGGGAGAAATCCCCTATTGTCTGTTTGCCGACCATGGAGAAGCTAGCCCCGTTATGCGTGTTTTCGTTTTACTGATGGGTTTTCCTGGCGTCGGAAAGCTGACAATTGCAAATGAGTTGAGCACCCTCATTTCCGCAAAAGTCATTGATAACCATTGGTTCAATAATCCCATATTCCGCCTGCTAGATGACGACGGGACTACGCCCCTTCCAAAAGGGATATCGGAATACACCGGGAGAATCCGACAAGCCGTCCTAGACGCAATTGTTGCCTACAGCCCTCCTTCAGCGAATTTCATCTTCACGCAGGCTCTCACCGAAGATGACGAACGTAGCGTTCGCACGTTTCAACAGATCGCCAATGCCTCGCAACAATGCGAGGCTCTGATGGTGCCTGTCAGACTGCTTTGCGATGAGGAAGAACTTGTTCGCCGTGTCTCCACGCCTGCTCGTCGGGATCGGCTGAAGACGATTGATACACGAGCATCCAGAGAGAGAAGCAGCAAAGCTCGTGTCCTGAAGCCTTCGCATCCGTTTATCCTGGATTTGGACATCACGTCCAAAAGCGTGGAAGCTAGTGCAATAGCGATCCGGCAGCATATAAACTGGGTGAGCGCCGGCGAATCCGGTTTGCCCCCGACGGCAGATGCGGCCCGCTTGCAATAGGTCCGGTCTGTCTTTGTGGAAATATTCCCGCCGAGCAACTCCAGAGAAGCGTGCACAACGGTATTCTCCAGGGGCGAATTCTCGTTCTGGGGATTCCGCCACAAGGGCAAATCATGATTCAGTCCGGGGATGGCAAAGAGACGGCTCCCCGCACCTGAACATGCCGACACCCTATCGCTGAAGGCACTACGCAGTCTGGTGACTGGCCTTTTGGAGCGGGCTGAACAGGCCGAGGCTCGTCTCGAAAAGCTTGAGGCCGAAAACGCGGGGCTGTGGCTGGAAAATTCCCAGCTGAAGGTGGAGAACCAGCAATTGCGTGATGAGATCGCGCGGCTGAAGAACCTGCCGCCGCGGCCGCCGTTTCGGCCGTCCGGCATGGATAAGGCGACCGATATCAAATCTGGCGACAAACAGGCGGCCAAGAAGAAGCCGCGCGGCCCAAAGCTGGATGTGAAACGGGTCAGCTGGGAAGAGTTCTTGCGTGCCAGTGTTCCAGTCGGCTCGCGGTTCAAAGGCTATAAGAGTTGCTTCGTGCGGGAACTGATGCTGTCGGCCGAGCTTGTTCATTACCGACGCGAATGCTGACTGACCCCGGGCGGCAAGACGGTGCTGGCACCGCTGCCCGCGGGGATCACGGGTGGCTATGGGCCGAACCTCAGGCGGTTTTGCCTGATGCTGCACGCGCAAGGGCAAGTGACGACTGGGCGACTGATGACGTTGCTGAATGATATCGGCGTCGAGATCTCCAAGCGTCAGGTCGTGCGCCTTCTGACGAGGGAGCTGGATGGGTTTGTTGCCGAGGATGCGGCGGTGTTGCATGCCGGCCTGGTGTCGTCCTCTATGTCACGGTCGACGACACCGGCGCCCGCCATGCGCATGCCAACTTTTATACGACCCAGATCGGCGGCGAGCATTTTACCGTCTTCCGCACCACGAAATCGAAATCGCGGCTGAACTTCCTGTTGCTGTTGCGCGGCAACTACCAGGACTATGTCCTCAACGACGCGGCGTTCGGCTATCTGGAAGACCGTCGTGCCGATCCGGCACTTGGCTCCGAACTGCGCGGTGTCGAGCCCCGGCTCTTTAGTAACCAGGTGCCGTATATGGAATATCTGGCGCGCAGGGGTGTCGACATTTTTGACCGCCAGGGGATTGGTGTCCTGGCCGAAGCAGGCCTCTGGGGGTGTATTCGCCATCATGGGCTGGTGGGCGACGTGGTCATCGTCTCCGACGATGCCGGTCAGTTCCGCGTCGGCAATCATGCTCTGTGCTGGATCCATGCGGAACGGTTGTTACAGAAGCTGATGCCGGCAAAGGCGAAAGAGGTTCGATCGGTCGCGCTGGTTCGCGATCTCGTCTGGCGATTTTATAAGGCGCTGAAGGCCTGGAAACAAAAGCCGTCACCGCAGGCCATCCCGGCTTTCCGACGACGGTTTGACCGGATCTTTACCATGCGCACCGGCTATAACGCGCTCGACACATTACTGGTGCGTCTTCACCGGCGCAAAGACGAATTGCTGAAGGTGCTCGAGCGGCCGGAAATCCCGCTTCATACCAATGCGTCGGAGAATAATCTGCGAACCTTCGTCACCAAGCGCAAAATCTCCGGCGGCACTATGAGCAGAGACGGCCGGACTGCCCGCGACACCATGCTCGGGCTGATGAAGACCTGCAAGAAACTCGGGCTCTACTTCTGGCACTACCTCGGCGATCGGCTGGGAGTTGGCGATGGCAATCAGTCTATCCCGCCCCTGCCCGGCGCCATCCTCGCGCGTGGCTGAACCCGGATCAGCCCGATGAGGTCAGCTTGCCGGCGCCCGGCACATTGGCCCGGATCCATGCAGCATAATCGTCCTCGTTCAAAGTCAGGAACGGCATCTCCCGCTCGACCTGCGCTCGTATGTCGTCCTGCGTGATCCGGATCAGATGCGGCGAAATATTCCACTGCGTGTGGTCGTCGACTTGAATGCTCAACGTCTTGCGATTGCGACGGACGACAATGCCGCTGACCAGCGTATTGTCCGGCCCTTCGAACATCACGCGACCGCCGATCTTGATTTGCCGCAGCGCTCGCGCCGTCTTCTCCAGATCCAACACCTGCAGCCGCCCGACGATGCGGTCGTCCAGCGAGATCAGCGCCGCTTCATCTAAGCTGTCGATATCGATCTCATCCACTTCCACTGTGCCCCTCCCGTCGCTGATCGCGTCTTATGCTCCACAGCCAATTATGGTAGAAGAGCAACAACGGCACAATTGCCCGCCAAACCGGCAGTGCCAGAAAATCAGCCCCTTTTACCCCACGGCCATGGCAGCTTCTTGCTTTGTTAACCATATGAATTAACGCTGTTGTTTCGCAATAGTGAATCGAAATCGGTGTTTGTTTCCGTTGCTCAGATGGTGCTGTTCTGCGGTGATCACTAGCGATAGGTATCAAGTATCGATAGTGATGTGGTTAGGCCTTGACCAACTTACGGAAACGGCCATATGATCGCGCAGAATGTCGAAAAACGGTGCAAATCGCCATCTGCTCGACGAGAGAGACGCACCCTGGAGCATCCATCATGACCGTTACCGTCAAGGTCGCCGAGGCCAAAACCCATCTGTCCGAGCTGCTGGCGAAAGTCGAATCCGGCGAAGAGGTGATTATCGCGCGAGGCAACACGCCCGTCGCCCGTCTCTCTCGCATCCGCCGCGACAACGACGTCGATGCGTTGATCGCCGAAATCAAGGCCCAGCGCGCCGGCCGTCCCGTCACCACGCAGGACGAAATTCGCGAATGGCGCGATGAAGGCCGACGGTACTGATGTCCTTCGTTCTCGATGCCTCCATCGCCGCCGCCTGGTTTCTGCCCGACGAGCAGCACGATGCCGCCGACCGGCTGATGTCGGAGATGCGGTCGACGATCGGTCTCGTGCCGGCGCTGTTCTGGTTCGAGACGCGCAATCTATTCCTGATGGCCGAACGGCGTGGCCGGCTTCGCCCGGGCGAACCACTTCTGCTGATGACCCAGCTGCGCGGATTGCCGCTCGAGGACGCCGGATCGGGCGGAGATGGGCTGGTGCTGGACCTGGCGGCCCGTTACACGCTGACCGCATACGACGCGAGTTATGTCGCGCTTGCCAGAACGCACGGATTACCTCTGGCCACCGGCGACCGAAAGATGGCCGCCGCCGCCCGCGGTGAGGGGATCCCCGTTGTGGGGCCACTCGAACATGAGCACTGAACTGCGGCTTTCAGGCCATAAAATTCTAAAGCGTGCCGAGGAACTCGACGCGCTCGATGCGATCCTGCCATTCGACCGGCGCGATCAGCTCGCTGAGCTTCTGACCGACGACGATGTCGCCACGCTGAAACATCTCGCCAGCGAGGGCATGGGCGACAATACGATGCGGGCGCTGGCGTCCGACCTTGGCTATCTTGAGGCCTGGTGTTCCGTGGCGACTGGCGCCCCCCTCCCCTGGCCTGCGCCCGAAAGCCTGCTGTTGAAATTCGTCGCGCACCATCTGTGGAATCCGGCCGAGCGCGAGAACAATCCCGATCACGGCATGCCCGAAGATGTGGCGATCGTACTTCGCGCCAAGGGGCTGCTTAGAAGTATCGGCCCGCATGCGCCGGCCACCGTTCGCCGACGGTTGACCAGCTGGTCGATCCTGACCCGTTGGCGTGGCCTGACCGGATCGTTTTCGGCGCCGTCGCTGAAGAGCGCCCTGCGTCTGGCGGTTCGCGCCAGCAATCGGCCGCGGCAAAGGAAAAGCAAGAAGGCGGTGACCGGCGATATCCTTGCCAAGCTGCTGACCGCTTGTGCCGGCGATCGGCTGGTCGATCTGCGCGACCGGACGCTTCTGCTGATGGCCTTCGCATCCGGCGGCCGTCGGCGTTCCGAAGTGGCGGGACTACGCGTCGAGGACCTAGTGGACGTGGAACCGGTTCGCGCCAATCCCGCCGACGAGCACTCCCCTCTCCTGCCCTGCCTGACGATCCATCTCGGTCGCACCAAAACCACGTCGGCTGATGACGACGAACACGTCGTGCTGATCGGCCGACCGGTAACTGCGCTCAAGGAGTGGCTTGAACAAGCGAAAATTGAAGCAGGGCCGGTTTTCCGTCGTATCGACCAATGGGGCAATCTGGATCGGCGGGCGATGACGCCCCAATCCGTCAACCTCATCCTCAAAACCCGCATCAAACAAGCAGGCCTCGACCCCGCGCAGTTTTCTGCGCATGGACTTCGCTCCGGTTATCTGACCGAAGCGCATCCGGGGCATTCCATTACTTGAAGCGATGCTGCAATCGATGCATAAATCACTCGCCCAGGCTTCGGGGTACTATAATAACAGCGAGCGTAAAATGGGACGCGCCGCTCGCCTCGTCGTCTGATCAAATTGGCCGTAGACCGTCGGCGCGGAGCTCCATTTCAAGCGCGGTGGGCCTGAAGGCCGAACGCAGGATCTGACGTATCGTTCGCGAGCGACGAGATGAGCCGTGTGTCGGATACGGTGCGGTTGCGCCCCCCTCGCTTTGCATCGTAGAGCAGCCCATCGATCCTCTTGTAAAATGATGTCCAGGTCTCACCAGGGGCCAGTACTCCTGCACCGAAACTTGCTGTCACGGATCCCAGATCCGGGCCTGTGAACTTGCATGACTGGATTGCCAACCTCAATCGCTCAGCGCATTCCTGCGCCTCCCTAGCGGAGGTGTCTGGCAGGAACACCGCAAACTCTTCGCCTCCCATCCGCCCGAGGATATCGCCTGATCGAAGGGAAAGCTCTAACTGCCGTGCAACCGCCTTCAGCACAATGTCCCCAACATCATGACCGAACGTATCATTGATACTCTTGAACTTGTCGATATCGCACAGCAGCAAAGCGTGCCCGCCTTTGCGCAGGCGAGCCGCAATCCGTTCCTCGAAGCCACGGCGGTTGAAAACACCTGTCAGGTGGTCAACGTCGCGCTGATGCCGCAGATCGTCGATTACATCGGTGACCGCAGCGGCGAGAATGGCCATCGCGAGACTTGCGCCTAACACACCAAGCGAGAGCTGCAGAGCCTGCCAGAAGATCGAGTTTGCGAATGCCGCCCTGTCTGACGGAGCTGACAATCCTATCGTAAGCAAGGTCCGAGGAAAAAACTGGATAGAGAAAACCAGCAAGATCCAGAATAAGACCCTGTCGACAACACGGCCCCGCATTAGTCCCGACAGACGTAACGCGGTGACCAGAAGGACAAAGCCGTACCCGAAACTTTGAATATAAACCCGCGCAAGCAGGTTTCTGTCGACATAGAAGAAATAGGCCAACAAAGCCGTGAACCCACAGACGATCATGACATCCGCGTATAGTCCAAACGTCTTACCCGACCGCAACAGAAGGCCCTCAGCGGCGGTGATAACGGCCGCCGTATAAATTGCCCCCGAGACAACCGCGTTCGGCCCCGCGCCGGATGGCAAGCTGAATATCTGGGATCCAGCAGCCAAGGCGAAGAAGACACAGGCACCCGCCAAAACCAGAAGGTAGTGACGCTTACGATCGATCAGCCAGGTACAGACAAAAGAGATTCCGAAAATCAACAGAATGCCGGGGATGACCAACTGGAGCGTGGTCCTGACAATCGCAGCATCCATCCTGTCCAACCTGAGATCTGTGGAGTTAGTCCTTGCCGTGCTCAGCTGCCGATTGGGTCATACGAAAAAAGGTTTGTTAAACCGAAAAGGAAATAGCTCAAGTTGAGCGAACTAAAGCCATAGTGACCGATTTACTGGCATGGCAACGCCGTCCCTTATTGCGGAGATCTGGTTACAGGCCAAATAAGAAATCTACGGTGCATGATGGAACACGAAAAAAAAGATTGAAACGTCCCACGGTCAGATCGCTGTCTACGACTCACCTGGCCGCCGACTTCCCGTTATCATGATTCACGCCAACTCCCTCTGTAAGGAAACATTCCATTTTCAGATCGAGGCCGTTGCCAACAAACACCGGATCGTCGCCGTCGACCTGCCTGGCCATGGTCAATCTTCCGATGCGACCGATCCACTGCATACCTACAACTTCAATGGATATGCCGACGCTATCTGCGAAGTCACTGACGCACTCGACCTCGACCGTTTCGCCCTGCTCGGCCACTCGCTCGGCGGCCATGTCGCCCTGGAACTCATGAGGCTCCTACCCGAAAAGATTGTCGGGGCGATGATCTTTGGTACACCACCAATCCCACCGGGCTCAGAAGGTGCTGCGCTCGGCTTCGTTCCCAATCCGGAATTCGCTTACACTGGAAAAGAGACGCTGACCGAGCAGGAAATCCACATGGTCGTCGCCCTCGCTCTCGGACCTGACGCTGTCCACGATGCGTTCTGGAAAATAGCTGTCAGACGAACCGACGGACGGTCGCGTCGGATGATGATCGATGCAGCTCTGGCCGGAAAACACCCCGATCAACGCACCCTTGTCGCAACTTCGCCTGTTCCACTGGCTATCGTCAACGGCGCCGACGACCCTGTGATCAATCTCGATTACATCGACAGCCTGACCTTCAGGAACCTCTGGAACAGCGGCGCTGCCCGCCTGGAAAATGCCGGGCATGGTCTCCACTGGCAAAAGCACAAGGAGTTCAATGCCCTGCTAAACAGCTTCCTTGCCGACGTTGCGTGAGACAGAGACAGCCGGCAAAGCGGTAAAACACCCGAAATTCGCACGACGAGTTCTCGATCACCGAGCCGCTTTCACAGCGTCCTTCTGCGAAGCATCGTCCAGGGCATAAGAGCCTCGTTTGAAGACAGGCTTTACAGCTGTAAAGTTCGGCACCGCGAAAAGGGGAGGGCGCTACTTTACAACTGTAAAGTCCTCTCCGCGATATGACATCAGTATCGCGAGCCTTCGATTGCGCACCTATCCCGTTAACTTTTGATTAACTAAAAAAGGCTTGTGGAATCGGACGACCTCTGCCAATCATGACGGAAATTGCCCCATAAAGTGAATTAAACCGTCAAGAGGATCGGATGCATCAAATCGCATCTAAGAGCGTCACAGATACCGCATCAAAAATCGGCGTATACACGTCGAAACTTTCTGCGGAGCTCCGAGATATGCGGGAGGCGGTCTATCCGCCCGAGGCGCGGAAGACATTTTCAAAAACCTTCTCAACCGTCGATCTTGTTCGTCTCCTCGGCGTACCTGAGAGCACCTTGCGCCAGCTCACTATCGAGGGAAAGGGGCCTGTCCCTGACAGGGCTGAGAACAACCGTCGAACTTACACCGTAGAACAGGTCCGAGAACTCCGCTCCTTCCTGGCAACTCTACGTCCGGACGAGGCGGGGCATCTCCTGCCTTACCGCCGAAAGGGCGAGAAACTCCAGATCCTCGCCACCGCAAATTTCAAAGGCGGAAGCTCCAAAACAACCACCTCCATCCATCTTGCCCACTTTCTGGGCCTCCAAGGCTATCGTGTCCTTTGCGTTGATCTCGATCCACAGGCATCGATGACGGCCCTTTTCGGTATCCAACCCGAATTCGACCTAGGCGATAACGAAACCGCCTTTGCTGCTATTCGCTACGACAACGAGCGGCGGTCCTTCCTTGACGTCATCCGGCCCACCTATTTCCCAGGCGTCGATCTCGTTCCTGGCAATCTCGAGCTCATGGACTTTGAGTTTGACACCCCCAACTACCTGACATCGAAAACACGTGACGAACTCGGTCTTTTCTTTGAGCGCATCAATACTGCGATAGCCACTGTAGACGACCGTTATGATTTCGTCATCCTCGATACGCCACCTTCCCTAGGCTACTCGACGCTCGCTGCCCTGTACGCAGCAACCTCGCTCATCATCACCGTGCACCCGGCGATGCTCGATGTCGCCTCCTGCAATCAGTTTTTGCTGATGATTTCGGATCTAGCCGAGGTTCTGGAGCAGTTCGGCGCGAGATTCGAGCATGACTTTTTCCGCTTTCTACTCACCCGCGTAAATCCGAACGATGGTCCGCAGAAATACATGGGCGGCGTGATGCGCCGGCTATTTGGGGATGACGTTCTCGTTGCGGAAGCAGTCGAGTCTACTGCAATCGCCGGAGCGGCCGTCGCTAAAAAATCTCTCTACGAGCTGGAGACCGGCGAAGTCGGAAGAGAAGCCCTTAAGCGGGCACTCGAAAGCGCCGACAGGGTCAATTTTGAAATCCTTGCACTTGCCCATAAAGTCTGGGGTCGCAGCACATGAAAAAGAGCATCCTTCAACGTATGGCCGAGGAGGCGGTCAATCGCACCGAGTCGGTCGAAGCCGATACCTCCGAGAAATTGATCCCTGCAAGACGGCACTCGTCGCCTGTCATCGCCAATGTGGGTAAATCGCTGACTCAACTGGGTGAAGACAGCATTCTCTCGCTCGATCCATCCAGGATTGATCGGTCGCCCTATCAAGATCGCTTCAGCAACGACCATGATGCCAATGTCGAACTTGAAGCCTTAAAGATCTCCATTGCGGCAGAGGGGCAGAAAATACCTGTCCTTGTCCGGCCGCACCCGACCAAACCTGACCACTATCAGCTCGCCTACGGTCACCGCCGTCTGGCCGCGATAAAATCGTTGATGGCAGAGGCCGAACGTCCGGAGACGGTCAAGATAAAGGCGCATGTGCGCAATCTTACGGACCGCCAACTGATCGAAGAACAGGCTGTTGAAAACGGCGTACGTGAAAACCTGACCTGGATCGAACAAGCCATGTGGGCTGTTCAGCTCAAGGAAGCCGGTTTGTCTCACCGCGCAATTTGCCCGGTTTTGGCGCTCTCAGAAGCAGCCGTGTCGCATCTGTTCCGTGTAACATCCGTCATTCCCGCTGATATCATCTTTGCCATCGGTCGCGCCAAATCCGTCGGCCGTCCGAAGTGGACCGCTTTCGCTGAGCGTCTAAAGGACGATAGCAAGATAGCCGCAGTTCGCGAGATCTTGGACACTGCCGATTTTCAATCGAAGGATGGAGCGGGCCGTATCGCGATGGCAATGGACACCGCCAATGGCATCATTCCTACGAAGCCGGACGAGTCGCGCGATGTGATCAACTTTACGCTCGGCGAACGGCTGTTCGGGCGCATGAAAAGTTCGTCGACAGGTACCACGGTCACCATCCCGAAAAAGCAAGATGCGTTCGCTCGCTGGTTGGCGGAACGGATGCCTGAGCTCGTACGGGAGTACGATCATCAATTGGGCCGCATAAAATGAGGTCCGATAAAGCAGTTTATCTGATTCATAAGGAGCGATAGCGCAAAGAAAAAGGCCACCAAAACGTTCCCGTCGTGGAAGCCTTCCTCAAGTCCTTAAGCAAGATCGAGAATCGCATTTCCACGAATCACAGTCAAGAGTCTTGGCGCCGTTTTTGGTGAGCGGATTTCTTTTGCCTTTTGAAAGGTGAAGAAATGGATAGTGGACATGTGACGACGCCCTTTGGGCGGCGGTCGATGACGTTTGCCTCGTTGTCGCGGCAACGACAAATCAGCGAAGCAAAGCCTGAGACCGCCCGAAACAAATGGAAGCTCTTCAGAGCCGTCTGTGAAGCTAGAGAGGCGCTTAATGTGTCCGATCGGTCTCTGTCGGTTCTCGATGCTTTATTATCGTTCTACCCGTCCGATGAGCTCACTTCGAAGAACGATCTGATCGTCTTTCCCTCAAACGCCCAGCTTTCAATACGGGCAAGGGGCATGACTGCTGCTACGTTGAGACGACATCTGGCCGCTCTAGTCGACGCCGGCCTTATCCTTCGCAAGGATAGCGCCAATGGCAAGCGCTTTGCCCGGCGGAGCAGGGCAGGGGAGATTAATGAAGCTTTCGGCTTCAATTTGGCCCCGCTGTTTTCCCGCGCAAAGGAGATCGAAGACATCGCCGCCAAAATCGCCGCCGACCGGGAGCTTTTCCATGCAACACGGGAACGGATCAGCCTCTGCCGCCGCGACATAACCAAACTCATCCAGCTAGCAATAGACGGATGTGTAGAAGGCGAATGGAGCCAACTTCACGACCGATTCCGCGCCTTCCTTGCGTCTTTGCCCCGTCAGCCGTCACTCGACGAACTCCAGTTTCTACTCAGCCGCTTGATCGAACTTCGCACGACTATCGTCAAGCTATTGCACGAACACGATAAAATGCAAAATATGTGCGCCAGAGAGTCCCAAAATGAGCGCCACATACAGGATTCACAAACACAATCCTTTTATGAATCTGAAGCAGAGCAAAACACACCGCCAGCCGAAACTTCCAACCCACCGGCCGCCACCCGGTCTGCTAAGGAAAAGCACCGAGCCGTCAAACAGGCTCTGGAAGAACCGATCCAATCTTTAAAACCCGCTGTCGCTCTGGACACTGTGCTGCGAGCCTGCAGTGAAATTCACCCTTATGGGCCCGGTGGATCGATCAGATCGTGGCGAGACCTGCTCGCAGCGACAGCCGTCCTACGATCAATGCTGCAAATAAGCCCATCGGCCTTCCATCAAGCATGCCTTGTCATGGGACCAGAAAATGCTGGCGCTGCCATAGCTTGTATCTTCGAAAAGGGTGGGCAGATCAATTCTGCAGGTGCGTACCTGCGCGATCTCACCAGACGAGCCACACGGCGCCAATTCACCATCAAACCAATGGTCTCGGCCCTGCTGAGGTCCAAGGCAGGCCCATCGTGAAATGAAGCAACCGCTGTCGCCAGGGATTAGGAGCAACCGGCATCAGCAGCTATGCGGAACGGTTGCGAACAACTGGTTCCTCATGCGTCAAGCACGGATAATGGGACAGACAGGCTCAAATTCGTATGCCTGATATCGCAATGGCATATGGACCACCAGCGCGATATTCGGTATCTGCAGGATACTTGTTGCGATGCTGAAACATCGCCGAAGACACTCAAGGCCTCTCAAAGTGAAAAAAGTTCAACGCAGCTTTACCGTCGAGTACAGATCGGGCCGACGAAAACTCAATTCCAATCCGAACTCTATTTGGGGACACATGGACCTCAAATCCGTCGCGCAGGATCTGCAGGATGACGCAAGGCCTTTCTTGACGCCAATGTCTCAGGTCGGCAGCGAAAAGGCTTTGACCGGCGAAGAACAATCCTCCGCATTATTGACACTGCCGATGGCGCAAGAGACAAATGTGCTGGCTTTACAGGAGACCAGAATGGCCGACGAAAACAATACGATGACTGTTGCTGACGCGCCGGCCGCAGAGGCGCCCGATGTACCCAAGAAGGAGCGCAAACCTCGCGCCAGGAAGGCGGTGCCTGAAATCGCCTCGGCAACGGTTTCGCCGCAACCGGCAGCGGCATCGAATGCCGCAGCGGTCAAGCCGAAGAGAGGACGCAAGGCAAAGTCCGACGAGGCTGCGACAAGCGCCAAGCGTGCGCCTGTCAAACGCGCTCCGAAGGCCGTGCAAGCGGCGGCTGCACCCTCGGTGGCGGCAGTTGACGAGTTTGCGGATCTTCTGCAGCTGGAAGAGGAAAACCAAAGACTGCGCAAGCTGCTGGCCGAGAAGCTCCGTGCCGAAAATGCCGATCTGCGAAAGCGGCTCAACCTCGCTTGATCGGCAGCTGCCGATCAAGCCCTGGCCGCATTCACGAGGTTATATCGAAACGAACATATTGGCGGCGGCTAGTCCTGCCGCCAACGCTTTTGCCCGCTGCCTGCATGCGGGCTAGAATACGAGGTCGAATAAATGGCGTCTCCATGGAAACTTCTTGCTCGGCTGGTGTCACCGCGACGTCAGCAGCGCCAGGAACATGCCTCGACCGATGACGTGAAGCCGGACCTGTTGGCTATCGCCAACCTGACTGAAACGGCTGCCGATAACGGATTGAACACCGGGGCGCCTCCGGTCGACGAAAAGCCGATCGCCGACGAACAATCGGCGGCGGTGTCAGCGGATCCGGATCATTCCGACGAAACGGCAAGTGGTGTCGACAGCACGGCCGAAATTGGAGGCGCCGAGCCCGGGAAGACGGCTGATCCGGACTTGTCCGATGAGGCGGCTACGGTTGCACACGCCGGACCAAAACTCTTGCAGACTGGCGAAGGCGTTACGCGAAAGCGCAGGAAATTGGCCAAGTCAGCGGAGCCGGTTGAAGCTGTTTTGCCTCCCTCTGCAGCCGCTCCCTCCGCTTCTGACGACACGATCAGTCTTGATGAAGAAATCAACCTGCTCAGGAACCAACTCGCGCGTAAGCTTCAGCTACAAAATGCACAACTCAAGAGGATGCTGGAGCGGTTCGAACGCTGAACGTATCATTCAATAAATGGGCGAACCCTCGTTCGCTCGACGGAGCGTCACACTGCCTTCTTTCCAAGAGCGTTCGGCTGCCGACATTCACCGTGACCCAAGGGGGTTCGTGACTTCCCCGTCATCGATGCGCTTCGACCTGCAACTAGGCCAGAGTGCCTCGCATGGGTTTCCGGAGCCGTGGGATGTGCTTAGGTCACCTGCCTGATTGCCGTCACAGCTCAGACAATGCCTTGTGCTCGGCCGCAGCTGCCTTCAGCATTTCGATTGTTCGGTTTCCTTCGCGAAACAGGTTTAGCATCACAGCTGCCGCAAGCTCCACGTCCGGATTGTCCTTGGGCAAGCCGCGTTGCGCCCTCCATTCCTCCAGCACAACGTCCAAGATTTCCAGTTCGTCCGGCCCAAAGGTCGTTTCCAGAAACTGATGCATGTTCGAATGAGCCCTTCACAAGTGACGGCCGCAATGTGGGGAGGGATCGGCGCGGATCAAGGGCGGATTCGCATATGGAATGGTTGCAGAGAGGAAGAGGAGGGAAGGGGGATTTCGTGACGGATTGAGAAGGTTGGAGAGAGGCTCCGGCCGGTCCGTCACGGAGAAACCGACATGGCTCAGGCTATGGAGAAAATCACCCTCAGTGCAGCCCGGGATATTCCCTTCAACAAGCTGGTGCTCAGCCAGCAGAACGTCCGCAAGATCAAGGCGGGCGTCTCGATCGAGGACTTGGCGGAAGACATCGCCCATCGCGGCCTGCTGACCAGCCTGAACGTCCGCCCCGAACTCGACGGCGATGGCAACGAGACCGGCATCTATCGTATCCCGGCCGGCGGTCGTCGCTATCGCGCCCTCGAGCGGCTGGTTGCGCAGAAGCGACTGGCCAAAGCCGCCGGCGTTCCCTGCATCGTCAGTAAAGGCGAGACGCTGGAGGTCGAGGATTCGCTCGCCGAGAACGTCCATCGCGTCAGCCTTCATCCGCTCGATCAGTTCCGCGCATTCCAGACTCTCCGGGAGCAGGGGCTTGGCGAGGAGGAGATCGCGGCGCGCTTCTTCGTCTCGGTTGCCACCGTCAAGCAGCGCCTGCGGCTGGCCTCCGTCTCGCCGCGGCTTCTCGATCTTTATGCCGAAGACGAGATGACGCTCGAGCAGATCATGGCCTTCTCGATCACCAACGACCATGTTCGCCAGGAGCAAGTATGGGATACGGTGTCGCGTTCGCATAGCCGGGAACCTTATTATATTCGCCGGCTGCTGACAGAGACCGCCATCCGCGCTAGCGACCGCCGCGCCGTCTATGTCGGTATCGAGGCCTATGAAGCGGCCGGTGGCGTGACCATGCGCGATCTGTTGGACCAGGACCAGGGCGGCTGGCTGCAGGATCCGGCACTGCTCGAGCAGCTCGTGATGGAGAAGCTGAAGGCTGACGCCGAGGCGATCCGTGTGAGCGAAGGCTGGAAGTGGGTCGAAGCCGCTTTTGATTTCCCCTACGGTCACACGTCCGGGCTGCGCCGCTTCTATGGCGAGCAGGTCGAAATGACAGAAGACGAACTGGCCCGCTATGATGCCACCCGCGCCGAATACGACAAGCTCGACGCGGAATATGCGGAGGCAGACGAGTACTCGGAAGCGACCGAACAGAGGCTGGAGGAGCTTGGTAGCGAACTCGACCGCCTGAATGACCGTCCATATGTGTTCGATCCGCAAGAGGTTGCCCGCGGCGGCGTCTTCGTCTCGCTCGGCGCCAGCGGCGAACTCAAGATCGAGCGCGGCTTTGTGCGGCCCGAGGATGAGCCGAAGGACGAGACCGATCCCGCGGCAGATCCCTGCGATGGCGACGATCATGGCACTGATCTGCCGGTAACCGCCGGTGCCGGAGGCGAAGACACCCAACCGGACGACGAGGACGAAACGATTAAGCCGCTTCCTGATCGCATGATCCTCGATCTGACCGCGGCGCGCACGGTTGCTTTGCGCAATGCACTCGCGAACAATCCTGTCATCGCCTTCGTCGCGGTCCTGCACGCCTTCGTCCTAAAGGCCTTCTACGTCTACGGCTCGGATTCATGCCTGGAGGTGACGCTGCAGAGCAGCCGCTTCAGCCAGACGCCGGGGCTCGGCGACACGGTCTGGGCGAAGGAGATCGATCAGCGGCATGAAGGCTGGGGCCAGGATCTGCCCAAGGATCCGAACGATCTCTGGGATTTCCTGATCACGCTCGACGAGGTCAGCCAGCAGGCGCTGTTTGCGCATTGCGCCTCGTTGTCGGTCAATGCGGTGATCGAACCATGGAACAAGCGCACCCGGGCGATTGCGCATGCCGATCGGCTTGCCCGCTCGATCGGTTTCGACATGGTCGAAGCCGGCTGGACAGCGACCGCCGACAACTATCTCGGCCGTGTCACCAAGGCACGCATCCTGCAGGCGGTGCGAGAAGCCAAGGGTGACAAGGCAGCGGAGCTCATTGGGCATCTGAAGAAGACCGACATGGCCCGCGAGGCCGAACGGTTAATGGCCGGGAGTGGTTGGCTTCCGGAGCCCCTCCGTCTCGTGACAGATTTCGCTTCCGTCGACGACGCGACGTGCGAAAACGCAGAGATTCTGAGCGGTGATGCCACCGGGAGCGGCAATTCCGATCTCCCAGCGTTCCTGACTGATAGCGGGGACGATGCCCACGCTGCGACTGACGAAGTCAACGAAGAACGGCATCTCGACGCCGCCGAATAACTGTCTTCCCAGTTCAACCAACGGCCCGGCTCCGAAAGGAGACCGGGCCTCTTCCATTTTCAGGAGCATTTCAATGCCCGACTTTACGATCGAAACCACCTATCACCTGCCGGTTTTCCGGCATCCTACTTATGCCGCTGACACGCTCGAGGCCGCCTGCAGGGCCGCCGTCGAAGACAATGATTGGGATATTGCCGAGAAAGACTACGATTCCTCCGGCGAGGTTCACATCACCGGCGTCTGGGAAGGCGCTCATAGCGCCTACACCGGACCGTCAGTCCCGGTCCCCTCGCAATTCTATGAAGCTGTCCAACGGCGTGCACGTCATTTCGAGATCCTGCTCGGCCTGTTGAAGATGTTCTTCGACGACGCACACGCAGCACGTTCTCCCTCGCCCGACTGGCTTGCCCGTTCGGCCTGGGAGATTGCGCGTGGTGAGGCCATTCTTGGCAACGCTCCGGATCCCGATGAGCCTGTGGAACCGCCAAAGGCGAACCATATCCTGGCGCGACTACAGGAAGATCAGGTTCGCAATGCGATCGCCGCCGTACCGGAGGTCGATGACAATTTCCGAGCGCTTTCGCCGACGGCCATAACCGACGACGACATCCACACCGCCTGCCTCACGATCGCGACGACGATGGATGTCTCGGACGTCGTCGGCAATGCCGAATTCCAGGCAGCGCTTGCAGCGATCCGGGCAGCGCATCAGCGCCTCCATCCAGCCTGACTGACCATCAGCCATTTCACTTCCCCCAACCCAGCCCGGCCACTGCGCCGGGCGCTTGTTTTTCAGGAGACTCCCATGAACACTTTAACACACGAGGCCCGGTCCGTTTCCTCGGGCTTTAAGGTCGATATCTCGCGCGGCGAACGCATCGGCCGTGTCTCGTCCGAATGGTTTTCGCGCCCCGATGACGAACGCTTCCTGTCGCTGACTGATTTGTACTATACCGTCCGGTCCCGAGCCGAGCGTGCCCATGCCCGAACGATCGAAAGCGCTGCGATCCGCGTCGAGGCCACACGCGACAATGCCGAGCGGCTTGAGCTTCTCGTTCCAGGTCAGCGTCAGGCGATCGCGCCGACGCATTGGAGCTACGGCCAGCTTTGCAGTCTTGTCGGCGCCCCGGCCACCTATATGCGGCAACTGCCGGCGCCGCTCGCCGCGATCAATCTGCAGCATGGTCTGCTCAATCACCGTGCCGAGCTCGTCAAGACGCTCGAGATGGACGACGGTCGCCTGGAACTGCGGGCCGTCACCGGACCGGAATACGGCCGCATTTGGGACCACGAACTGGTCTCGGCGGTGATGAAGATCGCCGGCAATGGGACCGGCGACACCATGTGGAAAGTGCCGGGGGTTCTCGATTGGGAGACGATGACCCACAATCCGTTCGTCGACATCACCAAGGATACGACGACGCTCTATGCCAGCGACCGTGACGTCTTCCTGTTCCTGGTTGACGACACTCATCCGATCGAAGCCGGGCGCCTGCCGAACGGCGAGCCTGACCTCTATTTCCGCGGCTTCTACGCCTGGAATTCCGAGGTCGGGTCCAAGACGCTCGGAATTGCTTCCTTCTATCTGCGGGCGGTCTGCGCCAATAGAAATTTGTGGGGCACGGAGAATTTCGAGGAGATCACCATCCGCCATTCGAAGTTCGCGGCCCAGCGGTTCGCGCATGAGGCAGCACCCGCGCTGACCAGCTTCGCCAATTCGTCGCCGGCGCCATTCATCGCCGGCATCAAGGCGGCACGCGAGTGCATCGTCGCGCGCAAGGACGACGACCGCGAAACCTTCCTGCGTCGGCGCGGCTTCTCTAAAGCCGAGACCGGCAAGGTGATCGAGATGGTGCTGTCGGAGGAGGGCCGGCCGCCGGAATCGATCTTCGATTTCGTGCAGGGCATCACCGCGCTGGCGCGCACCAGGACCAATCAGGACACGCGTCTCGAACTCGAAGGCAAGGCGAAGAAGCTGCTGGAGAGCGCCCCCTGACAGGTTCAAGCGCACGGGCTCAGACCCGGCCGCGTCAGCAATCCCCATCGTCATCATCCCAGAGCCCGGTCAAGCGCCGGGCCTCATTTTGTCTGGAGCACTTAATGGCTATCCCCGATCATGCCCGCACAAACTTCGACACGCTGCTGCGCGCCGCAGCCGATGGCAATCTTGCTCTCATGGAATGCCTCGACGCCGCCACACGCGAGCCGCGTTACGTGCTTTGCGCCGTCGGCCGCAGTGACGGCGAATTCGTCTTCACGCCATTCGGCCATCTTGCCGATGGCAACCCGTATGACGCCTACCTGCCGCCGGACCCAAAGGATCCCGTTGGCTTCGTCATAGGTCCGACGACCAGACGCTGACGATCGCCGGCAGTTCAAGCTGGCGATCCCCGACCCATCCGTGGCTGCCCCGATATCGCTCCTCCGAACCCTCGGCAGGACGCTGGGCTCCGCTGTTCTTTCCTCACTCTTGGAGCACCCTTCGATGAATATCATCTCACATTCTCAAACCGTTAGCGTCTCCCCGCGTCTTGAGATCAAAACCGGCGTTGAGGCACTTATTAAGGCTGCCGAACAACTCACGTCGCTTCTGGAGCACGGTCAAGTCGTCTCTACCGGCGCCCTGCGACAGGTCATGATGGAGGCCTTCGGCGGAAACGACGCCGAGGGCCTCTGGCTTTGGAAGGATGCCTATGAAGCGACTGAAGCCGCCCAGGTCCTGTTCCTGCGCAAATTCCGCTCAATCGCCTCCCGAGCCCAGTCGCCTCAATCGACGCTCGCAATGCTGACCAAGCTGGCAAACCTCCTGCCGACCCATACACGCCGATCCGAAGAGAGCCAGGCCCTGCAGCAGTTCTCGACTCCGATCCCTCTTGCCTATGTCGCATCGCGTGCTGCCGGCATTACGGTCGCTGACGTGGTCCTCGAACCGTCAGCCGGAACCGGCCTCATGGCGATCTTTGCGGAACTCGCGGGCGCGCGCCTGGCGCTCAACGAATATGCGGCTGCTCGGCACGCGCTGTTGGAGCAGATTTTCCCCGGCGTTCCGACATCACAGCACGATGCCGCTCATATAGACGATTACCTCGACCGTTGCATTCAGCCGACCGTGGTGCTGATGAACCCGCCATTCTCCGCCGGTGTTCATGTCGAAGGTCGTGTCACCGACGCCGCCTGGCGCCATCTCACGTCAGCCTTTGCGCGTCTTGCCCCTGGCGGCCGCCTGGTCGCGATCACCGGCGCAAGCCTTTCTCCCGACAATTCGGTATGGCGCGACGCCTTCGTGCGGCTGCAGAGGCAAGGCACGATGCTGTTCACCGCGGCGATCGACGGCAGCATCTACGCCCGTCATGCCACGACAATGGAAACGCGGCTCACCGTCATCGAAAAGATCCCGGCGCGCGATCCCTCGAAGCTGGTGACGTCGAGGGGCACAGCGTGCGATATCGAAACGCTGCTCGGCTGGATCACCGGTCTCCCACCCCGCGCGCTGACGACGGTGCCGAACTCTACCGTCGTGCTCTCAAACGGTATCCTGCGCGCGGACACAACGCGCCCGGCAGCGATTGCCGCGCACCGCCCCGCGGTCGGCGAGCAGGCGCGGCCTGCGGCAACGGTGCGTCCGATACATCTCGATGACGAGATCATCGAACTCTCCTACGAGCTGCGAGACGCTCAGCCGGGGGATGAGGCCACCGCCGACGGCATCTATGAACCCTACCGGCTGCAATCGATCCACATCCCCAATGCAAAACCGCATCCCGACAGGCTGGTTGAATCCGTGGCGATGGCATCCGTCGCGCCGCCGAGGCCGACCTATCGCCCACATCTGCCGAAGCGCATCGTCACCAGTGGCGCTCTCTCCGACGCCCAGCTCGAAAGCGTCATCTATGCGGGCGAAGCCCATTCCGGCTATCTCGCCGGACACTGGAGCGTCGATGCCTCCTTCGACAATCTTAAGGCCGTCGCATCCGACGCAGAGCATGCTGTCCGCTTCCGTCGCGGGTGGTTCCTCGGCGACGGAACAGGCGCTGGCAAGGGCCGTCAGGCCGCCGGCATTATTCTCGACAATTGGCTGAAAGGCCGCCGGCGGCACGTCTGGATCTCAAAATCCGACAAGCTGATCGAGGACGCCCAGCGCGACTGGAGCGCGTTGGGCCAAGAAAAGCTGCTGGTGACACCGCTGTCGCGTTTTCGGCAGGGCACGCCGATCAAGCTGGAGGAGGGCATCCTCTTCACGACCTTTGCGACGCTGCGCACCGACGAGCGCGAGGGCAAGCGCTCGCGTGTGCAGCAGATCCTCGACTGGCTTGGAAGCGATTTTGACGGCGTTATTATCTTCGATGAAGGCCACGCCATGGCCAATGCCGCGGGCGGCAAGACCGAGCGCGGCGACAAGGCGGCATCGCAGCAGGGTAGGGCGGGCCTCCGCCTGCAGCGCGCCCTTCCGGACGCCCGCGTCGTCTACGTCTCGGCGACCGGCGCGTCGGAAGTGGAGTCGCTCGCCTATGCCGAGCGCCTCGGCCTTTGGGGCAGCAGCGACTTTCCCTTCCCGACCCGTTCCGAGTTCATTGCCGCCATCGAGGATGGCGGTGTGGCGGCGATGGAAGTGCTCGCACGCGACCTCAAGGCCATGGGGCTTTATGCCTCGCGCTCGCTCTCCTTCGAAGGCGTGGAATACGAAATCCTCGAACACGAACTGACCGAGGAACAGGTCCGAATCTACGACGCCTATGCCGAGGCCTTCCAGGTCATCCACAACCATCTCGACGCCGCCATGGAGGCCTCAGGTATCACTGGGAAGTCCGGGACGCTCAACAAAAACGCCAAGGCGGCTGCGCGCTCGGCCTTCGAAAGCTCGAAGCAGCGCTTCTTCAATCATCTTCTGACCTCGATGAAGACGCCGGCCCTGCTTAAAGCAACCGCTACAGATTTGGACGATGGTCATGCTGCCATCATCCAGCTCGTCTCGACGGGAGCGGCTTTGACCGAGCGCCGGCTGGCACAGATCCCGACTGAGGAATGGGGCGATCTGCAGGTCGACGTAACGCCGCGCGAATACGTTATCGACTACCTGATGCACTCCTTCCCGGTGCAGCTCTTCGAGGAGTTTTCCGATGCTGATGGCAATCTGGGTTCCCGGCCTGTCCATGACGCGAAGGGGAATCCTGTCATCTGCCGAGCGGCGGAACGGCGGCGCGACGAACTGATCGAAGTCTTGGGCAGCCTGCCGGCGATCCCGACGGCACTCGACCAGATCGTCCAGCACTTCGGCGCCAGCAAGGTCGCAGAGATCACCGGCCGCTCCCGCCGCATCATTCGCCGGGAGGACGGCAACTCCATCGCCCGCTATGCCGTGCAGAGCCGGCCGGGCACCGCCAATCTCGACGAGGCCCGCGCTTTCATGGATGATGAGAAAGGCATCCTTGTCTTCAGCGATGCCGGCGGAACCGGCAGATCCTATCACGCGGATCTTGCCGCCAAAAATCAGCGCCTGCGTCTTCACAACCTTCTGGAAGCGGGCTGGCGTGCCGACGTAGCGATCCAGGGGCTTGGGCGCAGCCATCGCACCAACCAGAAACAGCCGCCCCGGTTTCGGATGATCGCCACCAATGTCAAGGCGGAGCGGCGCTTCCTCTCGACAATCGCCCGGCGTCTCGACACGCTTGGCGCTATCACACGGGGCCAGCGCCAGACCGGCGGGCGGGGGATGTTCCGGTCCGAGGACAATCTGGAATCGCAATATGCCCGCGACGCGCTGCGGCAATTCTACGGGTTGTTGCATGCCGGCAGGATCGAAGGCTGCTCGCTGGAGACTTTCGAAAGCATCACAGGCCTGTCTTTGACCTCGGAGGAGGGCGGACTGAAGGACGAGCTGCCGCCGATCCAGACCTTTCTCAATCGCATGCTGGCGCTGACGATCGCCATGCAGAACGTGCTGTTCGAGGCCTTCGAGCAACTGCTGGCCGCTCGTATCGAGGGGGCAATTGCCGCCGGTATGTATGACAAGGGGCTTGAGACGATCACCGCTGATAGCATGACGGTTACCGACCGCCGGCTGATTTACACCCATCCGGTCACCGGCGCGCAGTCGCACTTGCTGACGGTCGAACGCCGGGATCGCAATGCACCGATGCGGCTCGAGGAGGTTCGGTGCCTTGTGCAGCAGGATCCGCGCGCCAGGCTGATGATCAACGGCAAGTCTGGCAGGCCCGCGGTGATGGTGCCGACGCGCTCGATCATGCTGGACGATGGCTCCGTTCAGCCGCGCGTGTCGCTGATCCGGCCGATGGACGAACTCCGCTTCGAAGTCCGCCAGCTCGAAGAGACAAGTTGGGAAGAAGCCGACGAAAAGGTCTTCTTAGCTGCCTGGGATGCCGAGGTGGCTGCCGTGCCGGAATTCTCGACTTCGACGATGCATATCGTCAGCGGTTTGTTGCTGCCAATCTGGAAACTGCTGCCGCAGGACTTTTGCCGCGTGCGGCGACTGCAGACCGATGACGGCCAGCGGATCGTCGGCCGTGTCATCGCTCCGGATCGGCTTACCGGGCTTTGCCGCAACTTCGGGATCGACCAGACCATGGTGATCTTGCCGGACCAGGCCTGGGCATCGCTTGTCGACGGATCCTCGATCGTCGGGCTTGCCGGCGGCATGACGCTGCGGCGGGCGCGGGTGATGAACGACTACCGCGTCGAGCTCACCGGCTTCACCGACGGCATGCGCGACTGGTTGCGGTCGATCGGCCTGTTCGCCGAGATGATCAATTGGAAGCTGCGCTTCTTCGTGCCTGTCACAGACGAGGGTGCGGCGATCCTGTCGACGTTGATGCAGCGTCATCACCTCATCGACATCGCGCGCCGGTCGTGACGGAGGTCTGTCATGCTTTCCGCCTCCGATCTGGCGGGCCGTCTCGCGCAAGACGCGGAGGCGGTCTGCCGCCACTATCTCTCCGCCGGCCGCCGTGCCGGTAACTACTGGCTCGTCGGCGATGTCGCCAACAACAAGGGCCGGTCCCTCTATGTGCATCTGGTCGGCCAGCGCGCCGGCCGATGGACGGATGCGGCGACCGGCCAGTTTGGTGATCTGCTTGATCTGATCCGCGAGACCTGCGGCCTCGTCGATTTCCGCGACGTTGCCGAAGAGGCGCGCCAGTTCCTCAGCCTGCCTCGACCGCAGCCTGTATCGTCTTGCAGAAGGGATACCCGAAATTCTGCGACGGTCGAGCAGCCGGCGTCTGAGCGAGCCAGGCGTCTGTTTCGGATGACACAGCCGCTGGCTGACACATTGGCCGACTCCTATCTGCGCGAGCGCGGCATCCTGCGAGCATCCGCGCATACGGCGCTGCGGTTCCATCCGTCCTGCTACTATCGCGATCTCGTCACCGGCCACACGACAAGCTATCCGGCTCTGATCGCTGCCGTGACCGACACAGCTGGAGCGATAACCGGTGTGCATCGCAGCTGGCTCGATCCCGACGGCGCTGGCAAGGCCAAGGTAGACGATCCCCGTCGCGCGCTTGGCGGTCTTCTCGGCAATGCCGTCCGCTTTCGATTTCCGACCAACGATCTTGTGCCGGTCATGGCGGCAGGGGAGGGCCTCGAAACCATGCTATCGCTATCGCATGTGATGCCCAGCATGCCGATGGTCGCCGCTTTGACGGCCAATCATCTCGCGGCCTTCAACTTTCCACCTGGATGCCAGCGCCTCTACATCGCCGCCGATGCGGATGCCGCCGGCCGGCACGGGATCGCGGGATTGAGCCGCAGGGCACAGGAAAGCGGGATCCTGCCGCTGGTTCTGTCGCCGGAGCTCGGCGACTTCAATGAGGATCTGCGCTGGCTGGGTTCCGACCGACTGACGGCGAGCCTTCGGGCTCAGCTGGTCCCTGAAGACGCGATGGCATGTCTGCCCGCATGAGGGCGGCGGGGCAGGGCAGGGGCGGAGCCGGCGAGGGCGGGAGGACGGTCCGCGGTGCCGGCTCCCCGAGTGAGCGCGTCCGCGGGCCTGCCGAGAGGCGACCCTTACCACGCGGGCCTCCGGCCTTCAGCGGGTCGGTCGGGTTTCTTCCCCTGCCAGACCGCGGTCGCGGTCCGTCATTCCTCGCGGACAAAGAAACCCGCCCTCCGCCGCCCGGCGCTTCGCTGGGCCGCGGCGCTTCGCTTGCGGTTCCGGCCTCGACCCGCGTGACCGGGTTCGCCGTCAGGCCGCGAGAGGCGCGGCCCAAACCGACGGAGACCATCATGGACCTGATCCTTCACCCCGACGACGGCGTCGAGCCCCACCACGCTTCCTCCCCGACAGACCGCTTCATCTACGAGATGCAGATCTTCGGCTATCGTCCCTTCCAGGACGAGCCCGATCCGCGGCCATTGCCGGAAGAACCACAGGTCCAGTCGTCGATCACCGCCATTTTCGATGCCTTCGCCGAAATGCTCGGCGATACCCGCCTGGAGCCCGATCTCGAAGACCTGTTCTGGTCGATCCCCAATCTCTTCCACCGGGCCGGCGAGCGCATCCAGCGCGAGCTCGACCGCAACGAGGAAGCGCAGCGCACCGGCCAGCGCGAGCAGGACGGCTCGGAGGTGAAAAGTGTCGAGCTCGAACGCCTGATCGCGGAAGGCATTACGCTCCTGGAGCGTAGAAATAGCTTCGAGTTCATGCGCGACTACGCGGCCGATCTGTTCGAGGCGCAAATCGGCTCGTCCTGGCGGCCGCGCACCGGCTCGAAAGTGAACCACGCCAACATGACAGCGGCGATGATCGACAGCCGTGACTTTCTCTCAGCTCGCCGGCGCGCCGAAACCGAGGTGCTGATCCCTGCCGGCACCAAAATCGCCTTCGCCGGCGGGATGGACTACAACGATCATGAGCGGATCTGGGCTAAGCTCGACCAGGCGCATGCCAAGCATCCCGACATGGTGCTGCTGCACGGTGGCTCGCCGAAAGGCGCCGAGCGGATCGCCGCCTGCTGGGCTGAAACCCGCAAAGTGACGCAGATCACCTTCAAGCCCAACTGGACCAAGCACGCCAAGGCCGCGCCGTTCCGGCGCAATGACGACATGCTCTCGGTCATGCCCGCCGGATTGATCGTCTTTCCCGGAAACGGCATCACCGGCAATCTCGCCGACAAGGCGCGTCGCCTCGGCATCCCGGTCTGGCAAGCTTCAGGAGACGGCGCGTGAGCGCCGTTTTCCTGGGAATATGGAAAAGATGGAAAACATGGAGAAATGTGTTATATGGAGAACCATACCGGAGGCTATAGCCATGAAGCAGTTCACGACAGGCGACTTGAACAAACAAATCGGCGATATCACCGACGCGGCGAGCCGCGAGCCGGTGATGCTCACCCGGCACAAGAAGCCGCGTTTCGTGCTGATGAGCTACGAGCACTATGAGCGCATGCGCACCGGCGGCAACCCCCGCCGTGCCTATGCTGTATCGGAGATGCCCGACGAGCATGCGGAACTGTTCGACGAGGCTCTTGATCGGCTGGCGCGCGGCGCAGGCTACGACGATGAGCCATGAATTCCGGCCCGGCGAGGTCATCTCCTATCCTTACCTCTGGGCCTGGCAGCAGCAGCGCGGCGAGACCGAGGGCCGCAAGCAGCGGCCGGTCTGCGTCGTCATTGCCATCCGAAGTGCCTCCGATGGAAACACGCATCTGGCGCTTCTCGCCATCACCACGCAGCCGCCGCAGACAGGCCGCATCGCTCTGGAGATCCCCGAAATCGAGCGCAAGCGTGCGGGCTTGAGCGATCTGAAGCAGTGCTGGATCATGGCCGACGAGTACAATTATGATATCGTCCAACGCTCCTGGTACATCGAGCCCGATCAGGACATCCTCGGCCGCTTCAGCAAATCCTTCATGGTGAAGATCGCCAGACTGTTTGCCGAGACGCGTGGTCGAACCGGCCGGGTCAACCGCCTCGATTGAGGCGGCAGGCTGGAGCGGTCATCATCCGGCCATCTCCGGCGGCTGGTCTCCTTTTCCTGACCATCACCGGCGCGGGAGCGACGCTCCGCAATCAAACCGCTGTTGTGATCTCACTTCACCCGAGGTGCAGTGGCGCCAGAGCGCATGGCATATCAGCTGCCACACCGACCGAAGCCTTCTATGATAGTGACGATGGGATTGGAACGGTGCTGATCGCTCGCGCCGTGTCCACCTGGTTGAAGGCCTGCATTCGTTGACCCGAACGCCCACCGACGCAAGCGACGAGCGCGGCACTCATCGGGTCAGCAAAGGTAGCCAAGGCGAGGTCTCCTGCCGACGTCGCAATCAAGGACCATTCCCGTTCTCTATGTCGCCTTTCTAAGGGACCGGCCGCGATCAGCGTCAACCCCGCAAGGGGGTTCCCCTTCGCTAAAGCTTCGGTGACGCCTGCGGCGCGGCCCCTTCTTCGGGCGCCATCGGGAATGGTCCCGATGCAACGAAGGAGACAATCCCATGGCTACCACGATCGCAACCCTCACCGAAAAGACCGACGGCACTCTCGAAGGCGTCTTCGCCACCATCCGGGTCAACGCTCCGATCGCCCTCGTCCCGAACGCCAGCAAGGCGAGCGAAGAAGCCCCGGACTACCGCATCATCCACCGCAAGACCGGCTTTGAGATCGGCGCAGGCTGGAACCGCATCTCCCGCCAGACCGGCGAGGAATACATCTCCACGAAGATCGAAGCGCCAGAGATCGGCGTGATTTTCGGAAACGTCGCCCCGGCACCCGGCGGCGAACCCGGCAAGAAGGTCATCCTCTGGAACAGCCCGGCCTGAACCGGATCGCCGGCCCCGAAATCGAGGCCGGCATCCCCTCATTTCAAGGAGTTGGCCATGAGCCGCTACACGATTACTGTCACCCGAACCGCATCCCGCCACTCCGACCCGGATGCCATAATCGGCTACGTCCGCCCGCTTCAGACGTTCTTTCTTCAGGCGTTTCCGGACGCCGAAAGCGAGGACCTGGAACCTTGGCTGGGCACGGACTTCCGGGAGTACGAAACACTGTCGCAACTGAGGACCACGGCGATCGCACGCGGTTTCGACTTCATACCCTTGGCATCCGGCATTCTTCACAAGCTGCTGGACGATCATGCCCGCGAAGCGCATCACGTGGTCAGCGACACGATTATCCAGGACCTTCTTGAGCGGACATTCACCCGCTGATGCAAACCCGGAACGAAAATAGCCCGGCACGGGCTATTTTTTTGCTTGGTCAGCAAGATTACTTGTTCAGCGCATCCTTCAGTGCCTTTGCCGGCGTGAACGCCAGCTTCTTGGCCGCGGCGACCTTGATCGTCGCGCCCGTCGCAGGATTGCGAGCTTCGCGCTCCGGTGTCGCTTTCACCTTGAACTTGCCGAAGCCGGGCAGCGACGTCTCATTGCCGGCAACCGCAGCTTCGGTAATCGAGGCGATCACCGCCTCGACGATGGCTTTTCCCTGAACCTTTGTGAGGCCATGCTCGCTTGCGATCTTCTCGGCAATTTCGTTTGTCGTGGTCATCTTCGTCTCCGCATCGTTTCAGATGCAGAATCCCTGCCATTACCGCCCCGAGCTGTCATCGACGCGCTGCGGAAAATGGCGCGGAAAGCCCCGGATCTCCACAGTTATTCACGTGGTCAGGTGTCAGATAACCCGAAGACGGGCATCGAGGCCGCCCTCGCGTTCGGGTGCGATACGGAGAGGTAATGTCTGCTCAGTCCGTCCGAGGATGCCATGGCGCCATGCCGGCCTCAAGGACGAGCGGTTCCCCCAATTTTGCCTCCGCTCCGGTTCCCTGCGCTCCGACAAAATCGGCACCCCCACTCGCCGCCGCTGGCGGTCGCGTCCGCGATCCTTGACGCCGCCACGCCCCCATGTCCGCGCGCGTCGTCTTTCACAAACGTCAAGGAGACGACGACGATGCTTTTGGAACAACACATTGAAGAGCTGCGGGCCGAATTGCGAAATGCCGTGTACCCCGGCGAACGCCGCGAGATCGAACTCGAACTGGCCCGCGCCGAGCTCGAGGTGATCATGGCCGAACAGGAGGGTTCAATCGACGCCGAGCCGCCCTTCTGAGGCGGCGTTCGCCATATCGCCTGGCCTGTCGCGTCGGATCAGCCGGCGCTTCAAGCCGGAAGCTACGCTTCGCCGGCCTCCTTCCGCCATCGCTCAGGAAATCGCCCCTCGCGAGAAATTCGCTCTCGGACCGTAGCCGCGCCGCCGTTTCTGACGCAGGAGTTGGAGGAAGAGCCCGACCGCTTCCTCTTCCTTCTTAAAATGATGGATTAGTCTTTGGCCCCTGGCACCAATGCGGCCCCATCGGCGGATGAGGCAAGCTTCGCCGAACAGGTTGGGCTCGATCGACATGGCATAGTAGCGGGCCATGTTCTTGCTGGCGTCCGTGCGTTCGACATAGAGCTGGTAGGGTTGCGCGATCATGAAATACAGAATCGGACAGGCGTGACTTTGCGTCCAACGACATATTTGAATCGGTCCCCGTCGATTGATTCACGGCGATGATGGGTTTGTTGCGTAGTACGGGCGAGCCGCCTCCGGCGGACGGTGCTATTCGCTGTTGCTCACCGAACCCCTTTCGGGTTTCGTCCCATTCGGGTGACGCCCGCTCTCGCGGCTATTGCACTGGCGGCGCCACGTTTCGGCGTCGTCTACTATTGACGTGCCCGCGAGAGACGGCCAAGCCCGTCTCTTGCCATCTTCCATTCGCTTGATCGGTTGCTGGCATCGAGCCTGCTCGCGGGCTTGAGGGGAGAGACTAGCCGCCTCTCCCCTCAAGCACCCCTCTCCCTGCGGAGCGGGTAAAGTCCCGCCCGGCCTTTCGGGCCGGTAAGCGGACGCTGCCGCGACTTCCCCAAACAATACGGAGGAAAAGGCCAGACTGCGCTACACCCTCATATTTCGGGTATCCGCTCCGTCCGCCTTTTCCTCCTTTGGTGGCTCGCCATCTTATCGCTTGCAGCCATCGATGTCCGATCCCTGCGGTCCGAACATCCCGGCTGGTCGCGATGACGGCTCGCTTCAGTATTCCACCAAAGACGGCCAACCGAAGTGCTGTTCCTGCGACGCGGATCGTCGCTGTGACACCTCCGATCGCCGTTGCATCGTCTGAAGACTCGCAACAGCATTGGCGCCTCGGGCACGGCGGTTGGCCGTCTTTGGTGGAATGGCAGGATAGGCTATTGGTATACCAAATAGCCGTTTCGCCCGAAGGGCGATCGCCTCAAAGGCGAAAGAGGGTTTCCCGACCTTTCAATTCTCAAACGAAACAAGGCCATGAGCGAGAGACATCGAGCTGCTAGGAGGGGGCTGGGGAGCCGGCTCTTTGGCGCAAGAGCCTCCGGCTGTCGTGAAATGCAGTAGCATCTTGGAGGTCAAGCGCTTGCGCTAATCAGCGAATGGGCGGTCGCGCCGATAGGTGGTTCGCCGATTGGACGGGATTGCGAATGTGCAAACAGGCGAAGCCGCGTAAACGTGAATAGGTGCGTCACCGTTTGGGCCTATCGGTACGTCGGCGAATGAGTGAAGCGGCGATTGGGCTATCCGGTGAAACGGCATATCAGCGAAATAGCAAATCCGTGAAATGGGGCGACACCGATCGGGCGAATGGGAGGCCAGCCGATTCAGTTAATCCGTGAATCGGTGATTGGGCGGATCGCTGAATCGGTGGTTGCGCGGGCGCGCGATTGGGCCACTCAGCGAACAGCTTACTCTTCGAATAGGCATTTGAGCGATCCGACGCATCGGCGAATGAGGGGTTCACCCGTTTGGCGAAACGGTGAAAGTGCGTCCAGACGGTCTGCTTCTTCGGACAAACACTCAATTGGCAAAGTCGCAATCGTGGTTGCTGCGGTTTTCGCAACAACCAAGACCGCGACAACAAGACCTCGGCGATGCCTCTATCGCAACCGATCATGCACTCACCTACGACGGAGCTTAGACATAGGCTTTTTCCCGCTTGAGCAAGCGATCTGCTGCTGATAAAATTATACCAGAGTATAAGTTAGTCATTTGATCTAAGCTGCGCGCCAGGCGGTATTCCGTTTTTTCGAAAATGGGGTTTGACACTGATACACAATCGATCCCTCCTGACGAAGGAATGGTACAAGGTGCCATTCTCAGCGGACTGCCCTGGCTGTGGCGCACAGACGCGGTCTGCCGCTGTCGTGGTTGGCCCTTCGAGCCTGGTGGGGGACGCAGGATCGACGTCGGGAAGCGACGTACTGGCGAAGCCCAACAGACGACTTGATGCGTTCGCATTCGTTGAGGCGCTGGGCGGTCAGACCGAACATGTCGAACGATCCGTCGTCAACCGCTTCCACAGCACCTTCAGCTTCCTGAATGGCAGGCTGACGTCGATTTGCGAACACTGCGCAGAAAACCTTCCACCTGCGGCAATTCGCTCCGCCGTGATGAACGGCTTTGTTCGGCTTGGCCAAAAGCGCCTTCTGGTGAACGAGCGCTTGATGCTTTTTGCCTCCGACGTGGTGCTGACGGAATTTCGCCGAGACACCTCGATAGAGGAAAGCGCTCTGCGCGATCCGGATTATGCCCTCCTGCTCGTTTGCGACACGGAAAGCGCAAACGGTGAAACCGGTATGATCGAGCTTTGGCACAGCATCGCGCGTGACGACTACGCGATCGTGATCAAGGGCCACGATGGCCGGGAGATGTTGCGGGACGCGTTCAACAGTGACTTTAAGGACGTCGTGACAACCATTTCCGATCTCGGACTGGTGCTGACCCAGCTTCACATCGCTCAGGCATCGTCGCCCTATTGCGCTCTCGCCCGCGATCTTTTCCTCGAAGCCCTCGAACATGCCGGTTACCGGCAGGCAAGCTAGAAAGCGATACTATGCGTTTTTTCACGAAGCTCTTCGGATCTCTGGCAGCAATGACGGCATTGGCAGGATGTGGTCACCAGGTTGAGCGGCCGCAACCACGGCCGCCGGCGCCGTTTGCGTATCTCAGCCTCACAGCTTGCAGAGCTTATCGCGACAACATCGTCGAGTGCCAGCTGGAGTATGGCACCGAAGTCGGGCGCCAGCGTCTTGGCCCCGTTCAGGAGAGGAGCCTGACGATTGCCGGCGACGGCGAGCGCTACCAGATCCTGTCCTGCTATCCAGTGGCGAGGATAAAGAGGGAATTGCCCAATTTCGTGTGCCGAATCTCTTCCGGGAGCTCGGGCGCTGAAGCCGCTTCGATACTGGTGAAGGGCGGAACCGCGGTCCGTCTTGCTCGCATTTTGGGAGACCGCGGACAGCTTCATTATCGCTGGATCCCGGATAGATGGTCACGGCTAAACGACTGAATCCCTTGAGGAAGCTCCCGTCATCAGGCATCGCGGCGTCGCATTAATTATACTCCAGTTAAACTTTAGGGTTGATTTCCAAGGCTGAATGCGGTTCAAAATCTTATACCGCAGTATAATTTAGCATTGGTTCAGTCATGGATAGCGTCCCGCTCTCGCCTATGAACAGACCGCACAAGATATCCTCGCGGAGCGTGCTTTGGCTCGCTGGAACGTCGGCTTTTCTCCTCACAGGTTTCGCCTCCGGCCCAGATGACAGCAGCGGTTACATCGTCGCAGGACAGTTGACGCAGGTCGGACACGCTGCCAGCCGGATGGAGCTGAAGGCTGACGAGGTGGCGGCCATGCCGCCAAATCCGAAGACCTCCGCCGCTGCTTCGACGCTCGATATCCCAACGATCGATTCTGCCAGCTTCAACGATCGATTTAGCGGCCCGGTCACTGATGCGCTTCGAATCAGCGCTCGCCCGTCGGAGTTCATCGGAGGGTTTAGTGACAATGTGGGGCGATCAGAATCAGCGGCTGAGAGCAGGAATGACCGTCGGGAACGCGGTGTGCATTCGCTGGTCAGCGTCTACTCGTTTGAGCAGGCGACAGCCGTCCCCGAGCTTTCCGAGCCGGCAACCGCACCTTATATCAATGCGGCACGAACGCAGGCCCGACCGGATCTTTTATCTGGCGTCCCCACGGACTATGCCAGCCTTGCATTGAAGGTCGCCGGTGAGGAGGAGGTTGATCCGAACTGGGTGCTTTCTGTGATGCGGGCCGAAAATGCCGCGTTCGATCCAGACCTGGTGAGTTCCGCCGGCGCCATCGGATTGATGCAAGTCATGCCACGGATCGGCGAAGCCTTCGGTGCGACCGATCTGACCGATCCCCAACAGAGCATCCGCGCCGGTACCCGATTCCTTCGTGTCCTGATCGCCAAGTATAGAAACCCTGTGCTGGTCGCGGCTGCTTATAATGCGGGCGAGCCCAACGTGGACCTTCGCCATTCCCTACCATTGATCCGCGAGACCGCCGACTATGTCACGCGTGTCGTCGGATACTACACCGGCACAACGGCCAATCCGAGCATCCCACGAGCCGACTCGCCGTCAGAGTTCGTGCCCAGTTCCAAGCGCCGTACCGGGCCTGCCGAACGGGCCAAATCCCCCATGCTTGTTTTCTCAGCTGCAACACCGTCCCCACCAGAGGTCCGTCCTCAGCGTGATGAGGCGCGGAAGGATACCCGCGGGCCGGTCAAAATTGTCAAGGAAGAGGTGTCTCAATGAATCCCATCACGTTGGCAGTCCAGACAGCCGTTCTCTATGGCAGCGTTGCCTGGTCCTCAATGGCCCGAAGGAAATGGGTCGGTAATGCCGCGATCGTGCTTGCGGCGAGCCTGATCCTGCTCGTCAGCCAGTACGAGCCTGCGGCGGCGCAGAACCTCGATGCGCTGCAAAACGCCGCTGACCGGCTCGTGCAGTTTTTTACCGGCCCGTTCGGCCGATCCGTAGGAGCGATCGCCTTTATCGGCATGTTTCTCGCAGCAGCCTTCGGCTACTGGTCCTGGGGAGCCCTGCTTCGGGTTGGGGGAAGCCTTGCCGGCATGTTTGCCGCAGCCGAGCTCGTCGACTTCCTCGCTGGCAGCGGATCTTGATCATGGCGGGAGCAGGCAACACCGCCGATGGTGGCGACGAATATATCGAATCCCATCCGGTTATATTGGCTCTGACGCGGCCGCCGACGGTGATGGGAATTCCGTACACTTACTTCCTGGCGGAATGCTTTGTGTCGCTAATGGTGTTCATGATCCTGGGATCCATCCTGTGGTTCCCGGTCTCCTTCGTGGTCCTTCACAGCATTCTCTACGTGCTCACCGTCAAGCTCGATCTCTGGTTCTTCGAGATCGTCGGGCGCCTCAGCATGTGTGGTGTCAATCCTCTTGGCCGGAAGCTCGGTGGCGGCGTCAGAACCTACGGGGTGTAAGCGATGAACACGATGGCGAGATCGCTGAAAGGCAATCTGTCGAAGGGCTGGGAGATCTTTGCGGACCGCAATGTGGCGACGCATGTTCCTTTCTACGTCCCGATCGAAAACGGCATCATCCGCCTAAAGAACGACTGCCTCGTCTCGACCCTAAAGCTCACCGGCTTTTCTTTCGAGACGGCCGATATCGAAACGATCAATATGCTGCAGCGGCAGCGCAACGCCGCCTTCCGTGCGATCTCCTCCATCGGCAGCTTCGCACTCTATACCCATGTGATCAGACGCAAGGTTGCGCCGTCGTTGCCGTCGGCATTCGCCGATCCCTTTATGGATCGTCTCGATCACGTCTATCAGTCGAGCATCTCGAAGAACGAGATGTTCGTGAACGACACTTATGTTTCGCTGGTCGTGCGCCCCATGTTCCGCAAGGGATCCGCGCTCTCCCGCCTCATGGGGGCCGGCGGCACGATCGTACGGAAGGAACAGTTCCGCGCGATGCGTGACAAGCTGGTCGAGGCAACGCGGGCGCTCGAGAAATCGCTTGCCGTTTATGGCCCGAAGGTCCTGCGCGACGTGCAACGCGTACAGGTCGACGTCGGCGACAACAGGACGATCTTCCGCGACGTGCTGGAAGACATGGTCGTCGAGGAGACCGCACGCAAAGCCTGGTTCTCCGAACAATGTGAGTTCTTCTATACACTGCTGAACGGCGGACGCGTCCGGCCGATCCGTCTTGGGAACATCCCGATCGACGAGATGATGCCGGCCCGCAGGACATCGATTGGCAACCGCATCATCCACCTGCAGGGCGACATACCGGATGATGACCGCTACGCGGCGATGGTCTCCTTGAAGGAGTATCCGCCGGAGACCGGCGCCGGCATGCTTGACTATATTCTCAAGCTGCCATTCGAGCTGGTGCTGACCCAGTCGATGTCCTTTGTCGACGATATGGCGGCGCGCAGCCGGATCGAACGGCTGGACCGGCAGATGTCGAAGGCCGACGAAGGCGGATCGAGTGTCCAGGCCAACCTCGATATTGCCCGGGACGAACTAGCCCGCAAGCGGGTCGCCTTCACGGAACATCATCTCACTGTGATGCCGGTCGCCAAAACCACCGCCCAGCTTGACGACGCGGTGGCTCTGATCGGCAACGAACTTGGCGCGCTCGGCGCCTCCTATGTCCGCGAAGACCTGAATGCGGAGCCGGCCTACTGGGCGCAACTGCCGGGCAATCAGGCCTATATCGCCCGGCGTGCCCTGATCTCCACGCTGAACTGCGCCGGCTTGAGCAGCTTTCACGCCTATCCCTATGGCAAACCTGACGGGAACCACTGGGGGCCGGCGATCACGATCTTCGAGACGACGTCAGGCACGCCCTTCTTCTTCAATTTCCACCAGGGCGACGTAGGGCACACGACCGTCTTCGGCCCGACCGGGTCCGGCAAGACCGTCATCATGGCCTTCCTGATCCTGCAGGCCTATCGCGTCAGTCCACGACTGAAGACGATCGTCTTCGACAAGGATCGCGGCCTTGACATCATGGTACGTGCAGCGGGCGGAACCTACATGTCGCTGGAGCCCGGCCAGCCGTCGGGATGGAATCCACTATTGCTGGACGACACCGAGGAGAACCGCGTTTTCCTCTATGGGCTCCTGAGCTTCATGCTGAAGCCTTCCAAGGAAGGCGAAAGCCTGACGCCGCAGGAAGAGGCGATCATCCGTAACGCGATCAAGTCCGTCCTCAAGACGAAGGACCGGTCATATCGCCGTCTTTCGTCGCTGAGGGCACTTCTCGCCGGTAGCGAGCGAACGGAAGGCAGCCTAATTGCCCGGCTCGACAAATGGGTCGACAAGGGGCCGTACGCTTGGCTCTTCGACAACGCGGCCGACGATCTCGATATCTCGCGACCGATGATCGGCTTCGACATGACGTCGATCCTTGATGATCCGACGGTGCGTACCGCAGCGCTTCTCTACATGTTCCATCGGCTGGACGCGATCTACGACGGTAAGGCGCCGATCATCAACTTGATGGACGAAGCCTGGAAGCTGCTCGACGACGACGAGTTCAAGCGCACCATGAAGGACTATTTCAAGACTATCCGAAAAAGGAATGGTCTCGTCATCTTCGGGACACAATCGGCCGACGACGTTGTTCGTTCGACCGTCAGCCGCACGATCATCGAACAGACGTCGACCAATATCTTCTTTGCCAATCCGAAGGCCGACGAGAACTCCTACATGGAGCATTTCGGCCTATCGCGGGCTGAGTTTGATTGGGTGAAGAACGGCGATCCGAGCTCGCGTTTCATGCTGATCAAGCAGGCTAGGAGCAGCGTGATCGCACGCGTGGACATGTCCCACATGCCGGAGTTCATCAAGGTGCTGTCCGGCCGCGAGGAGACGGTGCGCGAGGTCGAGCTGCTGCTCGACGAGTATGGCGACGATCCAAAGAACTGGCTCTCGAAATTCTGCGACTGGAATGGGGTGACGGTCGATGAAGAACGCAAAGCACCTTGAGGGAGCCGCGGCCGGCGTCTTGGCCTTGGCTCTCGTCTTTCCCATCGGCACGAGCCATGCCCAGGTGCCGGTCATCGACAACGCCCGCCAGAAGATCCAGCAGGCCACCCTGAACTGGTATCAGTCCTATCAGGCCGATACCCGGAAGGTTAAAGGCGCCTCGGGCGGTACGACCGATAGTGTCGCGCCCGGTGAGGGCTCTGGCGCGCCGGCCGATTGCTCCGCCGATGGCATGGCGCGAGACACCACGCCCGCTGCGCCATCGTCTCGCACGCCAAGCCAGCAGGAAGTTGCCAGCATGGTCCAACAGGAGGCAATCCGGCAGGGCGTCGATCCGAACTTCGCGATGGCGATCGCCGAGCAGGAATCCCGCTTCCGCCAATCGGCGCGCTCGGCGGTCGGCGCGACCGGCGTCATGCAGCTGATGCCCGGCACCGCAGCACAACTTGGCGTCAACCCCTACGACACGCGCGACAATATTCGCGGCGGCGTCAAATACATCAAGCAACTTCAGGGCATGTTCGGAGACCGCTATGACCTGATCGCCGCCGGCTATAATGCCGGTCCGTATCGCCAGTCGCTGCAGAACGGTCAGATCCCCAATATCCCCGAGACACAAGACTACGTCAAAAAGGTCTCCGCCTATTATGCCCGTAACAAGGCCCAGAACGGTGATAACACCCCGGAGGGGACAGCCGAGCCGGAAACCGCGAGCTACGCAAGCGGCTGCGGTGAGCAGCTGAAGAAGGCGGTCGACCGAAACACTCAAGCGCAGATCGAACGCGGTTCGGTCTGGAACGAGTTGCTCGGAAAGTCGATCGCTGCGAACCAGCAGTATCTGCAGCGCCTTCAGTCTGGCCTGCAATCCTCGTCGGCAAACCTGCGCGGCAGTGGTGGAGGAAATTCCAGGGATCACGACGGGTCGCTAGTGATGGCCGAGATCCGGTGCCCGACCAACATCATCGACACAGGTGGCACACGGTGCTTCGCTGTTCCGCAGAACGCCACGACCGAACAGATCCAGCGCTGGCTGTCTGATCTGGAGGACGAGGCGCGGGCAAATGGCGCGGTTGCGACCTTCACGGCGTTGCAGGATCCGGCGCTCGGCCTGGTCACGGTCGTCGATTCCAGGCCGACGTCAAATTGAGAACGAGAGAGGTTAGGCACATGAAGACAGCACTGATCGCAGTGACCCTCGCCATTGTTTCCGTCCCTCAGGCTTATGCGCAAGTCCCGGTCAAGGACTCGGAAAACATCTCGATCAGCGAGGACATCAAGCGCCTGTCGTCCGAGATCCAGCAGGACACCTCGGTCGTCAAGGACAACACCACGAAAACTCTGCAGGCGATCACTGGCGATCGAACGCAGGATGCGAGCCAATTCGCCAAGCTCGCGACCGGCAATGGCTTCACCATGGGACAGGCACCGGATTTCGGCACGGTGCTGTCGAGCAACGCGGCCGTGTTCGGAGGAATCGGCGGTCAGTTTCAAAATACCGCGGCCAAGCTGATCAACGGCCTCAACCTGGTGAAGATGGTGGTCGATACCGTTAAGGGCGGTGAGCTCTCGGGCGCCAATCAGGCCTATTCGCAGGGCATCAACGCGCTGACGACGTTGACTGCGCTGACCGACGCGATGAACAGCGCCACCAAGGACCGGCAGAATTCCTTCATGCAGGCCACCCAGCAGATCGGAACCGCGAAGGACCTGAAGGGAGCTCTGGAGCAAAACACCCAGATGGTGCTTCAGGGCAATCAGACCGCCAATGAAGCAGTCGGCTCACTCAACAACCAGGTTATGCTGCTCAACCAGCAATATAAAGCGGCCCTCGCAACGTCATCGCAGAACCTCAAAACCTTCGCGCCTCTACCCGACAGCGTCATGCGTGACGGTGGGACGCAGCCGCAAGGCACCTCCGTTCGGGATCAGCTGAAGGCATTCGAGGACCAGAACCAGTGAAGGCGGTTCTCGTGCTGATAGTCAGCCTCGCGGCCCTTGCCGGTTGCGCCGGGAAGCACGAACAGCTGGCGAAATGCTCGGCTGACGAAAATCCGGTCCCGGCTCTCGGCTTGGTATCCGAGCCCACGACCACCACCGCTGAGGATGCGCTCGCGGATGCCCTCAAGGACGATTGCGGCCCGATGCGACCGGTCAATAATTTTCAGGAAGAGACATGGATCCCGTCAGCTACGCGATAAACTTCTATGGCGATGCGCTTCGATATTTCGACAAGATCAACGAGGCGTCGCTGGAGCGGGCCTGGGGGCTGTTTGCCGAAAACAGAAACCTCGTTTCAGGCATCCTGGCGATCTTCCTGATCCTTTATTTCCTCTGGGGCGCCCTCGGACTATCCAGCGTTTCCCTTCAGGACATGGCGATCACCGCCTTCAAGATCACGCTCGCCTATACGCTCATCATGTCGTGGGCACTCTTCTACGACAATATCGGCCAGTTCGTGCTATCGGCGCCGCAGGATCTCGGCTCGGCCATATCCTCGGCGATGGGCGGTCAATCGGCCGGTGCGGACATCGCCCAACAAGTCGCCTCGATGGCGCGCAAGGTCTACGATTTTGCCATGCAGCTCTTCAATTCCTACGAGTCCGGCTGGCTGCCGAATGTCACCGGCGCTGTCGTCGTCTTCATCGTGCTGGTCTTCGGCCTCCTGCCGATGCTGCTGATCCTCACCGGTGTCACGCTGTTTGCCAAGATGATCACCGCCGTCATGCTGGCGATCGGTCCGATCGCAATTCTCTGCTATTTCTTCGGCATCACCCGCTTCGTCTTTGATGCCTGGGTGAGGGGTGTCGCCTACGGCATGTTCATGCTGCTCTTCACCTACATCATGGCTGGCCTCTCGTTCGGGTTCCTGATCGGCATGATGGACACGATCAACGGCGACATGGCGACCAAGGAAAATGCGTTGGCGATCGTCCTCGCCATGGTGCTCTATTTGGCGCTGATCTCCTATTTCATCTTCCAGGTGCCGGATTTTGCGCGGACCTTCGCCTACGGCGCGGCCTTCTCCGGCGTCCCGGGAGGAGGTGGCGTCGACACCGCCTACAATACCGCCCGCAGGCGCCTATCCTCCAGCAATTCCCGTGCTGGACAGGCTGCGGCCATAGCGCTCGGCACGCTAGCAGGTCCCCGAGGCGCCGTCACCGCTGCGGCGCTTGCAGGCCGCGGCAGTATCGCGGGCGCCGGCGCTCTCGGCCGCATGCTCACCAATCGCCGTCGCAACAGCGAATGACGCATCGGCTGCGAGGATAACGTTCACATTTTACCTATTGCGACTTCGAGGTTTGAGATTTGGTATTGTTCAAAAGGCAATTGAAGCCGGCGCCGGCCGATCGTGTCCCCGGCCCGCAAGACATCTACGATCAACACCTCTCATGGGGGGAGAAGAACCGGTCCCTGCGGACCCTGATCGGTCTCATCCTGCTGGTCTTTGCGGTGGCGGGCTGGATCGTCGCCGGCGTGCTGTCTTTCTCCGTCGCACAGCTCTTCCCGCTCGTGCGAACCGAGGTCGTGCCGCTGATCGTCGACAAGAACACCGGCTACATGGAAACGGTGACGACGCTCGATAAGGACCGATCGAACGTTTCGGAGATCCAGGCCGTCCGAGCCTCGTTTGTGGGTAATTATGTCATCCGCCGCGAGACCTACGATCCCCGCTACCTCTCGGAAAACTTCGACATGATCGCCCTTTGGTCGGACCCGGATTCGCCGGCTTTTAAAGACTACTCGGAAATGATGAACCCTTCCAATCCGAGAGGTCCGGTCAAGACCATGGGAACCACGGGCGAGATCCGGCCGGAAATCCTGTCCGTCAATCCGCTCAACGCAACGACCATGGCGGTGCGCTTCGAGACCAGGGAGCGCCGGCGCGGCGGCGACGTCGTCAATCGCTGGTCGGCGACGGTCCGCTACCGCCAGATCAATCTCCCAGCCAGCAACAGGGTCCGGCTTTACAATCCCCTTGGCTTCGTCGTGACCGAATATGTCAAGGTTCCCGAGACCATGCCGTCGGGGCTCGTCCCATGAGGCGAGCGTGCGTCGGAATAACGCTGTCACTGCTGCTGGCGGCTTCTTCGGTTCATGCGGAATTGATCGCCCGGCCTGGCCGGCTCGATCCGCGGGTTCGGACGTTGCCCTATTCGGCCGAACAGGTCTTCGTCGTCACCGGAACTTACGGCATGGTGACGACCATCCTCTTCGGTGCGGACGAAGAGGTCACCCAGGTGGTCGCGGGTGACACGGTTTCCTGGCAGATCCTGACATCGGCCGACCGCCGCTCACTCACCCTGAAGCCAATGGAAAAGGACGCACCGACGAACCTCTCTGTGGTGACGACGAAGCGGACCTACTCGTTCGACCTCGAGGTCAACGACAGCAAGTCGATCCAGAACCAGACCTTCAAGCTGCGGTTCATTTATCCGGAAGATGCCGGCCTCAAGGGCACGGCCGAGCTTTGGAAACAAGCCCAGGATGCCGAACGCAATCCCAACATCAAGAACATCCGTCGCGACAAGGTCAATTACGACTATGGCTTCAAGGGTAGCGATGCCGCGAAGCCCTTGTGGGTGTTTGATGACGGCTTGAAGACCTTCATGAAGTTCACCGGCGACCTGCCGGCGATCTTCATCGTCGATGCCAAACGGCGAGAGAGCCTCGTCAATTATCGCCGTGAGGCCGACTACATCGTTATCGACACGGTCTCGCGGCAGTGGACGCTTCGTTTTGGCACCGAGAACGAGACCTGCCTGTTCAATCTGAGGACCGCTCCAGCCGATGTGCTGGCGCCGATCGAGGGTGCCGTGGCGCCGAAGCGCCTTGGCTCGGCTGGTGCCAGCTCACCATCAAAATCTCGATAGGGAGGCACGATGTCTGATCCGAACTATCATTCGATCGAGACCGATACCGCGATTGGCGGTCAGGTGAGGCGCTCCGGGGTCGGGCTGATGCGGCCGGTCGCCGTGGTGGTGGCAATCGCCGGCGTTGGCGTGGTCCTCTATTTCCTTCTCTCCGGCGGCGAGCGGGAACCGGCGATCGACAATACGCCGCATGAAGAGTTCCGCCCGGTGCAAGCGCCTAGAAACGAAGGCTTCAATCCGCCAGCGCCGCCGCCCTTGCCGACGGTGCAGGTGCCGGAGGCGCCACCCCCTCCGCCACCCCCGCCGCCGGCGCCGGCCCAGATAACGCCTCCGGTCGATGTCGATTGCACGAGAGGCAAAAATCCTGACGATCCTAAGTGCATCGAGCTCGCCCGGCAGGCAAAACTGCTTGAGCGTGTGCGCTCCACTGCTGTCGTCTTCGATCAGTCGGAACGCGCAGGCGGGGCCGCAAGCGCTTCGCCCGACGCCACGGGAGCCGGATTGTTCGGCGCGAACGGCTCGACAAGCACGCCCGCCGGCGGAGCCTCGGATGCGGGCGGTGCTGTCGATGGCGATCGCGCCTTCCTGAAGGCCATGGGAGGGCAGGGGGTACAGGTGTCGGTTGCCGCCGAGAACCGCCGTATTGATGCCTGGATCCCACAGGGTACGATGATCCGCGGCACGTTGGAGACGGCGATCAATTCGGATCTCGCCGGTATGGTGAAAGCGATCGTTCGGGAGGATGTCTACTCCTTCGACGGCCGCCGGGTCCTCATTCCTGCCGGCTCCTCACTGATCGGCGATTATAAATCCGGTGTCGAACGCGGGCAGGAGCGCCTGTTCATCGTGTGGACGCGCATGATCCGTGGCGACGGTGTTTCTGTCCAGCTTGGCTCTTACGGCACGGATCGTCTCGGCCGCTCCGGCATGACAGGTGTCGTCGACCGGAAATACTGGGAGCGATTCGGGCCACCGGCGCTGATGACGATGATCGGCGGGGTCACCCAATACATTGCTCAACTCGGTCAGAAACAGGATCGAAATATCACGGTGGTCAACACGGACGGAAGCGTGACCAGCATTCCGCAGAATAACGGAACCACCTCGCAGGATCGGGCGCGCGAGATTGCTGCGGAGACGATCGCGTCGGGTATTCAACAGCTCGCAAGCGAGGCTTTCCAGGACAGCCGCAACATCCGCCCGACGATCCACATCGCTCAAGGGTCCGACATCACCGTATTTGTTACTCGTGACCTCGATTTCTCGGATCTTTATCCGGACCCGGTGCGCGAGGCGTTCGAACGCCTGCGTCGAAAGAAGGTGGGCAAATGAACGCGCACCCGTCGATCTCCGCCGAGCAGCACTTTCTTTTCGAGGCGCTTGAACCCATCAGGCCCTTCCTCGACGATCCCACCGTGGTCGAGATCTCTTGCCAGCGCAGCAACGAAATCTGGCTCGAGCGGATCGGCCAGCTCAGCATGATCAGGCAACAGATCGATGGGCTTGATCAGGAGGCGATCCGCCATATGGCGTCCCGCGCTGCCTCGTTCACAAAGCAGACCATCAATGCTGAGAATCCGCTGCTTTCGGCAACGCTCACCAACGGCGAGCGCGTCCAGTTCGTGCTCAATCCGACCTCCGCCACCGGACACGCGTTTTCGATCCGCAAGCAGTTTATCCGGCGCTTCGATCTCGACGATTATGAGAAAGCGGGCGCTTTCCGCTTCACCAAGGTAACAGGAGACGACTATATCGACGATGTCGATATCGAGTTGTCGCGCCTGCTGCGTATTGGGAAAGCGCGTGCGTTTCTGGAGCTCGCGGCCGCCAATCATCGCAGCATGTTGATCTCCGGCGGCACCTCCACCGGCAAAACGACATTTCTCAATACGATGCTCACGGCGATCCCAAACCATGAGCGTTTCATCCTCATGCAGGATACGGCCGAACTCGAGCCGCGCCAGGAAAACGTCGTCTCGTTGCTGGTCTCGAAGGGCGCCCAGGGCGAGGCTAGGGTCACGATGACAGACCTTTTGGCTTCCGCACTGCGGCTCAGGCCAGACCGGATCTTCATGGGCGAGCTACGCGGCGACGAGGCTTTCGATTTCCTGAATGCGATCAACACCGGTCATCCGGGCTCGATGTCGACCATCCACGCAAACTCCCCACATCATGCCTTTAATCGACTGTCGACGCTGGTGCTCAACAGCAATGTCCGCATGGAGCGCGACGATATCATCCGCTACATCCGCTCGATCATCCCGATCGTGGTCCAGTTGAAGAAGAGCGATGCCGCCGGCGGCCGCGGTGTCAGCGAGATCTATTTTGCAGACGAGGTAGACGAAGATGGCAAACGTATCCACGGACGCAGAGGCTGAACGTCCGAAGTGGACGAAGTTTCAGGAGGTCTCGGCCTTCACATTCCCGGTCGCCGTTCTCGGCGCCGTGATGATATGGTTGCTGTTCTTCACGCTAATCTACGACGCCTATGTCACATCCTTCGGATCGACATCCTATTACGATTATGTTGCCCAGGCACCCGGTCTCGACAGTATTGCCTACACATGGTCGGTTATCCGCGCGCGAAACACTGTCGGGCTCTCGATCCTGGCTCTGGTCCTGGCCTCGCCGTTTCTGTTTTTCCTGCTGAGCCTCTGGATGTTGAAAGGCGGCAGGGCCCTGTCGCGCAAAATCCTCTACCTGCTGCATGTGAGGTCGATGTTCACCCTGATTGCCCATACGGCGCTGATCTTTGCTGGCGCCTATGCCGGCGTCATTGTTTACGGAATCGTCTTTTATCTCGTTGCAAGCAAGGCCGGTGGGTTCGCCGGAGTAGCGGACTATTTTGACGCTCATCTTGCGGCGATGTATCAGGCGCCCTTTGGTTACACCGACGCGTCTGGTAGCTTTCAGCGGCCCTCGCGACAGACTGTGTTCGCCGCTCTCGCCGGTCTGGCGGGTGCTGGAGCCCTGGTTGGGTTTCCAATCGGGGCGGCGATCCAGAAACGCCAGCGCATGATCATGGGCAAGGCGCGATTGGCGACCTTGAAGGATGCCGCCGATTTTCGGCTGCGCGACAAGCACGGTATCGTCCTCGGCCTCAAGCAGGGCCTTCTTCTGCGCAACGACGGCGACCAGCATGTGATGGTCATCGGCTCGCCGGGACAGGGCAAGTCGCGCGGCTTTGTCATTCCGACGATGATAAGTTTCAAGGGATCGCAGATGGTCCTCGATATGAGCGGTGAGCTGTTCGAGGAGACGTCGGGTTATCTCAAAGACCAGGGCTACGAGATTTTCCTGCTGGCGCCGGGATCGAAATTTACCGACGCCTATAATCCTCTCGACCTCATCAGCGCCGACCCGAACCAGCGCATCACCGACCTGCAGAAGCTGACACAGATGCTGTTGCCAGAGCGTCTGCGCTCCGATTCCTCCGACTTCTGGGAAGAGAGCGCCAGGATATTGCTGACGGCCATGCTTGGCTTCGTGCTCGAATGCCCGGACACCCGAAAATCGCTGAGCGAGCTCTACCGCATCCTCAATTCGATGTCGGACGAGCGCAAGGCGATCATCCAGCTCCTGGAGAACTACGAGACCGTTCTTTCCGATCAGACCCGCATGCAGCTGACCAAGTTCGCGGGCCGGCATGAAAAGCTGGGCGAGGGGATCGCGGCAGAGATCGTCGCAAAGCTCAATTTTCTGCAGAACCCCTTGGTCGAAGCGCTGACCTCCATCACCACGATCCCGATCGACACGATCAGAAAGCGGAAACTGGTGATCTTCGTTCAGGCCGACTGGAATGCGATGCAGATCTACGAACGGCTGATTTCGATGTTCATCCAACAAATGGCCGACAAGCTCGTGCAGATGGGACCGTTGCGGAACGGCGAGCACGAAGTGCTGATGATGCTCGACGAGTTCGGCAATGGCGGGCGCATAGACACCGTTCTGACGCTTGCGCCATTGATCCGCAAGAACGGTGTGCGTTTCGTCTTTATCCTGCAGGACGGTGCGCAGCTCGAACGATTGTATCAGCGGTCCGGGCAAAAGATCCTGATGGGCGCGTCCACGATCAAGCTGTTCATGAACTTCCAGAACCAGGAGGACGCGGCCGCCGTCTCGGCCGCAGCCGGCAGGACGACGGAATGGGTCGAGCAGTCCTCTTACTCCCATCGCCATGGTCGCAGGCAGCGTTCGATCTCGAAGGTGCCGGTGTCAGTCGACCTGCTTCCCGTCAACACATTGATGATGATGAAACCGGAGGAGGCGGTGCTCCAGGTCACCGGCATGCCGCTCATGCGCATTATGAAACTCGATTCCGGCGGCGAGCGGATGTTCTCGAAGGTGCGGAAGTTCAGGCCGGTGACCAAACCATGCATACAGCCGGTCGAATGGACGATTGCCGACAGCGAAGCCCTCATGCCCGGCGCGCCGCAGCTTGGAACCGCGTCACCACGGAGAAAGGAGAACAACTCGCCGGCCTCTGGGATGGAGATCGATTTGGCCGTCGTCAACCGGCCACAGCAGCCACAGAGCATTCGCTTCATCGTCAAGGACGGCGTGCGTCACGTCTATATTTCGTCGCTTGATGAGCTTCGTCAGCGTCTGGACCTCGACGAAATGCGCGAGGCTGGACGGACGGAAGAAGAACTTCGAGATGACGAGAAGACACCGGCGCAGAAAAAGCAATCTTCTCCGAGAGGCGGTCGCCAAGGGGATGGGGACGCGACGCGCGCTTCCGGCCCCGTCCAGATTGACGACGTCGATATCGAGATAGATCAGGCAAAGTTGGACCGCAGTGTCTATCCGGGCTCTCCGCGCGGACCTCGGAATCGAGCGCCACGCGCTTCGCATTTTCAGGAGGAGACTGAAAATCTCCCGGCGTCAGCCATCCTGCGGCGCCAGGACGTCCGTGGCGCTTTCGGTTCGGACATCAAGGCCTTGAACGACGCAATCTTTGAGCAGGCGGACGCCGGCTCGTTTGATCCAATGGAGCTGAACGCAGACGTCGAGCTCTTGATCGGAACCCTCTCTGAGCGCCTGACCGAGGATAGCTCAAAAGCGTTTCTGCGCGAATTTGCCGATCGTGCCCGCGATCCGCTGCACGAAGAGGGGCCGCAAGACGACGACGCCGAAGACCGGTTTATGTAGGCGAAAAGCATGCGCCAAAAAACGGCTTTCCGCTTTACCACGCCGGAGCGGTATTTGCCGGTTTTAGTCAGAGCCGACAAAAGGAGGAAAATTCCGTGGGCGAAATCAGATACCTCGCAACTCGAGATCTCTTTAAAGACGATGTTGTCGAGCGGATTGTTGCGGCAGCCAGAGCTAACGCTGGCCTCTGGCTGATGGTCAAGGAGCGTGCAGTGGAAAAGCGCGCTATTAAGGCCGAACTCGAACGCCGGGGAGCGGATGCAAATGACCTGGACCGGCTGTTTCCCACGCACTTGACGCCGACGATTGCCGAACTCGCGGAAGAGCTGGTGTCCACCATGTTTGGGAACTGCCCGCCGGAGATCGGATCTCGTGCTCAGCTCGCTCTGCTCAAGGCAGCCGAATCCGAGCTTGATGGCGGCTCGGCACAGGCATAGCAGAAGGCGAACCCCGCCGCCCAACCATCTCCTACGCCGATCATCGACCAACAGTTGCGCCGCAGTTTCAGCCGCCCAGTTTATCGATGACCCACGCCTGCAGCCGGCGCCCGGTGCGCTCGGAATTCGCTTCGGTAAGATCCTCTGGAAAAATCCCGAAGATCGGCCCAAGGTACTTCATTCGCGGGATCGTTTTTTCCTTGGCGTGCCGATATTCCTCGGTCTCCATCCCGAGGGCCTCGACGAGCAGTCTGCGCGGTGGCTGATCTCTATAGGCAATCTCCAATACAAAGTCTGGCCTGCAAAGGCCGATGGGTGTTTCCATGGCGAAGAGGGGCTTGATAATGGAGATCCGCAGTTCTGGAGCAGCATCGAAGAGCGATTGCTGAAGCCAGAAAAGCAGATGGGAAACGTCACGCTCAAATCCGGACTCGACGGGGAAGAGCGTATCGCCGTTATAGACCGGCTGGGCGTAGGCTTGCACAGCCCGAACCGGGCCTTCATCGTCCTCCTGAAAATCCACGTTCAGCAGCGTCAGGAACGGTCCTCGGCTTGCCGGGTCCCCCCGAAGCGGCTGGCGCACCTTGGAGAGGATATCGATTGTCCGCGAGGTGGATGCCGGCATGATGGCCTGTGTGGAAACACTGGTCGAAAACAACAGCATGAAGCCGGTTCGGCGAAGTCCCTCGGGCCAGTCGCCGCGCGAGGTCGCAAGCAGTTGCTGCCAGCGGCTCTCCGGATTCCAATAGTCGGGTCCCCAAGTCGATAGAAGCGCGTTCAGCGTCCAGATCCTGAGCACCCTCAGCTCACGGGAAGCGGAACGCAGCCGTGACAACTGATTGGCAAGCGTGAAATCAACGTCATCCTGCAGCGGCGGGATCACGTTCGTACCCGCCCTATCGAGCATCCGCCATAGCACGCCACCCAGTCTGGAAGGTCGGTCATTTCGTTCGCTCGAGCGGGAGGGATCATCCCCTGAGACATCGGCCAGGCGATTAGGAATGGCAGGAAGGGCATCAATGTACGAACGCTTGGACCTGGGCAGGGGTCGAAGATGGTAGCCGCGGTCAATGAGGGCGGGACTGGCGTCCTTGTCGACGTGGAACGGACAGGCGAGGGCGTGGTTTGGTCGCTCCTCATGCCGGCCGGGCGCATTGTCCTTCGGCGTCAGCCGCCGCAGCGTGAACGTGCGTTCCTGTTGGATTGGGGCAAGCAGTGGCTGATGCTGTGCCTCTAGGCAATCACATTCGATCCAGCCATTCATCACCTTGACGCGGCGGACTATCGCAAGCGCGATCGCTTCATCCTCTTTGGTGGCTGCATTCCCGTACCAGGCGCGCAAAGCGATAGCTTCGCGTTCATCCAGCTCTCCTAGTGGGTGGGTCGGGCTGTTGCGAACCACGATACGCATGATGCGCCATTAATACCCGATCGACCAAAGGCTGAAGCCGAGATATCCGACGCACGCGGAGCAAGCGAGAGCAAAGGTCGTTTCCGCCCAACCGCGAATGCCCCGAAAGCTGCTTCTCGCCGACCGAGCACCTTCAATAGCGACCGAAAGGAAGATGTAGGTCGGGATGACCATCGCATAGCCCAAGGTCATGCTGTCTCGAAAAGCGATCCGAGCGGCGACGAATGCGAGCGCCAGGAATAGGATCGCCATTCCTAGTCGCCGCGGGTCGATCCGATAGCCAAACCGTTCGAGCGATCCCATCGTGTTCTCCATTCATAGGAAACAGATCAAAAATTTAACCGCAGTTAAAGTTTGGAGCAATCGGAGATAGGTCTACAAGGAGAATAATTGTCCACTTCGAGAGGCTTCGGGGGCCGCTTGCACAGGTTGCCCGCTGCGGTGTATTGAAGTCGCACACGAAGATGAGAACGTTAACGCTTAACTTTTTTGGTCTCTGGACAGCCTGATGCATCGGATGAGCGGTAGAACTTTGAAACATCCCCGTGACCGTCGGCGCGCTCATGCGCCTGGCTGTCTGCCCGTATGGGTCGGGAGCGCGTTGATGAGAACTCCGCGCGAGGGTGTCGTTCGATGTCGCGGTTGAAGAACGATGGCGCCGACCAAGTTTCGAATGCAATCGACCTGACGTCTCTCTCTTTCCAGGAACGGCTCGCCATCGGTCTGATGCGGTTGAAGGCTCAACGGCGGTTGACGAACAAGGATCTCGCCGACCAACTTGGCGTGTCGGAAGCGTACATGTCGCAAGTCACCCGCGGCATGCGGGATGTCAAGCTGTCGACCCTCGACAAGATGCAGCGCGAGTGGAATGTCACGATTGAGGATTTGTTCAAAATCTCGGAAAGTGATCTTGCTCGGATCGCCGCGTGGCGAGCCCGTCGAAGGAAAAAGAAAACAACCGCCGATCCGACGTAAGTTCTTCCAGTGACACTGGTTCGACGCGGATTAATGGTTCAGGTTGAACCAGAACCTCTGCTTCACGCCTTGTTTGTTAGGGATATCGAAGTAATAGGGGTCTGCACGACGCGGCCGCGGCGTCGCGATCTGCTGGATGCAGCTATCGCCGCGATCGCCGAAGCTCCTTCGTATCACGACACGGCTCTGGTTGCCGTCGGAAGCGCGCTGACCGGGAGTTCGGCAAATATCAACAGTTCTGATGCACTGGTCAGGCTCACTGCTCCAACCATTGCCAGTCTGCGAACTGCTGCCAGCCGTGGTGCCTGACGGGCAATCTTCGTAGGTTTCGCGTCCCGGCTTGCCGGCATTGGCTTCATGGCAAATAGGCCACGAAAATCCCGGCTCCTTCATCGCCGCGATGAGCTTTGTCATGGGCGGAACGCAGTAGGGAACCCCGTGCCAGGACGGATTCTGTGACGCGGCGCAAAGCAGAACCTGGCATCCCCAGGACGCTTCGTCGGCCCTTACGGGCGTTCCCGATGGCGCGAATGCCGATCCGGCCATGATTGCAGCCAACATCAGTCCCTGTCTCATTGTCCGCTCCTTCGAGGTATTCATTGGATTTGCCTCCAGGCGCCCTCAATTTTAGCAAAGGAGAGCACACCGGTTGGCTTGCTCCGGCAAATGATCCTGCCGTCGTTGTGATAATGCCTGAGCAGGTCACACCCGGCACGGCCTGACGCGGTTTGCATTCCGAAATGCGCATTGACCGCCCGGATTGCGCAAGCGCAGCGCTTACCTCCTCGTCACTTGGGACGTCAGCGTTCGTCTTTTGTGACACTTCATCTTTCAGCCGCGCGACCTCGTGTTCCAGATCAGTCTCGCGATCGCTCCGGATGACTTCGTCGATCGCATAGCCGCCAGTCGTGCCGACGAGGAAGGCGATGGCGGCTGCCAAGACCGCGCCTCCGGAAGGCTTGTTTAGCGCCATGCTTAGTATCCCTCGATCCCGAGCCGTTTCAGGACGGCAGCCGGATTGGCTTCGCAGTCTTTCTTCCAATCGGGATGCTTGGCGCAGGCATAGGCGTACTGACTGAGATCGGCTGACGAGAGATCGGCAAGCCTGTTGCCGACAGCTTTCCACCGTTGCACATCGGCAGGATCGCAACCAGCACCTCCGGCTCCGCAAACGTCTGGATCACGCTGGTCTATCTGCTTCTGGGTAGCGCCGTCCTGCGCGGTCGCTATCGAAACGGATCCGGTCATCAATATGAGCGCTACAACGGCTGCAACAATGCGGCTCATTTAACCTCCATGCACGTCGTTAGAGTGGGTGATCTGGCGGGGACAACGGGTAAAGGCAGGGGCAAGCCGCTGTCAGCTTCCGGTGAAGAACCCCCGACCTTCTCTCCATTTGCCGTTGACGCCGTATAGAGCCAGGGAGGAAGGAGATCTGGCGATGACCAGACGCCGTACCCAAGGCCGCGCGCCTTCCTTTCGATATCGAAATAAGCGGGAACCTGAGGTTCGCCGCGGTAATTAAACGCATAGCCGATGCCTTCTGCGATCGCCGTGGCGGCGAGGTTTGTCTCTCCGACAAAGCAATGGGCAAGGATCACACCGTTGGCATCGCGAGCAATCGGTGCGCAGTTGACGTCCTGCCCAAGTGTTCGGAGGATCATCCAGGCCCGGGAGACCTGGCCCGCCGGCCAGTCGACGCCATCGCTGGTGGCCGTTTGCTCGAGACGAGGGGCTTCGTATCCCGCCAGCCGCACGGTCTGCGCGCTCTTCCGGAATTCAAAGGTGGTCGCGTCGACGACCTGGACTTTTCCATAAATCTGACGCGGGATGTCAGCTGGCCGGATTTGTGCGCTCGGGGCCGTCACTGTCATCGTCAAAAATATGGTCGACAGCGAAACAAGTCTCATCGTTGTGCACTCCCTTGGCCGGCAAGGATTGCGACGGGATGCGGCATGTCCGAATAGGCCCACAGTCCGGCGCGTGCCGATCGTGCACTTTCTTCCGCCACCCTGTAGCCGGGAACGATCAAATGGCCGGCGGTGTCGACGGCGGCGAATCCCCACCCCTCGGCGATCATGTAAGTTGCGAGATCATAGCGCCGTTCGCCTGTTGTCGTTTGGCAGCCGACCACGGCATTGTTCTGATCGATGTCCCTGATGGTTGTGCAGACGGGATTCGTATCTCTTATCAACGCCTGGACCATGATCAGGTTAAGCTCTCCGCAATCCCTGACAACACCGGGAGAAATTGTGACGGGTGTCCCGCGGAGACACGCTTGCAGGCCATAGAGACGATATCGCCGCCCGCCGGAAATCCAGGTGTCGCCGGTTTCGAACTGCGCCCGTTCTGGAAAAGGCGCGAATTCGGTTCCATCGCTTTCGTGGTTATCTACGGCGGCCGTTTTGCTCCCAGTCGCCTGGACCAGTATAATCGGAGCTTGGAGGCGCGGAGGTTCTGGGATGTTCGAGCCGGCGAGCATGGGCATGATCGACATGCCTGCAAAAAGGCCGGAGGCTGCTAGCGTGGTTATCAACATCAGGAACCTCATCGCGATGAGTTTGCGGAAGGGTTGGCGCGATAGCGCTCACCGTAAGGATGCAGGAACTGCGCGTTTGCCCAGATTCCGGCTTTGGCTTTCTGCGCGAGTTCCTCTACCTGTGCATATTCTGGAAACACTGCCCGGCCGGTGCGATCGCGTGCCGCGAACGCTACTCCCTTTGTAAGGAGCACTTCGGAAAGCGATCGTGTTTCACCGTCCTCCACGAAGAAGCATTCGGCAAAACGTACGGTCGGAGAACCGGAATTTTGGCCGAGGAAATGACACGGGAAAGCGTTGCCGGCGCCGGCCTCAGCCTCCTCGAGCATGGCGGTTAGACCGGCGAGCGAGACCATCGCGCATGTGGTCTGCACGCCGGCAAATTCCATCTTTTCGGTCGAGAGGCAGCCGTGGACACCGGCCAATTTAATGATGGTGCCGTCGGAGGCGAGGAACGCGCTTCCGCTCAATGCGCCTTCAGGTGTGATGGTTTGCAGGCTGAGACGCTCGGCGATCGAGGAGACATCGAGAGGCTTCTGCGGGGCAGGGATCAAATCCCGCCCTTCCGCGTAGGCCTTCTGATAGTAGCTTACAAATCTTGAGACCGCATCCTCTTCGCCCGCAAGCGTCGCTGCATTTGTCGTGCATGCAATGATGCAGAGGAGGAGTTGAGCGAGCCGTCGTGCGCCAGGTTTCATGCTTGCGTCCGTCATCAATTGGCTCCGGCGATGATGCATAAAATTATACTGCAGTGCAAGTCTGGAAAAGTCGGAAAGATTGCGATATGTCTTCTCAAACGCGAAACTGGGACATGGAGAAAGGCAGATGTCGCTACAGCAGACAGCCACAAGGATCGTGATCTTCCCCTTCAGGGCCCTATGGTTCCTGATTTTAAGCATCAATTTTCTGATCGTCTCGGCCGCCTGTGTCTTGATTGCGGCCTTTGTTGCCTACGCCCTTGCGCTGACGATTTCCTATCTCTTCTTCCCGGCGGCGTGGACGCGGGGACTATGGGAATGGGCGGCCAGTCTGTATGCGCAGTCCCCTTGGTTCAAAGGCGCGACGATCACCGTCTTCGTTCTCCTTCTTCTGCCAGTCCTGAAACTCTGGCCGGGCAGAGATCTCAAGGCAGACACAGCCCGGGAGCGTGAAGCGATGAGGATCAACGACGATCTGATCGCTGCTCGCCAGCGCACGCTAGCCCAAGCAAAACTTCGAGGCTGAGGGTTCCATGACAGGCAAACCACTTTCGCTCGCGATCTCGACCTTCAAGGGCGGCGCCGGGAAATCGACCTTGAACGTCAATCTCGCAGCCGAGTTCGCCCAGCAGGGACACAGGACACTGCTTATCGATTGTGACGAGCAGGAATCGTCGACCCGCTGGTACAATGTCTCGATGAAGCGGGGGCTGCTCCCGAACGATGGAACGCTGTTGCATATGCGGGTCGCGCCGGACGACCGGTTCGCAGATCGCCTTGCGGAGGCGCCTGCTGCTGACATTCGGATCTACGACGTTGGCGGATACGTTCACCAGCGGGCAATCGAGGTCTACCACGAATGCGATGCGGTGCTCATTCCCGTCATCCCCGAACCGACGGCCGCGACCTCCGCCATCAAGGTGGCAACGATTTTGAAGGAGATTTCCAGGAAGCGGACGCAAGGTCCGATCCCGTATGCGGCGATCTGGAACTTTGTGGACATGATCGCCCTCAAGCATAATCGCTCCCTCCCGGAGGTCCATGCTATCCTGACGAGCGGCCGAATTCCGTTGGTGGACACAGTCGTTCGCAAGAGCAATCACTTCAGCGACGTCGGCGCCGGCTTTGGGACGCTCTATTCCAAGCTTACCAGCATCGAGAACAATCCGGCGCTGACCCCGTCGGCTAAGCGGCGCGCCTCCGAAAGCGTGCTCGACGCGATCGATCTGGTCAAAAAAATCAACAACGAATTCATCGGCCTTCTGCAGGCCGAGGCTGCCTGAGCGCGATGTCGAGGGAACGAACGCCAGCCGGTAACATTCTCGCTCTTTCGCGATCGAGAAAAGACCAGGCGAAGGTCGTAGAGGAGGATGCGACCTCTTACATGCCGACCAGCCTAGATCTCGACAAGCTCATGCCGGAGGATCCTTCCCAGACGCAGGAGCCGGGCGTCGAGCGGGAAACGATGTCAGAGCACCGTCGCTCTCCAGGGAAAAGCAAACTTCGCGAGGAGCAGGCGGTAAAAGCCCAAGCCGATGTAAACGTTGGCTCGGCCAAGCGAAAGCGCATTTCCCTGTACCTCGACGACGACGTGCTGACGAAGATTTTCCGTGTATCGCTGGAACGGCATGAGCAACTCTCCTCGGCGACCCACAGACTGATCCTCGAAGCCTTGAAGGCGAGGGGGCTGTAGGCAGATGCGTGAACCGGCCATCATGTTCCGTCTACCTACCCATGTCCTCAGCAACGTGGAGCTGCTTGCCAGCCGTCTCGACATCTCGGTCAACCTCATCGCGAAGCTCATCGTGACTAGGGAGATCATGCATGTACCCGCGATCCTGGAAGAGCATGACCGCCAGTTGGGAAACATGCATCAATTCCTTCGTGAGCTCGCTTTCCGCAACGAGGAGTTTCTGTCGGGAAGGAGCGATCAAGACATCCTCGCGGCGGCAATCATGGCGAAGCTGGACGAGATCATGGGAGCTCTTGATTCAATTCGTGATGCTTCTTTCGTCAGACCGTCCACCTTTATCGCCGACCTGATCAGGAGACACGATGAACGACCTCTCCAGAAGTCGCTCCGGATCTAGGCGTGAAGGCCGAAGGCTGCCGAGCTATTTGGACCTCATCGAGGATGAGCTTCGACGGCGCGGCGGCGGGGGTGGTGGAGCAAAAAAGGCGCCGCCGAGGACGAAAGTCGGGCTACCCTCGGCAGCGCGCAACGCTGGCGCAGCGACAGCATTCAGTCGAGCGAGTGGCAACAACGCCGTCGTCGTCAAGGTTTTGTCGTATGGAGCAGGTGCCGCCTCGGCACGCAACGTTCTTGCCTATCAAAGCAAAGAAGAAAAGGCACACGATCAGGATGGCCGCGAAATCTCCGATCTCAGCGCAGAAGTCCGATCCTGGGAGAGGGAGTTCGGAAACCGGAAAGGAAGCAAGGACGTGCTGCGGCTGACCTATGAGCTCGAGAGCACCGATCGAGGCCGCGTTGCGCGCGCATTGAGCTCGCTTGCGTCAGAAGGGTTTCGCGACGTTGGTGATACGGATCGGACCTACGCATTCAGCGTCAGCGAAGGCGTGAAGGGCCAAACCCGTCTGAACCTCGCGCTGGTGATTGCGCATGAGAAGCGGGACCGATCAGACCGCAGCACCCAGAATCGCGTCGTGGCTGAAATCGATGACGTGAATGCAATCGATTCACGGTTGGACGAGGCATTGCGTGCGGAGGGGATCACGCCGGTCTCGCGCTATCCGGCGGAGTTTTCGAGTGGTCCGAAGGGGTTCATGGCGGCGCTGCATGCGATGCAGCGCGGAGACGCGGAAGTGACGCTTTCGACCAAGACGCACTTAGAGGAGCGTCCGGGAAAGAGCGGCCGCTATCAGCAAGGCGTCGCACGGCGCGAGTTGAAAACAAGCGATCACAAGCAGCTCACGGCGGAGGGCAAGATCGTCGGGGCGCTCATGCAGACACGCCAGCCTCGGGACTTCATGCATCTGTTGCTGTCGGGGCCGGCCAATGTCGACCGGGATCAGTTCATTCTCGCTGGCCGCGATTTCCTGAGAGAGCAATTTTTCGGTCACCGCTATGCCTATGCCGTCCACAATCGCAATGACCTTGATAAGCATCCGCACCTGCATGTGATCGTTGCGCTGCGTAACAGCAGCGGCAAGATGCTCAATCCCAATATTCGTGACTTCACGGAGTGGAGCACTCGCTTCGCCGAAAAGGCGTGGGAACGTGGAATAGCTATCGATCGTCAAAAACGCATCGAACGTGCCGGCCCCCCGCCGGTCAAACGCTGGGAATGGGAGATGTTCCGGCGGATGGGAGCCACGGCCCCGAGCAACGTGGTCGACAAGGTTCTGGCCAAGCTTCGCGACACGCCGACCGCGCCGAGACTGGAGCGCGCCAGGAGACGGCTCGAACAAAGCAGGCGCTCAGTCGGACTTGTCATTAGAATGCTGGACGGAATTGCGAAAGATCGATCTGCGCCTAGTACGGCGCGCGAGCTGAGCCGAGATTTATCAATCGGACTACAACGCGAATACCGCCGGCTTGAGACAGCCGTCCATGATGGCCGCGATCCCACAAGAGAGAAAGGCGAAGAACACATGCTACGATCGACACCCATCAGCGCCGCCCAGGCGAAGACCGCGAAAGAAACCCTCGCGAATACCGCGCTAAGCCTTGCCGCGAAAATCGTCAATCCATCCGATCGGCTGATGTTCGAGCAGGCGACAAAGGTTATTGGAAAGGTCGTTGGACTGCAGCTGGACGCTCGCATCCCGAAGGACCGCGACCGCGTCGAAACCGGTGAAAATAATCGCGGTTCTGACAGCCTGGAAACGAAGTCGGCGGCCGGCCGCGATCATATTGCCGAGCAGGGGATCGTCAACAAAAGCTCGAGCAACCGCTCTCTCGACGCGTCACGTATCGCCCGGTCCAACGCGCAGCATGGTAGGTCCGAAACGGAGCGATCAGATCGCGATCGTGAGAAAACGCGACTGAGCGATCGGGAAATACCTAAGTCGATCAAGCTTCGACCGCCACGGCAAAAGGACAGAGATCGCAACCGCTGACGCACCGCCAATCATTCTGATCGGACGCCGATGCAGTGGTGTCCGGCGCGATGAGGCAGCCCCAATATCTGTTCGATCGTGGCTCGAAGCCGTCCGATCTCCGTTGTTGTAGATTGACTTGGCTGTTGCGCCTCCGTTTCCATCCGGCGTGGCATGACACAATCGCTTCCCTGGCCAACAACCTGGATGAACGTGACATCCGCGGTGTTTGCGGCGAGGAGTCCTGCTGCAGAGGCGCTGACGAATACGGTTTCCCTATTGTCGATCCCGTACAACTCTATCGATCGTCGGATCATTCCGGCGCCACGCTTTTGTCGCCAATCATCTCGATGTCGAAGTTTCGAGCCGCGATTTCCTGAGAGTTCACTCCATGTCATCCAGAAATCTGGCATGGCACTACGAATGCGAAGCAACTCATCGAGCAGGCTCGTGAGGGTGGTGAATTCCGATCTCCCATATGAGACAGCATCCATCCCTCTTTCGTCCGAGATGAAGCCGAATCGAAGATTGAGCTCTCGCAGCTCTCGTAACATTTCAACGAATTCGTCGCTAACGTCCCCCAGCATGAGATCCCTGGAGGGACTTTTCCGGCTCAGAAGGAGACCATCTCTGTCGAAAATGACGAGGCTGGCGCAGCCAATTCTTCGCATGACGCAGTGAAGGCCGCGAGCGTTGAAATTCATAGACTGACCATCGCTGCTCAAATTTGCTCCGCCTTTCCAAAAGCTTCTAGAATAAATCGGACACTGGATAACGAGAGGCGCGGTTGCATGGCTCCGATGGCCCATTCTCGGTATCACCGAAGGGGTCCAGATCTGTCTGAGACAGGCACGGCTTCGGATACGGGATAAAGCCGATATGGCAGGTCCGCGTAGACGTATTCCGCCGGGATTGGGGCCGGGTATAGTCTCGACAGGAACAGCTCGAGATTTTCTGCGTCGTTGCTGGCGACAAGCGTGTAAAAATTCCCGCTGTTCCAGATGACGATCGTGTGGCCGAAAAAATGACGCAGCGTCTCGCGGATTTCCACCAGACTGACTTCGTTTCGATTCATATGCGTTAGAACGGTCTCTTCCTTCGCGCGAATGTCGGCAGCGCTGAAAAAACGGGCCTTGAAACCATGGTCCTTTTGCCGTTCACGCCGCCGATATTCCTCGTCGTCTTCATGCGTGAACTTCTCAATGAATATGAAGAGTCCATGGCTTTTAAGATGCTGCGATACAAAACGAATTTGATCGAAGCGATTGGGCGAATACATCTGGAAGGTCGTGTCCTCGACGATGATGTCGAAGCCGCCTGCAAACGTCCGAAGCTTGTCATCATTTTGGATCTTTTGAGGCGTCAGATGATGAAACGGTCCATGGAAAAACATGGCATGCGAAGGAACCCCATAGGCATAAAAGCTCCTCAAGTTCTCGATGTTTGGGCTGCACGATAGTGCTTCGACCCTACCATCGGCGAGTTCAGCTATCACGCGCGCCATCGTGCCCTCAGCTGCTCCCAATGTGTAGAGTTTCAATTTTCGTTTTCTCGCGCGCATATATTTGAGGATCGCACAACCCATGCGGCATTCCTCTTCGAAGCGGTATGGGATGCTACTGAGGTAATGCTGATCGAACGGGCCCTGCCGCAGTGGGTGAAGAGCTGAAAAGCGCCGGAAGGTTAGATCCGGCGGAAAGAAGCGGCGATCAAGCTTAGGCTGGCGGATGGGCTTACCTGCTTGTCCCGATGCGGTTGTCGAAAAGAACTCCGAAAGCTCGTTGAGACGAGGTGCGCGGTCGCATTCCGCTATAAAGTCGTCAAATTCGGGCATGCGAAAGACCTGCCTTTCTCTCGCATTATCGCCGCTTGGTGATTTAAAGACGCAAATTGAGAATGCCGGACGATCGAGGTAAGTCTGAGACGACGAACGCCACGGCGGCTTCCTCGCGATAATGCTCGTTCGTAAGATGAGCTTCATCCTCAGGTTCTCGCATCCACAATTTTGATGGGCTTTCACGAAATTGATATAGAATTCGACCTCAGGTTAAAGGACGTTTGATCGACAACTTTTGATCAGATAGGTTACGGCGATCTTTAAACAGGAGAAGCCAATCAACGTGGGGATCGTTCCAGCCGTTCAACCCGAAAAAATAAAGCAGTCGCAAGCGCGGGTCGTCCTTCACAAGCATGGCCATTGGAAGCACGCTCGCGCCGATGTTGTCCGTCGGGTCGGCTTAGCTCGGCAGGAAATCGACGTTGTAACGGATCACCACCTGATTTTTCTGAATATACGAGGCGCCGCCAGGTCAGGCGAAAACTACATTGACGGACGAAATGCCGGCTTTACTCCCCGTCAGGACGGTTCTCTCGTTTACATTCCGCCTGGTTGCCGATGGAGCGGCTGGGATGAGGGTGACCCCGAGGCTTGCTATCTCATGATAACGGTTGCAAGCGAGTTACTGGTCGACTTGTCTGCAAGGCTGCCTGGCACCCGTAGTTTTCGCCCAAAGCTCGGTTTTAGGGATCTACCAATACAATGCCTAGCGAGGCAGATTGCCGGCGAGCTTTCATATGACGATCCGATAAGCGACTTGATTGTCGAAGGACATCTGGCGGCCATCTTTGGACTTTTGCACCGCGGTTCTCGAATATCAGGCAAGGCTCCCCGCGGGGGCATGGCGCCCGCGCAGCTGAAGAGAGTGATTGAAAAAATCGACGCCCATATCGATCGACCTCCGAGCGTGCGCTCGCTCGCCGAAGAAGCAGGTGTGACCTATGAGCACTTTTGCCGCGCATTCAAGCACTCCCAAGGCCTCACTCCTTATGCCTTCTACAATCGACGTCGTCTCGAACGCGCCAGCGATCTTCTCCGTACGACAGCGATGACAGTCACTGAGGTTGCGCTTGCCTGCGGCTATGCGAGTGGAAGCCATCTGTCGACCAGATTTCGACGCGAGACGGGACTTTCGCCCGCGGAATACCGTGCTGTCTGGAGAGGACAAGCTCGTTCCGAGCCAGAAATAATATCAATTTCGTGAAAGCCGCAGGCCTTTGAATGGAATAGGGTGCCCTCATGTAATTGTCAGGAGGGACTGCGGATGGAGTCGGGATATTGATGGGCCGGAATGTCGCTTGCCGCGTCTATCTGTGCTGCGTTGTGACATCGTCTGCCGGCCGCAATGCTTATTTCGTGCTAACAGCGTGGATTGCCGTCGACGTCAGCCACGGCGCGAGCGTCCTTGCTATTCTTCTCGCGCTCGGCAGCGCCGCCGAATTGTTGACGAGTAATGTCGGCGGCGCGCTGGTCGATCGATTTGATCGCAGCATCGTCTGCATGAGTTGTGATCTGCTTCGGCTGGCGCTGATGGTGTCGACCGGTGTAGGTCTCTCGTTTGTCGACCCGCTCCTCATCCTTTATATCTCGTGGACGATCTTTGCGATCGTCGACAGAACCCATTTGACGGCATTGCAAGCACTGATTCCGTCAATCGTCGGTCCCGAAAAACTTTGGTCCTTCAACTCGGCCTCCTATATTGGAATGCAGGCAGGCAATCTGCTCGCCGCCATCGTCACGGGATTCGCTCTCACCGCCAAAGACACGGACTTGACGCCGGTCCTACCGGGTGTTTGCTTTATTCTCTCTCTGTTGGCGCCGTGGGCTATGCGCAACCGATGGCAGCGCTCCTCTTCTCAACAGCGCTCCATCAGGGACGGCATCCGTTGCCTGGACCTCTTGCCGACGACGAGCACACTTCGCTCGCTGAAGGCCAGCGCCTCTATATACGCTCTGATTTACACAATGGGTATGCTCGTGAACGTGCTGGCCTCCGCATATGTGATCCATGAATTGGACGGCACGGCGGTACAATTCGGCTACCTTGAGGCCGGATGGGCCTTTGGTTCTATTGCTGGCTGTGCAAGCTTTCTTTCAGGCCACAGGTGTTGGCGGCAGAACATTCTTGTTCATTTGGGGCTCGCCGGCTTGTTTCTTCTCGGCTTTTGGGTCGTCCCAAGCTTCGTCTTCGCGCTCTTTCAAATGACTATTCTCGGCCTGAGCTATAACATCGCGCGGGTTCTGATTGATGTGCAAGTTCAATCTACCGTCCCTGTCGGCATGTTGGGGCGTGCCAGAAGCCAGATCCATACAATTTGCGTGGCGGTCGGGCTTTTGGGCTATGGCATCATCGGCTTTCTCGGAAGCGCGGTCCTGCCTTCACAGATATTGGGGTTTTTCGGCGCCGTTATGATCGCCGTTGCTCTCTTCCTTTATTTTACAAGGGATCGGGGAGGGCCGCTGAAAAGCCGGCTTGTTTGAGGAATGGAGACCTCGATCGATGCAGAGTTCATATCCAAGAGTAAGGTATTGGCTCTGATATTTGAGCTGTTCCCGTGGGCTCGACGGTTTGAGCAGGCGCCAGTGGAAGCCTATGCCAAGTCTGTCTTCGCTGTTGCGCGCCACCAACCCAATTGCGGTACGCGCAGCCAAGCCATGTCGCTATTGCGGTCACGGATCGTAAAGGTGGCGCAGCGCCAGGGTTTTTCGAAAGAGCAAGCATTTCGACTTGGAGGAGCGATCCAGGCCGCGCCCGTATTGCAGACCGGCCCCCACCTTCACCTGCTGATTGAGCCTGACGCATTTTATACTCATCTGTTCTCATTGATGGGGCTCCGCGCCCACGGAAGGAGGTGTTATATCTCCTATGGTTGTTCGACCGTGAAGTTCGTGGAACGTGGCCGTAAAGGTCCCGCTTGGCTTCAAATTGATGGCCAGGCGATCAATGTTTTCGGCCTGTCGCGCAGCAAAATGATCCCATATAGCATCCTGGGCAGAAACAATTGCTACAGCTTTCAGCTTCAAAATGCCGCCAAGCCGGGTGCCGACTCAGAGGCAATTTCCAGCCTCCGCAGTATTTTGCCGTCCGACGAATTTCCCTCGGCAGCTGAGGCGATCAAGGCGGCAAACATTAAACTCTGGCAGTGCTATTTCGACAACGGGATCGACTTCCTTCAGTTCGACGACAATGACGTTGCCCATCTGGTGAGAGATCACCTTTGCGACGAGCAATCCTGGCTGCGAACCCGGCTGATCGAGGACAGGGCCTTTGCCGTACAGCTCCTAGGGTGCATCGATCGGTTAACCAATACAGCCTGGCGAGGATGGCTGAAGAACTCGACGCATTTTTTCTGGGGCTGTATCGATGGACGGCTCATTCCGCTTTGCCTCAATGGTCCCATTCTTCGGTCGACCGATGCGGACGATATCCGCGTTGAATTTACGCCGGCAAGTTTGGTCGAAGCCCTCGAGAACGGCCAGATCGTTCCGAATCTTCTGTTGATGTTCATCGTCACATCGATCCTGCCCGGCGTCCGTGTTCTCGGCGGAAGTCGGCATACAATCTACTATCCTTTGATGCGCTGGGCGTTCTGTGACGCGCTGAGAACGGACGATCGCGATGCGCAGCTTCTCTCCGCGCTGGCGGAGGACCAGCGACCGGGTGCCTGGGGTCACCGGATTGTTTCCTCGCCCTGTGAACCATTTTCGCTGCTGAATACGCTCGGCCAAGGCGGGATTGCGACGCTTCTTGATCGATTTCGCCGAATGGACATCGAAGAAGCTTGCGGGTCGCTTTTAAGCTTCACGCAGGATCCTTTATGGGCGGAACTGGCTGCCGATTTCTCATCTGGCAAGGTGAGCAGAGATTGCCCGCAATGGGCATTTTCCTGATCGCGCAACGATAGTTTGTACCGACATCTCATTGGCGAGCTGGAGAGCTTACCCTCTCTCGGCGAACGCGTGCCTTGAGGCGAAGTCTTTGAATCTTGTGACGAATTCGGTTGCGCGGCAAACGGATATCAACTATCTTTTTCGATGAGGCAGTACGCGCTGCCTTGGGGCGTAGTAACCCCTACACGCGGTTGATGCCGGCCGATACGGCATCACACTCCTTGACCTTTTAGGTCGGGGAGCCTGTGGCGTATGTCCAGGTTCCCCGGAACTAAAGGCCACAGGGCCGTCGTGTACGGTTACTAACTCCCCGATCAGTGGGTTGAGCGAGTTTTCAGCGGGGGCGTACCGCATGAAACTCTCCATTCGGGGTGTCGACCATGAATCGCCACATACCAGCCGTCCAGATCCGATCATCAAGGCGCGCGCAAGCTGCGCTATCGAAAACTGAACGCGAAACAGTGCATCCTGTCGATCTCCATGTCGGGCAGCAGATTCGGATTCGCCGGATACAGTCGAATGTATCGCTGGGCGATCTTGGCGCTGGCATCGGCGTCAGCCTGCAACAGGTGCAGAAATATGAAAGCGGCCGGAACCGCGTCAGCGCCTCCATGCTCTACGAGGTCGCAAATCGCCTTCGGGTCCCGGTATCAAAGTTCTTCGAAGGCCTTCCAGATCCTGCAACGTCCGAGGACAGCCGCATCACAACCGAGGTCGATGAAAGGATCGCCTATATTTCCACTGCAGAAGGGCGTCGTCTGATTGAGGACGTTTTGCTGCTTCCAGCGCGTGTTCGCAGCCGCGTTGTCGCTCTCGTCAGTTCAATTGCTGATGAAGAGATGGAGGAGGAGCCGAACGCTGATCGCTAGGAAAGCGTGAAAAAATTGGCGGCTGTGGGCCGCCGATCGTGGAAATTGGATGCGGCGCTGTCGCATCGGCGCTTTTCCGCGTTCGCGCCTAAAGGACGATCCGGCCGATCCCATTATCCTGGGATAGGATGGTATCGAAGCCAGCACTGCGCACGGCGAGATCTTTAAGTATCTCTTCCGCCATCTTGCCGTCGACCAGAACAGGAAAGGGTAGGCGGCCACGGTCTCGGTCCGACAGTGCCTCAATTCCGCCGATTACGATTGGACGCACGCTGATGTCTCGCAAACGTCCGCCCGGGCCGTAGTTGCAGGTCGCGACAACGCTCTTCCAAACTTCCGGCGGGCTCCATTCCTGCTCTTCCTTCTCGGTATGGAAGAGAAAGTTTCCGAGGCCGTAGAAAATCGGGGTGTCCCGATAAATCTCAATTGCTTGCAAGACCGGGGCACCATGGCTGACGAACAGGCCTGCGCCTGCGTTCACGCAGTGATGGGCAAATTCCCGGACCCAGGAGGGGACCTGCTGCCAGCTCGGTTCCCAGTGATGGTGATGCAAGTAGACGATGACGAACGTGCCGTCATTTGCTTCTTCCACGATCGTCGAGAGCTGGGCCCAGGCGCTATGTCTGTCGATCACGATACGGCGAACATTGCGATCAGCTCTATGAAACATCGTTCCGTAGAAATCGATTTCGGTCTTGTCGTTGACCTCAGGCGGATCCTCCGGTTGGGCATAATTGGCCCGCTCGAGATTTGAACTCAGAAATCGCCTTTGTATAGAACGAAGTACGTTGAAGGTTTCCACCTCCACATCGAATACCCTCGATACCTTCAGTCTGTTGATACCGGGCCTAGCCATCCGGCCCTCGCTCGCATCCTCGGCATACATGAACGACGGTCCGGGGCCGGCATCGATTGCAATCAGCGCAACGTTCCTGGATCCGAATGTTTTTTTCCCTGGTTTGGCGGCATGACGTTGGTCAACACCGATGCCGGCATGAAGGAAGTTTTGTGCCGCAACCTCCTCCAGCGTCGACAGGATTCCCGAGGGGCCAAGATCAAAGGCATGGTTGTTCGCCAAAGCCAGGCTGTTGAATCCCAACTCCTTCAGAGCTGGCAAAACCTCAGGTGCCGCGGCCCCGAAGTAGGAGCCCTTGAGCGGCCAGCCGCCATGACGGCTATAAATGGTCGTCTCGAGATTGGTAAAAGCGACATCGCTCGCCTTGAGAATTTGGGCAATCTCATCGAGCTGCGGGTCGCTGATCGATCTCAGGTCGTGACGAATGAGCGACTGGCCGGTCAGAGCAATGGAAAAGGGCGCGGACATACAGTCTCCCTTTGATTTTCGGATTATCGACTGACTATGCATTCAGCCTATTGTTCGAAGAGGGCACGGGCGGAGCGCGCCTCTAGTTTGAGGCCTGTGGCGAGACATCGATTTTGAACCACTGTTCGCTTAGGCGCTTTAACGTTCCATCTCTTGTCGCGGCTTCGATGGCGTTATCGAACGCGGTGATGAGTTCCTGATCGTCCTTCCTAAGGCCGACACCGACCCCCGGCCCCCACAAACCACCTGAGAGCTGTGGACCGTATAAGGTTGCGGTCCCGCCATCTTTGCTACCTAGAAATGCTTTCCATGTGAAGTAGTCGGCAAGTCCGCCGTCGATGCGTTCGGCCACGAGGTCGAGATGCATATTGTCCTGGGAATCGTAGCTCCTGATCGTTGCCACCTTACCGAACAAGTCGTTTAACACCGCTTCAGAATTCGAAGATCGTAAAACGCCCAGGGTTTTGCCGGTGAGGGCCGTGCGAAGCTGATCAATGACAGCCTGTTTTCCGGCGTCGATGGCCGTCAAATTCAATTTCTCCGATGTATCGGTCGGCGGCAGCCTGAGATCCTTGCGCACGACGAGTTGGTTGAAGCCTCCGGCATAGGGCTGAGAAAACGCGATGGACTTCTTTCGCTTTTCCGTAATCGCCATGCCGGACATGATGGCGTCGAATTTTCCGACGGTCAGCGCTGGTATAATTCCGTCCCAGTCTTGTGGCACGAAGGTGCATTCGACGTGCATGCGCCGGCAGAGTTCCCGCCCGACTTCGACGTCAAAGCCGAACAGTTTGCCTTCAGCGCTGATGGCATTCCAGGGCGGCGACGCACCTTCGGAGGCAATAGTGATGGTCTTTCGATCCATCGCATTCGAATTGATGGCCAATAGAAGCAGAGAGGATAGTGCAAGCGTGACAGTTCGTTTCATAACCTTAATCCCTTCATCATCGTTGGGTTTGACGGTTGGGGCTCTGGCGAGCCCGCGCTGATATCGAGCGCCGCTTCATGTTGGCGTGGTGGCGAGCGATGGTTTTGGCCGGTGCTTCTTCGAGTTATCAGGAGCGAAGACGGACGGTTTGTTCGGGTGCGCCCAGCGCAGCTCCAGAATTTGGAACGCTTGAGTGATTATGAGCGTAAGCAGCAGGTAAAGACCGCCGGCGACGACGAAAACCTCGTATGGTGCGAATGTCTCAGATACCAACTGTCGAGCGAGGCCGGTTATTTCCAGCAAGGTGATCGTGCTTGCGAGTGAACTCGCTTTCAGCATTCCAATAACTTCGTTGACGTAGGCCGGAAGCGCGATGCGGATCGTGAGTGGGAAGACGATTAACCGCGCCGTATGAAAACCGGATAAACCCAAGGATCTGGCGGCCTCTAGCTGTCCTCGCGGGACCGTCTGGATTCCTCCGCGAAGAACCTCGGTAGTATGGGCAGTACTGTTTAACGTGAAGGCGATGAATGCACACCAGAACGGTTCTCTCATCACTGGCCAAAGAAAACTCTGACGGACGAACGGAAGCTGCGCGACGCCGTAGTACATCAGGAAAAGCTGTACAAGCAGTGGCGTGCCGCGAAAGGCATAGGTATAGGCAAGCACCGGTACAGAGGCGCATGGATTGGATGATGCGCGTAGGAACGCTAGCGGGATCGAGATCACAAAGCCTGAGGCAAGCGATGCGAATGTGAGTGCTAAAGTTAAAGCCAAGCCTCGGGGAAGGGTGAAAAGCGCCTCAAGCACAACGGTGGTATTCATCGCTTCAACCTTTCGCCGAGGAAACAGGGTAGCGACGCGCAACTAGCCTGAACGAAAGCAGAGAAAGGCTCGTCAGTGTAAGATAGATCGCAGACGCGGCGAGGTAGAAGGGGAGGGGTGCGCGCAAGGAACCTGCGCCGACGTAGGCGACACGCATGACATCCGTCAGCCCCACGACGGAGATCAGGGACGTATCCTTGATCAAAGAGATACAAAGATTGCAGAAGGCTGGTAAGGCGATCGGGATCATCTGGGGGATGATGATCAAAAGCCAAATTTGCCAGCGCGGCAGTCCGAGTGACATGGCGGCTTCTCTCTGGCCTGCAGCAATTGCGTTGATCGACCCGCGAAATATCTCCGCAGCGTAGGCGCTAAACACCACGGTCAATGCCGCTACACCGGCCGCGAACGCATTGATCTCGATATAGCGACCAACGATCGCGCTGAGGAGAGCCGTTCCGCCAAAATACATGAGGAGAATGATGAGGAGTTCCGGAACACCTCGAATGATCCCCGTATAGGCTTGCATGCTCGCTGAAAGAGCTTTTCGGCGTGAGTTTCGGAGGATTGCGATAAGCAATCCTAATGTGGTTCCGAGCGCACAGCTTAAGAAAAAGACGATGAGCGTGTTCGTCAGGCCACGCCTGAACTGGCCTATGAAGTCGAGCAAAACAATATCTCCTCTAAATATCGTATACTTTACCGCTTATCGAAAAGATGTTTTCTCAGTAAAAGGAAAAAACTGGATGCGCAACCATATAGCGAACGATTAATCTGATTTAACTCGTGATTAATCTGGCTTACGGGCCAAAATATACTTTGACTCGGGATCGTCAATTTATAAGATGAACGAAATTTCAATAAGCATAGCTTATAGCCTTGGTGGTGTGAAACATGGACTGAGGGACGGGACGACAATGGAAATCGTTGGTTCAACGGTAAGGATCCGCCAGCTTCAAATCTTGCGAGAGGTCATGCGCGCGGGCTCGGAAAGGCTTGCAGCGCAAGCGCTGCGAATAACGCAACCAGCGGTTAGTCAGAACGTCAGGCAGTTGGAGGAGGCGATCGGCTTTGCACTCTTCCGCCGGGAAAACAACAGATTGAGTCCTACCGATAAGGCATGGGAACTTCTGCGCACGATTGATGCGGCGTTTGCCGGTCTTGATCGCATTGGGCCGTCAATCGAATTTCTCCGGAACAACGACACGCGCGTGATTGGGATCGCAGCACCAGGCGCCTTCTCATTTGGAAGCTTGCCGCTCGTCGTCAAAAAGATTCGCGAGAAGAGCCGTTCCTATACCGTGCAGGTCAAATCGGGGAGCTATCAGCAGATCGCCGACCATGTCTTAACCGGTAGGGTGGATCTCGGGATTTCCCGATTGCCGCTCGACGAACGCACCTTCGATTGGATGCCTGTCGGTACGGCGACCAATGTGTGTCTGTTTCCGCCAAATCACCGGTTCGCTTCGCAGCATGTGGTCACGCCCGAAGACCTTATCGGCGAAGCCATTATTGACATCGACCCGCAGTTTGCGTCTCATCAGATGAGTGTCAATGCGCTGCGATATATGGGAACACAGCCAGAAATTGTCGTTGAGTATGATGTGAATAGCCACGACGTTGGTTATGTCATGGCAGGTATCGGTGTCTCGATTACGAATGAGATTATTGCGAGGGAATATGCTGGTTTCGACGTTGAGTTCCGGCTCTTCGAGCCTGGAGCAGTTTATCACTATGTGATTTTTTGGCAGAAGGATCGAAAGCTGAGCGATGGCCTCCGATTTGCTGTCGAAGAACTGGCCGCAGTTGTGGCAGATGCCTCCTGTAGCCAGTCTTGCGATGTGTGAATCGATGCGCGGTAGCGACACAGTTTCACGGCGCTGGATGCAAGTTCCATGGTGGAGCAACGCCAGTCAAAGATATTGAGGCGCTTGCGGGGAATCGGTCGCATCTACGGTGTCCGCGATGTGCCGACTGAACCATCGGTCAGCGGTAGCGCGAGACCGCGCATGAGCGCTGAGATCGGTCTTCGATGGTCCTAGCGGGCAGCCGGGGATGCCTGCGGCCGCCGGGCAACTCATGAAATCTGCTCTCTTCAGCCGTCGCGTCGTTATTGTGTCGTAGAGTGGCACCATGTGGATTAGCGGAATGTGAAGGCGCTTGGCGAAATCTCATGGTAATGCTCGTAATACGGGTAAATCTAGCATAATCCAGTTTATGGAACTCTTGGGCGCGCTGCCGTTAGCTGGTTCGACAAGATCCCGCAGCGCGCCGAGTCTTTCGCTTGCTCCCGCAAGTAGATGGGTTTCAAGGGACAATCCAAGGAGGATGCAAGATTTCAAGGTGTTTGTGCCAAATTCATGAACTGAAGTGGATGCCTCTTTTGCCGGCACGGGATTCGAGCCGATCTCTCATTGGGATTGCGGGGCTCATTGGAGACCGACTAAGGCGGCTTCGAGACGAGCTCTAGACGACCGCGGAACCGCTGACGAGCTTAAAAACGGCTGACCATCATTTAGCAATGGCTTACATTGCCGGCAATTCCGCCACGCAACCTTGGAACTTTTGAAGCGTCTGATTTGGGCTTTCTCCGAACAGCATTCGGTAACTTGTTGAGAAGCGTCCAAGATGATTGAACGAGGAACAAAGAGCTGCGTCGGTAACGCTCGTAAAGGCATTGCTTTCGAGATCTCTGCGCGCTTTGTTCAGCCGTGCAAGTTTAAGCCATCGAAGCGGAGAAATCCCAAGCACCTCTTGAAATGCATATTGCAGGATCCTCGGACTTACTCTGCATGTCCTTTGCATTAGCGCCAATGTCGCTCGTTCGACACCTGCCTCGTCGGCAGCGTCACATGACGCACGGACTATCCGTTTCCGATCTATTCTCCAAGATGATTTTGAATCCAACGGGGAGCCGTCCTGTGAGATTGCCCGAGCGCATTGCGCAACGATGTACCCCACGGTTCGTCGGCAAAACGCATCATCAGACAGTATTTCGGGTTTTGCCTTTATCAGTGCGAGCAATCCGTCTAACCGTTCGAACAAAGCAGACACATTGCCCACCGCAATCGAACCTGTTTTTGGGCACTTCATTTCCAGCTCGTCCAGAGCACCGAAGAGCATTTGCTGTCTCATAGTAACGACAACGATATGAGACGCCCGCTCAGTCATCGCATGATAGCGCGTACCGCTCCACATCAGGCCCACACGGTTTTGCTCCCTTTTCTCATCGAGGTGGACGATCTGATTTGGAACTGAGGGTATTGAAAAAGCGACGAAACCTTCCGGTGGACTTGCCCGCTGTTCCACCTGCGAGGTCATCATTTCCCTGGCCAACATGAGATCCTCAAAATCGACCATTTCAGTGGTGCCACTAAATTCACCACTAGAGATTTGGTTGTAACGCTGGTCCCATTGGTCCAGTGATCGAGCCTGCTCATTCACGCTTCGTGAAAGCGTTTGTGATACCTTCACCATTTTAGTCCCCATTTTTTATTTTATAATCGATTTGCTAAATGCTAATTTTATTTCGGTGAAGCGTCAAGTTTCACCGTTCGCAAAGCGGATAGCGGGCTTCCGGGACCAGCGTAACATTTCCGAAAACCAGGCTACGCAGAGGCAACATGAGAAATATTCCTGAAAGCGCTGTTATTCACCCATTCACAAATCTGGAGGCGTTGAAGACAAAGCCGCCCCTAGTGATGAAGACCGGCAAGGGCGTTTTCGTCGCGAATGACGATGGTGCCGTGTATCTGGAGGCAATGGCCGGCTTGTGGTGCGTGTCGCTAGGGTTCAGCGAGCCTCGGCTCGCCGACGCTGCCTATCGGCAAATGAGCGAACTCCCATTTTACCATATTTTCATGTCGTCGTCACACGCGCCGGCCGATCGGCTGGCTCGTGAATTGATTGACCGTGCACCGAGCAACCTCACGAGAGTATTCTTCTCGACATCCGGTTCTGAGGCAAACGAGACGGCGATTAAGCTGGTATGGAAATACAATAACCTGCGCGGTAAACCCAACCGTAAGAAAATCATTTCTCGCAAAGACGGCTATCACGGTTCAACGACAATGGCGGCCAGCCTGTGCGGTCTACCGAATATGCATGATGGCTTCGATTTGCCTGCGGCAATCTCGCGGCACACAGACAGCCCGCATTATTGGCGTTACGCGGCGGCGGGTGAAACCGAGCAGGAGTTCTCGAAGCGACTAGCCCACAGCCTTGAAGCGCTGATCCTGTCGGAAGGCCCAGAAACCATCGGTGCGTTCATTGCTGAGCCGATAATGGGAGCGGGAGGAGTTATAGTTCCTCCCGAAGGCTATTTCGAAGCAATCGTGCCGGTTTTGAAGAAACACGGCATCTTGTTGATCGCTGACGAAATCATATGTGGATTTGGGCGCACAGGTGAATACTGGGGCTCAGATCTCTATGGTTTGCGTCCAGACATTTTGACGTGCGGAAAGCAGATCTCCTCTGGCTACCAGCCGATATCCGCAACCCTTCTTACGGAGGAATTGTACGACGCTCTGGCCGAAGAAACGGGTCGGGCAGGAGGACTTTCCCACGGCTTCACGCATTCTGGGCATCCCGTCTGTGCGGCTGTCGCTCTCGAAGCGATTAAGATCTACGACGAACGAAAAATTGTCGAGCATGTGAAGGACATTGGCCACTACCTCCAGGATAGACTGCGAGAGACGTTTCTTGGAAAGCCGTTTGTAGGTGAAGTTCGCGGTATTGGCTTGCTGGCTGCGGTGCAACTCTCACCAGACCGGACGCCCCTTACTACGTTCGCGCAATCCGCTGGGGCTATTCTGTCAAGCCGCGCGCTCGAAGAGAAAATTATCGTTAGAGGCGTGAAGGACTCTATCGTCATGAGTCCCCCTCTCATCATTGACCGAGACCAAATCGATACGCTCGTAAAAGGTCTCGCGGCTGCTCACGAGGCGACAGTCCGTGTGCTGGAGGGAAATGTTACTAATTGATCCAACTAAAACGAAAGGGGAACATAAAAATGAAAATTGTAAATTCCGTGGCTTTTTGCCTCTCATTGTTGGTGCCGATTGGCGCGCACGCATCTGAGTCTCTCACTGTCGTCGACTGGGGTGGCATATTCCAGGAAGGCCTCAAGCAGGTTCTGTACGACCCATATACACGGCAGACGGGAAATCAGATTGTCCTTGACACCTGGCAAGGCGGCATTGGTACGTTGCGAGCGAAGCTTGCTAGCGGCGTATCCAACTGGGACGTTATTGAGGTCGAAGCAGAGGAGGAAGCTCTCGGATGCCAAGATGGACTCTTCAAGCCGATCAATTGGGAGGTTGTTGGCTACAAGTCCGATTATATTCCGGGCGCGGCGACTGAGTGTGGCGTGGGAACCATTCTTTGGAGCGTCGGATTGGCTTGGAACAAGGATAAGACTGTAGAAGCACCGAAAAGTTGGAAGGACTTTTTCGATCTAAAGAAATATCCGGGCAAAAGGTCGCTTCGCCGCGGCCCAAAATACGCGCTGGAAATCGCTCTACTTGGTGACGGCGTTGCACCTGCCGACCTGTATAAGGTCCTAAATACTCCAGAAGGTGTCGACAGAGCGTTCGCCAAGCTCGATACTATCAAGGACAACTTGATCTTTTGGGAAGGTGGATCGCAACCCATCCAGACGCTGACATCCGGCGACACCGTTCTCAGCGCGATCTACTCATCCGACTTTCTGAAGTCACAGCAGGATGGCGTGAATGTGGGAATGCTCTGGGACGAGAGTTTCTATCAGACCGATTACTGGGTGGTAGCGGCAAACGCACCGGAGAAGGAGACCAACGAATTCTTAGCGCTTTGGTCAAAACCAGAGACCCAGGCTTCGTTCGTTAAGATCCGTGATTACGGTCCTGCGAACTCAAAAGCGGTACCTTTAATTGACAAAACCCGTCTTAAAGACTTGCCCATCGCGCCCGAGAACATCGCGCATGCGATACAAACTGACTCGGGGTTTTGGGTAGCGCATATTGAGGAGTTGAACGCGCGCTTTGAGCAGTGGTCTTCCAAATAGTTTAGTCTCCCGGACAAATCGATGAGCAAGATTACAAAAGCATATCTCCTGTGCGCGCCCATGCTTGTGTTCCTCGCTGTCTTCTTCTTCGCACCTGTCTCAGTGATGCTCTCGAAGTCAGTATGGGATACACGGGTAGTAAACGCGTTGCCGGAGACTGTAGAAAGCCTGAGGGGGTGGGATCATCACTCGCCCCCGGGTGCCCCGACTTACGCCTCTTTCGGTCGCGATATTATGAAAGCGAGTCCGGGTGCGCTCTCAGATCTCGGAGCGCGATTGAACCAGGACATTCCCGGGTTTAGAGGTTTGATGTCTAAGACGTCACGTTCCCTGAGAACTGGAAAAGAAGACGGTCTGACAGCGCAAGATTTTGAGGCTATATCGCCAGTTTGGTCCGAACCTGCGACTTGGGCTGCCATCGCTGATGCATCCTCGCCATGGACACTTCGTTATCTCCTGGCATCGATCGACCTTCGAGTGGTGGATGGAAGACTTGAATATATAGACAGACGCGATGCAATCTACCGCGATGTGCTCCTGCGATCTTTGTGGGTCAGTTTCGTAACAGCGATATTAACGATCTGCGTCTCCTACCCGTTAGCATACTATATGTCGCTCCGAAGTGAGAAGATACAGAATATCCTGTTCATACTCGTCTTGCTTCCGTTCTGGACGTCCACACTGGTGAACACATTCGCCTGGTTTAGCTTCTTTAAACAAGGCGGCGTTCTCTCAGTGGTCGCAAGTTCTCTTTTTGGCTTGGAGTCTGTGCCGTCGCTCTTGTTCACCCGCACCGCGGTTTACATTGGATTTGTGCAGCTATTGATGCCGGTAGCAACTCTGCCAATGTTCGCTGGGATGAAAAACATCTCGCCTAACTACGTCAAGGCGGCCCTTTCGCTTGGAGCCTCTCCCGCTTCCGCTTTTTGGAAAGTCTATTTTCCCCTTACGTACCCGGTTATCGGCGCGGCTGGTATGCTGGTTTTTGCGTTATCGTTGGGCAACTATGTACTTCCGCTGGTTTTAGGTGGCAGCGCAGATCAGATGGTGTCCTCGTTCATCTCTCTTTTCACCGTGAAGACTTCTAATGAACCAATGGCTGCGGCGTTGTCGGTTTGGTTGCTCGCTGCAACAGTTTGCGGATTCTCAATCTACGGCTACATGCTCAGCAGGAGTCGCACGCGATGAGCGTTTCCGAATTCCCGAACCAAGTCATCGCAACAAGACGCTGGGATAGAATCTCGACCAGGGTCTCAGCATGGCGTATCGTCTGTTGCCTCATCTTGACTTTTCTTCTATTACCCGTCGCCCTGATCGTCTTGCTTTCATTCAGCCCGAACAGGTTTATGGCCTTGCCCCTGAGCGGAGGCTCATTGGAGTGGTGGGCTGAATTCTGGACGACGGAACGATGGTTGCATTCACTTGGCAACAGCGCGTTTGTCGGCCTCTGCGCGACCGCAATCGCTACCACATTAGGCACTATGGCTGCGATCGGACTAAAGGCACTAAATAGTCGCCCAGCAGCGGTCCTGCGCGCAATTTGCGCTTTCCCAATCATCACTCCAACCGTAGTATTCGCGGTAAGCGCATATGTGTCTTATGCGCCTATTGGATTGGCTAACTCCTATCTAGGACTCATTGTCACGCACGCTGCAATATCGGCGCCTATTGTGTTGATCACGGTCTCGGGTGTGCTTGAAGGATATGATGAAAATTTGACTAGGGCCGCACTATCTCTGGGTGCGTCACCAAGGCAGGCGTTCGTCAAGATTGTCTTGCCCCTCACGCTGCCAGGCCTATTGGCCGGAAGTTTCTTTGCTCTTGCTATATCCCTCGATGAAGTGGTCATTTCTGGGATGCTCGCCGGGCCTCAACAGAAGACGCTTCCGCTAGAACTCTTTGCCGGACTTCGTGATGGTGCCTCTCCCGTTATGGCGGTCGCCGCAACGATCCTAGTGGCTACCTCCATTTTGTTCACGCTCGTTTTGGAATTGCTCAAGAGGCGTAATCAATGACCATCCATCAAAACCTTCACTACAGAGGCAGCGCACCGATGAACGCACATACGCCCAGTCCGTTGCTGACGCTGTCGGGGATCAGCAAATCCTATGATGCGAGACATCTAGCGGTAACAGATGTTGATCTCCGTGTGGAAAAGGGCGAGTTCATATCGTTCCTTGGTCCATCCGGCAGCGGTAAGACATCCACTCTCATGATGGTGGCGGGCTTCGAAACACCCTCGACTGGAACGATCCATCTAGAAGGCACCAATATAACAGAGCTTGCTCCTCAACATCGGGGTATGGGGATGGTCTTCCAGAATTATGCACTCTTCCCACATATGACCGTAGCTCAGAATGTAGCATTTCCCCTCGCGATTCGGGGGCGGCCGAGGGACGAAATTGCGGCCCGCGTCACGAAGTCATTGGAGATGGTTCACCTCGGCAAGGTGATGGATCGGAAGCCGGGTCAGTTGTCAGGAGGCCAACAGCAGCGTGTGGCAATCGCCCGAGCGTTGGTCTTTAATCCTAAGCTAGTCTTGATGGATGAACCACTGGGCGCCCTTGATCGGCAGTTGCGAGAAGAGATGCAACTTGAACTCTCACGACTCCACAGGGAGCTCGCCCTGACGGTGCTTTATGTTACCCATGATCAGTCTGAGGCAATGACCATGTCTGATCGCGTTGCAGTTTTCAATCAGGGGCGAATTGTGCAACTTGACACGCCTAAAGCCATCTACTCGGAGCCTGCCGACAGCTTTGTTGCGGGCTTCGTCGGCGACAATAATTGTCTGTATGCAACGGTGAAGCACGCGTCTTCGCAATGGATCATCTTAGAACTGCCCGGCGGCCAGCAGTTGCGCGCCCATGCGAGCCAACCTTTCCAACATGGACAACAAGTTAACGCATTCATTCGATGTGAAGATTTGTTTTACGTGACCACAAACACTCCCGACCAACAAGAGCTTTCTGGGGTCGTTATCAGCCGCGTTTTCCATGGAGATCACTACCGAAACATTATTGAACTTGGATCGAACAGAGTAACGCTCAAGACCGCAAGGGGCCAAGAGCAACCTGCTCAGGGCGAACGTTGCACATTTGCTGTTAACACGTCGTCGATCTCGATCTTCCCTTTATAATCCGACGGCAGCTAGCATTTGAACAGCCGGCAACGATTGATGAAATTGCCGGCACTTTTCCTTTGTACGGGAAGCGGCAACATGGCACGAAACAGACCGCCTCTTTGTTTCCACAACGAAATCCATTTCTAACTGCATATCGTCCGGTGTTATGACGGCTGGTGCGGAAAAGACTCGCACGGTCGATGTTGCCATCAAGCTATGCGGCTAGAGCGCATATTGCCCAACTTCAAAATTCACGGGAGAGCCGGATACGATCGTAGCGATCGAGGCACTCGTTTTTAGATCTGCAAAAAAAGTACCGATTTGCCGTCGCGACTGCGCCTGGGTATTTCCCGTTTGGGTATCGTTAGGCCCATAGGTTCAATAACCCGGACACGCTTCCCGAATTGCTCTTACGACGAGCGCGTGTCAATACCGGGGCAATACATGGGGTAATCGCGGCGCGATCCCTGCGGCCATGTTCCTGGATGATGGCGGATTTGGCTGGTTGCCCCCGATAAGATGGAAGTACGGGGTCACGATTCGAACCGGGCCCAAGCATCAAATGGGAGGCAACCATGGACCAATATATGGGACTCGACGTTTCGTTGAAAAATACTGCGATTGCCATTCGAGAAGATGGTAAGCGGATCTGGCGAGGAAAAGGGCCCTCAGATCCGCATGTCCTGGCGCAGATGATCCGCAAGCATGCCCCGAACGTCAAGCGCATCGTCTTCGAGACCGGGCCGCTCTCGACGTGGTTCTATCATGCACTGACTGCGGAAGGACTGCCCGCGATTTGCATCGAAGCTCGGCACGCGCAGAAGGTTCTGGATGAGACACTCAACAAGACGGATGCGAATGATGCGGATGGCCTGGCCCAGCTAGCCGAAGCCGGTTTCTACAAAGAGGTTCGGGTCAAATCATTCGACAGCATGCTAACGCGGACGCTGGTCGGGGCACGCAATCAGCTCCTGAGCATCTCAACTCAGCTCAGCAACCAGATCCGGGGGTATTGAAGAGGTTTGGTCTGATCGTTCCCAAAAGTAAAGGCCGGGCATTTGATGGTCATGTGAGAGAGCTTTTGAGCGGCTATGATGATCTTGCGCTCTTTAAGACTGCGCGCAATACATAGGAAGATCGCAACCTGCGAAGACCCATTATGCGGCGACCTTTGTCGACCGCGGAGACAACCCTGCTCCCGGCACGGGATAGCTCATGAAGATGACATGGCCGCTGAGGGCTCGAACCAAAGATCAGCTCCGTATTGGGTTGCCTGGCCGCAACCCGATTGGGATAACGCATTGCAAGAACTGCCTTGACGGGTGGGGTGCGATTAGACAACTCCCAACGTGTTGCCTAGTTGGGGCGTCAGAAAGCGATATAAAAACGCATCAGTCCAGTATATACACGGTTCGGCCCCTTCCACATTTACATGGTGTCAGGCACGAACCAGCTGCCTTTTGACGGGGTAGATCCTCACCCGCGGAATTTTACTATCGGAAGACGCAGGGGGCCGCCTGCCTTCAAGAAGGAAGGGCGGCCCAGGCCATCAAACTTGCGCCATCCCTCCGTCAACGAATAGTTCGGCGCCAGTGATGAAGCTGCTGTCATCGCTGGCCAAGAACAGGACCGCCTTGGCAATATCTTCGGGAAGGCCGATGCGGCCAAGCGGGATAGATTGAACGAAGTACGATAACACTTCACCGACTTGCGGACCGGAACCGAGCGAGTCGCGTAGACCGGGGGTGTCGATTGGCCCGGGGCTCACCGCGTTGACCCTAATTCCTTGGCCCTTTAGGTCAGCCGACCAGCTCCGAGCAAACGACCTAACGGCAGCTTTACTAGCGGCCATAATGCTAACGGCTGGCCATCCTTTGATGCCCAGTATTCCTGCGTTCAAAATGATGGAACCACCGCCTTTCATCAGTGGAAGAGCCCCCTGGACTGTTAGAATTGTGCCTAAAATGTTCGTCGAAAAGACTTGGTTATACAAATCCTCCGTTATCGCCCCTAGTGGCGCCTGACCGACAGCGCCTACGTTTGGAAACACTACGTCCAGTCTGCCCGCTTCGTTTCCTATCGTCTGAAAGAGAGCGTCCAAATCTTTGTGGTTCGTGGCGTCGCCGGTCACCCCCGTGACGCTAGGCCCAAGCTGCGAAGCTACGGAAGCCACCTCGTCTTTGTTCCTACCCGTGATGAAAACACGGGCACCTTCCGCTGCGAAAAGCGCAGCAGTCGCTCGACCAATGCCACGTGTTCCACCGGTTACTAGTGCGACCTTCTGTTCAAGTTTCATATCGGTATGCCTTTTAATGTTCGAACCTTTGGCAGCAGACCCGAAGAGATTGACAACATGCGCCCGAAGTAGCGATGAGGTATCACAACGACCAAACTGCCAGCAGGTGTTATTGTAGACTTGGCGCGTGGAACGATGAATGCTCAGACGTACAACTTACATGCGCGAGCGTTCACGAAATGTAGTGGTCGCAATTTACGGCTATGAAGAGGGCTCGAAGGGTTATTTCGTGTAATCGGCTATCGGGAGTCGACTAAGGTAGTGCGTAGGCGCCAAACCGAAAACTCTCTTGAAAGCACTGCTAAAGGCAGCTTCTGACGCATAGCCGGCTGTTTCAGCCAGTTTAGAGAGCGGGGTTCCGTCCCTTAGCCCACGCTCGGCTAGCCTCATCCGCCATTCTTTCAGGTAAGTCAGCGGAGGAATACCAGCCGCTAACTTAAAGCGGACAGCGAATCCTGTGCGCGAAAGTCCTGCGACTTTAGCTAATTCTGTCAGGGTCCAGGCGTGACCGGGGTCAGCATGCATGACAGTGAGTGCTGTGGCTAGATTGGGATCGCCCAGAGCCCTCAGCCAGCCGATAGGGGTATCGTGCAGGTCAGATATTCGGCTCCGTAATAACTGGAGGAAGATTAACTGCGCTATTGCGTTACTTCCATGTGCTGCGCCCGGCATGCACGTTAGATACTCCTCAACAAGTTGCTCGATAAGAAATGAAAGGGTCCGCGCCTGGGACGAATCTGCGGAAACGTGAATTGCGGGAGGCAATTGCTCCAAAAGCGCGATTCCGCTAATCGAATCTAAATCGACATGGCCAGCAAAAAACATCAAATCGTCGCCGCCGAAATCAACAAGGACCTCGCTCGTGGAAAGCATATCGATCCCATTTTGGACCGGCGCCAGTTCTTGTGCGGCGAGGGTAAACGAGCTTTGTTTCGAAATCAGAAATACGTCGCCTTCCCGCACATGATATTGATGGTCAATACCATCGATTTTCGCGAGGCACTCGCCCCGTGTAACAACAAAGAACTTGATCTTATCGGGGGGTGGAAAGCGCATGGCCCAGTCAGTTCCCGCCTTGAACACGGCAGCACATATGATCCTCGTACCCATCAAGGCGAGGACGGAAGAAAGCGGATCGTTGATCATCCTTAATTTTGGCATAGATTCTACCACGAGTAAATTCTCAGTCGTTCCCATGGTATGTGGTGTCTCATAGAATGACACGCACGGGAATTCATAGTGTACCAGCTCACCCGCTCCAAATTATTTGATATAATTCCAACTCTCAAATGTTCTCCACACGCCGCACTGTGCGTAAAAGTACCAGTTTTTGATTGCTGAAGCGCTAGTTCGTGTGTGCAGATCATCTAATTTCGCCCCCACTCACCTTTGAAGGAATGAACGGCGGTGCGAGGTGAGATGTTTGGGAGGATTCTAATGAAACATTATGTCGTGGGGGCGCTCGGTGCCCTAATTTCGCTTGCCTTCGGCACAACGGTTATGGCCGAGACCTTGACAATAGCTACCGTAAACAACGGCGATATGGTCCGTATGCAGAAGCTTACGGATGATTTCAAAGCCAAGAACCCCGGCATCGACCTTCAATGGGTCACGCTCGAAGAAAACGTATTGCGCCAGAAGGTTACGACCGACATCGCCACCAAGGGCGGCCAGTACGATATCCTGACCATCGGCACCTATGAAGTCCCGATCTGGGCAAAGAAAGGTTGGCTGCTGCCGCTCGACAAGCTTGCCGCCGACAAGGACTACGACGTGAATGACCTTCTTCCGGCCATTCGCAGCGGTCTGACGACCGACGGCAAGCTCTATGCGGCACCGTTCTACGGCGAAAGCTCGATGGTGATGTACCGCAAGGACCTGTTCGAGAAGGCCGGTCTCAAGATGCCGGATGCTCCGACCTGGGACTTCATCGCCGATGCCGCCCGCAAGATCACCGACAAGGACCAAGAAGTCTACGGTATCTGCCTTCGCGGCAAGGCAGGCTGGGGCGAGAACATGGCGTTCCTGACGGCGATGTCGAATTCATTCGGCGCTCGCTGGTTTGATGAAAAGTGGAGGGCACAGTTCGACCAGCCGGAATGGAAGGACACGCTCGACTTCTACGTCAAGCTGATGAAGGATGCCGGCCCTCCGGGTGCTTCTTCCAACGGCTTCAACGAAAACCTGGCTCTGTTCCAGTCCGGCAAGTGCGGCATGTGGATCGACGCCACCGTTGCTGCCTCCTTCGTTTCCGATCCGAAGGAATCGAAGGTCGCCGACAAGGTCGGCTTCGCTCTGGCTCCGGATAAGGGCCTTGGCAAACGCGGCAACTGGCTGTGGGCATGGAGCCTCGCAATCCCGGCGGGCTCGCAAAAGGTCGACGCGGCTGAGAAGTTCATCGCTTGGGCAACCAGCAAGCGTTACACCGAAGTCGTCGCTCAGAAGGAAGGCTGGCTGAACGCACCTCCCGGCACCCGTACGTCGCTCTATGCGAGTGCGGACTACCAGAAGGCAGCGCCTTTCGCCAAGATGACGCTCGACTCGATCAACTCGGCTGATCCGACACATCCGACCGTCAAGCCGGTTCCCTATGTTGGCATCCAGTTCGTTGCTATCCCTGAATTTCAGGGCATTGGCACAGCCGTCGGTCAGCAGTTCTCGGCCGCTCTCGCCGGCCAAATCTCCGTCGACCAGGCGCTTAACAGCGCACAGCAACTGGCTACTCGGGAAATGACCAAGGCTGGTTACATCAAGTAGAAAGCTCCCAGGGCAGGTGAGACTTTCAGCAACTCGCCGCCGCTCCTGACCGCCGATGCCCTATGGCATCGGCGGCTCTTATTCCTTAGCCGGTGATTTAAATGGCAACGTTGCACACCCGTTCCACCGCACGCGTCATGATGGCGCCTTCGGTTCTGCTCCTCTTTGCTTGGATGATCGTCCCGCTCGTGATGACGATCTATTTCTCGACGCTGAACTACAATCTGCTGAATCCCGGCACGCACGATTTCCTCGGGTTTCTCAACTACGAATACTTCATCACCGATCCGGCCTTCCTCAGCTCGCTGATCGTGACGTTGCTGCTTGTCGGCGGTGCGTTGCTGATCACGGTCGTCGGCGGCATTGCGCTGGCACTCCTTCTTGATCAGCCGATCTTCGGCCAGGGCATCGTGCGCATGCTGGTGCTTGCGCCCTTCTTCGTGATGCCGACGGTCGCAGCCCTCATCTGGAAGCATATGTTCATGAACCCGGTGAACGGGCTCCTGGCACATCTCTTCCGGTTCTTCGGGCTTGATCCGCTGACCTGGCTGGAGACGGTTCCGCTGCTGTCGATCATCATCATCATCGCCTGGCAGTGGCTGCCTTTCGCGACACTTATCCTGCTGACTGCCCTGCAGTCGCTGGATGAGGAGCAGAAGGAAGCTGCCGAGATGGATGGCGCCGGACCGGTTTCGAAGTTCATCCATATCATCCTGCCGCATCTGGCGCGGGCCATCACCGTCGTCATCCTGATCGAGACGATCTTCATGCTGTCGGCCTTCGCCGAGATACTCGTCACCACCAACGGCGGTCCGGGCACGGCGACGACGAACCTGACTTATCTCGTCTATTCGCAGATCGTTCTGTCGCAGGACGTCGGCGGCGCATCGGCGGGCGGCATCATCGCCGTCATCCTCGCCAATATCGTCGCGATCTTCCTGATGCGCGCAGTCGGCAAGAATCTGGAGGCTTGAGATGGCACGCAAAGTCACCACGCAACGCAAGATCGTTGTATCGATCGCCGCCTGGATCGTGGCAATCCTTATCTTCTTCCCAATCCTGTGGACGATCCTGACGAGCTTCAAGACGGAAGGCGATGCGATTGCCTCGCCGCCGCAGTTCCTCTTCTTCCACTGGACACTGGAGAACTATTTCGAGGTGCAGTCGCGCTCGGACTACTTCCTCCACTTCGGCAACTCGGTCATCATCGCCTTCGGTTCGACCTTTCTCGGCTTGCTCGTCGCAGTACCCGCCGCCTGGGCCATGGCATTCTCGCCGACCAAGCGGACCAAGGACGTCCTGATGTGGATGCTGTCGACGAAAATGATGCCGCCGGTCGGCGCCTTCATCCCGATCTACCTGTTGTTCCAGAGCTTCGGTCTCCTGAACAACCAGTTCGCCAGTCGGGTGGGCATGGTCGTCGTGCTGATGCTCATCAACCTGCCAATCATCGTCTGGATGCTCTACACCTACTTCAAGGAAATTCCTGGCGAAATCCTCGAAGCGGCCCGCATGGACGGTGCGACGCTGGCAAAAGAGATCATCTACGTGCTGACGCCGATGGCGATCCCCGGCCTTGCCTCGACGATGCTGCTCAACATCATCCTCGCCTGGAACGAGGCCTTCTGGACGCTCAATCTGTCGGCCGTCGACGCGGCGCCGCTGAGCACCTTCATCGCCTCCTATTCCAGCCCCGAGGGCCTGTTCTATGCCAAGCTTTCGGCGGCATCGACCATGGCGATCGCTCCGATCCTGATCCTTGGCTGGTTCAGCCAGAAGCAACTCGTTCGCGGCCTGACCTTCGGCGCGGTTAAGTAAGGAAGAGAAACATGGGTAGCATTGTTCTCAAACAAGTCTCCAAGGTCTTCGGCGAAGCCAAGGTCATCCCTTCCATCGACCTGGAGATCGACAACGGCGAGTTCGTCGTCTTCGTCGGCCCGTCCGGCTGTGGCAAGTCGACGCTGCTGCGTCTCATCGCCGGCCTCGAAGACGTCTCCGGCGGCCAGATCCTCATCGACGGCAAGGACGGCACCAATCTGAAGCCGTCCGATCGCGGCCTTGCCATGGTGTTCCAGTCCTACGCGCTTTATCCGCATATGAGCGTGCGCAAGAACATCGCCTTTCCGCTGAAGATGGCGAACATGCCGCAGGCGGAAATCGACAAGAAGGTGGCGGATGCCGCGCGCGTCCTCAACCTGACTGACTATCTGGAGCGCAAGCCGCGCCAGCTTTCCGGCGGTCAGCGCCAGCGTGTCGCCATCGGCCGCGCCATCGTGCGCCAGCCGGCCGCCTTCCTATTCGACGAGCCCTTGTCGAACCTCGATGCGGCGCTGCGCGTCAACATGCGCCTTGAGATCAGCGAGCTGCATCAGCAGCTGAAGACGACGATGGTCTATGTGACGCATGACCAAGTCGAGGCCATGACCATGGCCGACAAGATTGTCGTGCTCAACCGCGGCAATATCGAGCAGGTCGGCTCGCCGCTGGAGCTCTACCGCAGCCCGCGCAACCTCTTCGTCGCGGGCTTCATCGGCTCGCCGAAGATGAACTTCGTCAAGGGCGCCTATGCACAGAGCCTCGGCGGCGACACGATCGGCGTCAGGCCGGAACATACCCTGCTGTCGACTACCGCAGGCGACTGGCAGGGCAAGGTGCTCGTGGCCGAACATCTCGGTTCCGACACTTTCCTGCACATCGACGTTGACGGGATCGGCACGGTGACTGCGCGCGGCTCGGGCGATTTCCCGGCCCGGGCCGGCGATATCGTCTACCTGACGCCGGACAAGGCTCGTATTCACAGATTCAACGAAAGCGGAGTAGCGCACTTATGAGACGTCTTGAAGGAAAATCAACTTTGATCACCGGATCGGCCCGCGGTATTGGCCGAACGTTTGCCGAGGCGTACATCCGCGAGGGTGCCACCGTTGCGATTGCTGACATCGATATTGATCGAGCCGAGGAGACAGCGATAGAGCTCGGCGCATCCGCCTTCGCGATAGGGATTGACGTAACTGATCAGGCATCGATCAATGAGGCTGTTGCTGCCGTCGAGGCCAGAACAGGCGGAATCGATATCCTGATCAACAACGCCGCCCTCTTCGATCTGGCACCAATCGTGGACATTACCCGCGAAAGCTTTGATCGGCTTTTCTCTGTCAATGTTTCGGGAACCCTGTTCACCCTACAAGCCGTAGCAAAATCGATGATCGCTCGGCGCCGCGGCGGCAAAATCATAAACATGGCTAGTCAGGCCGGACGGCGTGGCGAAGCACTCGTCTCGGTCTATTGTGCAACAAAGGCAGCTGTTATTTCATTGACCCAGTCGGCCGGTCTCGACCTTATCAAGCATGGCATCAACGTGAATGCGATTGCTCCGGGGGTCGTAGACGGCGAGCATTGGGATGCAGTGGATGCAAAATTCGCGAAATACGAAAACCGTGCGCTTGGAGAGAAGAAGCGACTCGTGGGCGAAGCTGTCCCATTTGGCCGAATAGGCACAGCAGCTGATTTGGTGGGAATGGCAGTGTTCTTAGCATCGAGAGAAGCTGACTATATCGTGGCACAAACGTATAACGTCGACGGTGGAAACTGGATGAGCTAGTCACTATTCTCTAGACCGTTGAATTTGATGGAACCGGGCGAATGAGCACCTCGCCAAATGTGCGTCAAACATATGCTGCAAGCCTTGCGACATCGGGGCTTGCAGCGAAATTCGAGCACGTCCTAACTGCGGAACATGACACCTTCCTTTGGCGGTTGGACGACTATCCCTGGAAGAAATCTCTTTGGAACTTTCATCCGGAAGTCGAAATTCATCTCATACGGAAGTCATCAGGTACTGCCTATATCGGGGACTTCATTGGAACATTCAATCCCGGCGACCTCACAGTCGTTGGGAGCAACCTGCCCCATGACTGGGTTTCACACATAGCAAAAGGCGAAAGGATCGACCAAAGAGATCTCGTGGTGCAATTCCACCCTGACAAAATCAACCAGGTCGGGAATATTTTACCAGAGATGAAGCGGCTGAACGCGTTTCTGACTGCGTCGCAGCGGGGTTTGCGATATTCAGGTTCTACGGCTCGACGGGCCTCCGTGCTACTAGAGCGCATTGGTGCGACGCGGGGCCTGGAGAGGCTTGTTGAATTCCTTCGCGTCCTGGATCTACTCGCAGGCTCGAGTGAATTTGAAGTTCTCTCCTCGGCAGAGTTTTCACCCACAATTGACCCCGCCACGCTCGATACGATCCAGCGAGCTATCGCTTATATCCATGGACATTTCATGGAAAATGTTCAGCTTCCCGATGTTGCATCAGCTGTTAACATGTCAACCAACACATTCAGCAGACTCTTCATCAAGAACACAGGACGCAGCTTCACGGACTATATTCTAAGTCTGAGGATTGGGCGAGCTTGCAGAATATTATCGGAATCTGATGTATCCATCACGGACATTTGCTACGAAGTTGGCTATCGAAATTTATCTAATTTCAATCGATCATTTCTCCGAGCTGTGGGTAGAACGCCGTCAGATTACCGCAGGGCGTCGCGAGGAAAGCGCGTCTCAGAATATTGAGTGATGTACTTTGGCTGGGGTGGTGCAGAAGTAAGAAATTCCATGCAATATTCGATATTGGCACCTCCTTCGTAAGTATGAAAAGCTCCATCAGCCGCCGGCTTGTGCTCCCGATGGAGCTTGGTCCGAATTTCCTAGCGCTGATTTGGGCTGAAGTGCTTGGTCAACCGAGCCCCATAGTGACCATAGTTCTTCTGGAAGGATGGCGTCTCTGCAGCGAAAGCTGTAATCTTTTGCGGAAAGCGAGTTTCGAACATAAACGCCAGCGTGCCTTCGAGCTTGTGTGGCTTCAGTTCCGCGTTGCTGGCCTTTTCGAACGCATCCATGTCCGGGCCATGCGGCAGCATCGTGTTGTGAAGCGAAATGCCGCCAGGAATAAAGCCTCCACCCGTCTTTGCATCATAGATGCCATAAATAAGGCCCATGAATTCGCTCATGACGTTCATGTGGTACCACGGAGGCCGGAACGTATTTTCTGCCACCAGCCAGCGCTCGGGAAAGATGACGAAGTCAATATTCGCCGTTCCAGAAGTTTCCGACGGAGAGGTCAGCACCGTAAAGATCGACGGATCGGCATGATCATATAAGATTGGCCCGACAGGTGAATACTTTCTGAGGTCATACTTGTAAGGCGCGTAATTGCCGTGCCATGCGACGACATCTAACGGCGAGTGCTCGATATCAGTGACCCAAAGGTTGCCCGACCACTTGACGTAAAGCTTGGAAGCGGCGTCCCGGTCTTCGTACGCGGCCACCGGGGTCAAGAAATCGCGGGGATTGGCAAGGCAGTTCGCACCAATCGGGCCTCGCTCAGGCAAGCTGAACGCACCGCCGTAATTCTCGCAGAAGTACCCACGCGCCGGACCGTCGACCAGCTCCGCACGAAGCTTCACGCCTCGCGGAATAACGGCGATTTCGCCTGGTTCGATGTCGATGACGCCAAACTCGGTGCAAAGGCGCAAGCTGCCATGCTCAGGAACGATCAGCATCTCCCCATCAGCATTATAAAAATATTCGTCTTCCATCGAGCGAGTTGCAAGGTAGACGTGCGCGCCCATTCCTGCTTGGCTTCCTGCGTCACCGGCGGTGGTGATGGTGCGGATGCCTTCAATGAAGCTCAGTTTTTCTTCGGGAAGCGGGATTGGGTCCCAACGCATAGGGGCAATTGGAGAATCAAGCTCGTGGGCGGGGGCAGTCCGCCAGAAACGGATGTCAGCCTTTTCAAACTTGCCCCAGTTGGCCACTGTCGGTCGGATTCGATAGAGCCAAGACCGCTCGTTTGTTGTCCGCGGCGCGGTAAACGGCGAGCCGCTCAGTTGCTCGGCATAGAGGCCGTAAGCACATTTCTGCGGGGAGTTGCGACCGATGGGGAGAGCCCCAGGTAGCGCCTCGGTTTCAAAGCCATTTCCGAATCCGGACATATAGCCTGGCTGGATCGCGGACGGGGCCTGGGCATTTGCATCTGTAGGCACCTGATTTTGGATATTCATAACGGTCCTCCTAAAGAAATCAGTTGCAAACGTAACTGTCAATTTTGTAACCATCAATCGTGACCAAACTAAATCTCGAAAATTTCCTGCCGTACCGGCTGAACAAGATTGCTTCACTCGTCTCAAAGGAGTTCCGTAGCATATACGGCCCTGACTACGATCTTCTCATCCCTGAATGGCGCGTCCTTGCGACGTTAGGTCAATTTGAACGCATGAGTGCGCGAGAGATCGGCATCCATTCTTCGATGCATAAGACGAAAGTTAGTCGGGCCGTCAGGGCTTTGGAAGAACGCAGGTGGTTACACCGAGAAGGCAATCAGCAAGACCGACGGGAAGAGATACTAAGTCTAACAAACGCCGGACGAAGATACTATAATAGCATCGTACCCCGCGCGATCGCCTTCGAACAGAGTCTCTTGGACAGTCTTGGCAAGGACGCCAGCCATCTGCTTGCGCTGTTAGACCGACTCGAAAGGTCCTTCGACGAGTCTCTCGGCGATTAAGCGGAGTCGTGAGCCACTCCCAGATAGGTCGCTCGCACCTAGGGATCGTGGAGCAACTGCTGACACGGCAGAAAGCTGCTGGCCATCACAAACGATTCACGCGGAGAAATCCTTCATATCGCTGTTCTAACGAACTACACAGTGCGCGACTGCTAGGAGTCGCGTACCCACCGCTCCCCGTGGTAGGTTGAAGCCACTCGCTTACGACCTTGATGTATATTTAATAGAAACAAAGACATTTGTTGATGGCAAATCCTATGGCTGTCGGAGGGTTTATTTGCTATCCAGAGCTGCCCGGGAATGTGGTAGCGGAGGAAATCATGTTGAAGAGAATGACGCTGTTATCAAAGCGGAAGGATATGAGCATCGGGGAGTTCCAAGACCATTGGGCGGGCGGACACGCCCAGCTCGCGCTTTCCCTACCCGGGGTTTGCAAATACACACAAAACCGATGCCAAGAGGTCTTGCTGACCTATCCCGAAGCCGGTGCCTTCAGCGCTGATGGCATAGTTGAGCTGTTTTTCGTGGACGCAAAAACGATGAAGGCTGCTCAGGCATCTGACACTGGCGCCTCGAAGATACCGGATGACGAGCTTTTATTCCTCAAGGGATGGTCCCTGAATATTGTCGAGACTTCCGATCCGCATGACCACGCCGGTTTGAAGATAATGGTCCCGATTGCACTGAGCGGCAAGATCGCGGCTAACGCGGCCAAAGGTACTCTCCGAGATGCAGCTATAAGCTCCTTTGCAAGCCAAGTTGCCCTCAACACCGTCACGAGCAGCCACTCGCGACCCCGCCTCTGGTCGGAGCCGGTGACGCCCGACGTGATCATGGTAGTTTGGTTCGGCTCACAGGAGCAGGCGCGCGCAGCCTTCGCGCGCGGCAGCGATCTTCATTGCGCCATCACGAGCTTGGCCCGTCAGGCATCTGCCTACATATGCGATCCATTGGCGATCCGCTGACGATACTCTCGATTTCCGTGGCTTTGGTACAAGATTTGTGATAGCGGCTCAAATGCTGCGCTTGGTTCGAGAGGCGGCGCTGATGCCCTGCGCTAGTCGCTCGGGATGTCGTAGTACATAACGTCATGATCACATCTCTCTCAGGATCATTTTTGCTGCACATGACGTAGCGGAAGCTCCTGTCAGCGCTTGCTTTTGGACCGGATTTCTAAAACGGGTGCTTCTTCTCGCCACCAACTGCCGTAGACAGTGCCGCCTGGCCCCTTCCAGGTTTTGCATTCGGCGATGAAAACGTTGCAGATCTTCGATCTGGACGAGGTTACCTGTTTTGCAAATCTCGTAGAAAGTCTCACCGGTCGCATAACCTTTGCTGACTGTTGAGTTGCCCACGAGGGGAGTTACGGGAGCCTCCTCGTCCATTATCCTCCAAGACGTCCGGACCGCGCTCCAGGACGTGAGTCATGTTGTCCATGATGTTTAGAATGCGCTAACATTCTGCTTCACCGAGGGTTGGCGCGGACGCTGCATTTAGCACACCATTTTTAAAGCAATGTCGGGAGCAAATTTTTGATGGCTTCGCGGACGACGTGTTTTGATCCTTCGAACATTTTTCCGCGACTTAGCGACTGACCGACGGATTACCCCAGGGGCCGCCTGCAATTTATTGGCGAGCCAAACTTCGCTCATTAGTGGTTGGTAGCCCAATTGTGAATCTATCAATCAAGGCTGACTTTCATTTTCTCCAGCCAATTGAAGAGCGGCCTGTGCCGACCGTGTAGCTTCCAGCGCGGCAGGAAAGCCGCAATACACCACAGAATGGATCACCACTTCCCGTATATCGGCCTCCGTCAGCCCGTTACGCAGGCCGCCCACGATATGTGCCTGAAGCTCCGCCTGCCTGTTCAGAGCGATCAACATCCCTATCGTAAGCAACGATCTTGTCCGACGGTCAAGTTCCGCCTCACGACCCCAAACTTGTCCCCACGCAAAAGAAGTCGTCAATTCCTGAACCGGTCTGCTGAAGTCATCCGCCTGCACAAGCGATTTGTCCACCCGGCTATCGCCCATCACCGCGCGTCGAATCCCCAGCCCCACGTTGAAAAACTTATCATCCACGGCAATTCCTTCCAGATTTTGGACGCGCTATTTCGATTTCATGGCCGACCTACGTCACGTCATTCGAAAATCGCCACTAAAGAGCAAGTTCGTCATTAACAAAACTGTTTATGGGAGGTCAATCCCGCAGGCATTGTGGCAGAGCAGTACACTACATAAAGTTCGTCAGGTCTCATGCAAATTCCCACCTGTCCCCCGAAGCTATTCCTATCCAACGGAAGTGCATATTTCCTTCGAGGACACGGTAAGCGCCAACTAACTCTATTGAAACCGTCCGAATCTCGAAGCGGACAGGCCCAAAGACCCGCCCCTCGCGGTAAATCTCAATTGCCCTCTTGAGGCAGTTACTCGTCAGCTTAAGCCAAAGCGTCAAAGTGCGAACGGTAATTCGCTATTGACTAACAGATTATCGATTGTAGTATCCACTCAGCAACGGCAGCCGGCATTGAGGAACCCCCGCTGATCGTTGATATGGAGGAGAAATCATGAATACGAACCCTGCCCCGCGTACGAGCGTCGGGGTGGATGCGCTCGCCCGCCTCGTCGCGAGTGAGGATATCCGTCAGCTGAAGTCTCGCTACTTTTCTGCGGTCGATACAAAGGACTGGCAGGCAATCTCTTCCATGTTCACCGACGATGCACGGGTCGACTTTAGTGGCGAGTGCCAGCACCACGTTGGGCATCATGGTGTCACTGAAGATAGCATCAATCCGGCTGACTGGGTTGTCATCGGCGGCGATGCGACCGCTAAGGTCATCGAAGGTGCTGTTGGCGGCATCGTTGCCGTGCATCAAGGTCATGACCCCCAGATCGAAATCCATACACCGGAAACTGCTAGCGGCCGTTGGACGCTGTACGACCGGCTCGAGTATGGCGGTGAGATCATGCACGGGTACGGGCACTACGACGAACAATACCGGCTCGTCGGCGGTCAGTGGAGGATCGCGTCGCTTACGTTAACTCGTATCCGCGTGGTTTGGGAGACCAAGTAATTCCGGGGTGGAGGCCCCGCCACCTTAAGTCAGGAGGAGAAGACTTATGGAAATGAACCGAAAGCGCTATGCAGTTACTCGAATGAAACTAATGGCTACCACGATAATGGGTGGTCTTTTGTTTGCCGGTACCCTTCATGCTGAGTTGCCGAAATCTGGCGCCATCATCATGTTTGGCCAGTCTCGGGAAAATCCCTATTTCGGCCAAAATGCGGTCGCCGTCCAGGACATCGCGAAGAAGCAAGGCTGGACGTTCTCATACGTCGAGGCCTCTTCGCAGGAACAGCAGGACTCGGCCATCCAGCAGATGCTTTCGACAGGCGACAAGCCGATTGGGGTCGTACTAAACCCGGTCTCCGGAGCTGCCGCCATTGCTTCAGAGATGGCGCTCAAGGATGCTGGCATCCCCGTTGTCATCCTCAATCAGGTTCCTGCGCCTGGGCAGGCTGACCTGTTCGTCGCCTACGGCGGCGTGAACGACTATCTCAGCGGACAGAATGCCGCCCAGCTGCTGATCGCTGGCGCGAAGAAGGCAAGGGTTGAACTAGGCAACGGCCTGATCGTCAATACGGTGGCGGGTCACACGGCCGCGCAGCAACGCGTTGCGGGTTTCGAAGACGAAATGAAGAAAGCATTTCCCTCAAGTTCGCAAGTCCTCGCGAACGTCAATTCCGGCGGATATCTGGAGAATGAGGGTTACAACATCGGCTCTCAGATTATTCCAGCGAACAAGGGCAAGTTCAACTGGGTGTACGGCGTAAACGATGCACTTGCCTACGGGGCGCTGCGGGCAGCGAAGGAAAGCGGCATTCAGCCGGGTAAGGACGTCCTTTTCGTGGGTGGAACCTGCATGAACTCGACAACAAACGCCGCCGTAAAGAAGGGCGAGCTTGTCGGAACGTCCGTCCAAGCACCATACATCGAGGGCGCCGCAGCCATGTATGCGCTGGTGGCCTACTTGAATACCGGAAAAGTCATTGACGGCGAACAGAACCTCTCTCCAGACACCCCCATGTCGATCGACACTCCACCGCACAAGTGGAACTACATGCCGAACTCCATGCTGGACGGTTCAGAGAAGTCTTACACTGACACCGTGATCTGGGGAAAGACAGCCCAGGAACTCTGCAATTACAACTAATTGACTGACGGTATCTTTGGAGCGGCAACCGTCTTGCGACAGTTGCCTCACAGACACAGTTCAGGAATTCATGATGGTTGCGATCAAGGTAGACGAGAACCCCTTGGTTCTCGAACTGACAAGTATTGTCAAATCGTTCGGTGCCGTCAAAGCGCTGAACGGCGTGAATTTCCAGCTTCGCCGTGGCGAGGTGATGGCATTACTTGGCGAGAACGGCGCAGGTAAGAGCACACTGGTCAAAGTGTTGGGAGGTCATCATGCGCCCGACGCTGGATCGATTAAGATCGACGGAAAGAGCTTTCCGATAGGAAGCGCGAAGCTATCCCACGCAGCTGGCATTGCCGTTGCGGAGCAGGAGCTGAGCGTCATCGGGCCGCTGAGTGCAGCGGAAAACATCTTTCTTGGCGGCGTGGAAGTCGGAGGTCTATGGACCAAGGCCCGCCTCGCACGACGAGCTAAAGAGTACCTGGAAGCTGTGGGGCTTGGATACCTGAACCCAGCTGTACCAGTTGAAACGCTCTCAGTAGCTGAAAGGCAGCTCATTGAAATCGCGCGACTCCTGGCGACTGACGCACGTATTCTGATCCTTGATGAGCCAACAGCGGCACTCAATGACGCTGATATCGAGCGGATCAAGGAGATGGTGCTTCGCCTCGCAAAATCAGGCCGCAGCATCATTTACGTGACCCATCGACTTGGCGAAGTATTTGAGATCGCGGACCGGATCATTACCCTTCGCAGCGGCCAGAGCTTCCCCCCAGTCAACGTATCCGAAATGACGCTCGACAAGGTCATTGAAAGAATTGTTGGGCGGCCTCTTGAAGAGATGTTCCCCACGCGCTCGGCTGGCTTCGGCGAACAGTTGCTCAATGTCGAGGGCGTGACATCCACTTCTTTGAAGATCCCTCAATCGCTACGCGTCCGCGCAGGGGAAATTGTCGGTATCGCCGGTCAGGTCGGGTCTGGATCGGAAGCCCTCCTTCGGGCTATCGCGGGCGCCGATGTCGTGGAGACCGGTAGCATCAGGGTTGGCAAAGTCACTCTGCCGCCTGCTCATGGTCTGTCGACAGCAATCAGCGAAGGCATTGGTTACTGTTCAAGCGACCGTAAGCTCGATGGGATCTTCGCAGATCTTCCTGTCTCAACAAATCTTGCATCTTGTTCCATGCGTAAGGTTTCGCCTGGCGGCCTCTTCAGTCGCGGTCGGGTTCGCACCTTGGCCACGGGGATCTGCCGTCAAATGGCAGTAGACGTCAAACGCGCCGAATACAAGGTTGGGGCTTTAAGTGGAGGCAACCAGCAGAAAATTGCACTGGGAAAATGGCTTGGGATCGAACCACGGGTTCTCTTGGTTTCCGAGCCTACCCGTGGCGTTGATGTGGGCGCTAGAGCTGAAATTTATCGACACCTTCGAAAACTCGCGGACGATGGCATGGCGATTATCTTCGCCTCCTCCGATATCGACGAGGTCCAAGGTCTCGCTGACACTGTGATCCCAATGTACCGGGGCCAGCAGGTGCGAACCGTTCCCGCTTCACGGACCAACAGCCAAGAACTTATCCGCGACATCACGCACCCTGTAGAGGAGCTTGCGCAGTGAACACCGCGACCACAGAAATAGGCATGCCTGGCGACAAAAGCACTCGCCGCTTAGTTCGCTATGCAGTGCTTGGAGCGATTGTCTTCGCGTTGATCGCGGCTGGAGGCATCTACAACCCCGCATTCTTGAGCCCCCAGAACGCATTGGTAATTCTCAGGGCAGCTGCGATGTCCGGGATCGTTGCGATGGGCGCGACATTCATCACACTTTCTGGCCGGTTTTTCTCGCTGGCGCTGGGTCAATCAGCGATGTTCTCCGGCGTCTGTCTGGCAGTGATGATGTCGTATGGCATCCCGTTCCCTATAGCGCTGATCGCTACTCTCGTGATCGCTATTCTGCTGGGCTTTCTCCAAGGCGGCGTCATAGCAATGGGCGCGAACCCGATTATCACCACCCTTGGAGCTGGAGCCCTGATGGCCGGTCTCGCTGGGTTGGTCACGGGCGGGAAGAACATCCCTATCGAGAGCGTTGCGGTCGAATGGATCGGCAACGGCCGCATTCTTGGGGTACCGACACAGACGATAGCGTTCCTGATTTCAGTCGCGGTCGCTTGGTTCGTTGTAAGCAAAACCAGGTTCGGGCGCGAGACGATCCTGCTCGGAGCAAACCAGGCAACGGCGCATTCATCCGGCATTTCGGTGCCTCGCGTCACGATCTCCGTCTTCATCATTGCCACTGTGGCTGCCGCCATTATGGGCATCTTCGAAGCCGCCCAGTTCAGCAAGGCGCGAGTTATGGGCTTCAGTTCGGTCGATTTTGATGTCGTCGCTGCCGTGCTGATCGCCGGTACAGCAATCCAAGGCGGACGCGGGTCGCCGCTTCAGACCGCTATCGGCGCCGTATTTATCGCAACGCTTCAAAATTACATGCTGCTTCTTGCGTGGCCATCCGGTGTCCGCATGGGTGTCACGGGGGCGTTCATCCTGCTGATCGTTGTCGGTTTCCATGTATTTGGCCGCCGGAAAGGATAATGATCATGTCGAACTTCCTCCAACTGCCAAGTCTCAAACGCATCGTCCTAGTGTGCGTCTTGTTCGCTGCTTTCTCTGTAGCATCGCCGAACTTCGCATCGAGCGGCAACGTGTACTCGCTGCTGGAGGCGTGTGCCATCCTTGGAATTGTCGCTGCTGGTCTGGGCGTGACCATGCTGGCCGGTGAGTTCGACCTATCCATTGGCTCGGTCGCAGCATGTGCTGGCCTAATCGCGATTATGATGTCGGATTACGGAATTGCGGTCGCCGTATTTTGCGCGGTGGTACCGGCTATCGTCTACGGCATGGCGCAAGGCTTTGCGATTGCGCGATTGCAGATGTCCTCCCTGGTTTTCACACTTGGCACATTCATCGGCATGCGAGGCGTCGCGTACATCATCTCGAATGAGAGGACGTTAACGCTTGCGATGACGAACCTGAAATTGGCCTCGATGTTGCGGGAGCGCGTTGTCATCTTCTCCCCGTTCAGCATCCTGATGATCCTCGTCTTGATCGCTGTTGGGCTCTTCCTCCGCTACACCCGATATGGCCGCGAAGTGTATGCCATAGGTGGTGCCCGCAAGGAGTCGCGGGCTGCTGGTGTCCCCCAAACTCGGCCCCTCGTCCTCGCCTTCACCTGCTCTGCCTCACTTGCCGCTTTGGCAGGGGCCCTTGCCGCTCTGCGTGGGGGTAGTGCAACGCCGGGCAGCCACGAGGCACTGCTTCTTTCCGCCGTTGCGGCAGCTCTCATTGGTGGGGTCAGCGTCTATGGCGGTCGGGGGAATATGACTGGTGTCTTCCTTGGCGTGCTGACGCTTCAGATACTATTGAGCGGACTCCAGATGCTTGGCACCCCAAATTGGACTGCAAACCTGGCCACCGGCATCGTCCTCCTGGCATTCCTCACCGTCGACCTGACCAACGGCAAAACTCCAATCGCGACTGGGCTCCATCGCTTGAGCATACGCCGGAACCCCAAGGCTGCTCAGATACGCCCAGGCTGATCCCTCGGCAATCCTTTCAATCACTGCAGAGAAATGGAGTAACTTATGACCGAAGTGGGTCAAGGATCGATAACTTACTCTGACAAGCTGGCTGGTCGGACCGCCGTGATAACTGGCGCGGGATCGGGGATCGGTCGCGCAACCGCGCACCGTTTCGCTAGAGAGGGTGCGAAGGTCGCTGTCTGGGACGTCATCAAGGAGCGGGTCGAACAAACAGTATCGGAGATACGCGGCTTCGGGGGGACCGCCCAAGGCTTTGTTGTCGACATCGCAAACTCTGAGAGCATCGCAGCGGCGGCCTCTGGCACAGTTTCAGCGCTTGGCCCAGTGCGTGTACTTCTGAACAACGCCGCAATACTTGACGACTACGCCGACGCGCTAAAGACCGATGAGGCGCTCTGGGACCGCATCATGGGAGTCAACCTGAAAGGCATGTGGCTAGTTTCGCGAGCCATCCTGCCTTCAATGATCGAAGCGGGCGGCGGAGCAATCGTCAATGTCGCGTCCATTTCAGCTTTCATCGCGGGTGGCGGCGGCATTGCGTATACGACCGCAAAGCATGGCGTAGTAGGCTTCACCCGCCAGCTCGCCTTCGACTTCGCTCACCAAGGGGTCCGTGTTAACGCGGTCGCGCCTGGAGCGGTCGAGACTGGGATGACGGCGAACATATTCAACAACGAAGACCTTCCTGTGAATCAGGCGTTGCGTGCTGCGCCAGCGGGTCGACACGCCCAACCACATGAACTCGCCAATGTGATCCTCTTCCTAGCAAGTGACGAAGCAAGCTTCGTCCATGGAGCCGTCTATTTGGCCGACGGCGGGTGGACAATCAAGTGAGCGAGATACGCCACGCGTCGCAAAGGTATTCGGAGGGATTTCCATGGATGTAAATGGCAGGGTTGTGATGATCACGGGCGCCGGTCAAGGCATGGGTGCTGACGAAGCAGTTGCCTTCGCTTCGGCAGGTGCCAAGGTCGTGCTGGCCGATCTCGCCGACGAAAACGTCCAGGCGCTCGTGGCACAGATTGGTAGTGATAAGGCCCTAGCGGTTCACCTCGACGTTCGCGACACCGACAACTGGGCGCGGGCTGTGAAGATTGCTTCCGACCACTTCGGCCGCATCGACGTGTTGATAAATAACGCAGGCATCCTCCGCTTCACGCCCGTAGATCAATGTTCTGACGAAGAGTGGGAGCAGGTAACATCGATCAACCTGACCGGCACATTCAAAGGCATTCGCGCGATTGCGCCAATCATGAAGTCGGTGGGTGCGGGATCGATCATTAATATCTCGTCGACAGCGGGTATCAAAGCGTTTGGCAGCGTTCCAGCCTATGTTACCTCAAAGTTTGGCGTGAGAGGTCTTACCAAAGCCGCAGCTCTCGATCTCGCACCTTTCAATATCCGTGTGAACTCCATTCATCCTGGCAACGTCGAGACGCCAATGATTGAGGGACTCTATCACGAGTACAAGCACGTTCCCATGAACCGCGCCGCGCGGCCAAGCGAGATTAGCAAGTTGGCAATGTTCCTTGCCAGCGATGCCAGCTCCTTCTGTACCGGTTCGGAATTCGTCGCTGATGGCGGCGAGACGGCAGGATTGCCCGCTTTGTTTTGACATCCTGGCAGTCGCAGAAGGAGGTCTTTTCGCTCGTCCTAGACGAGTCAATTTCGTGACAGCACCGGCTCTCGTTGCTTTGGTGCTCTCACTCAACTGGACGCCCACAGGGCGGAGTTAGGAGGAAAACATGTACGAAAAACTACTTTCACCGGCAAAGTTCGGTGCGTGGGAGCTGGCAAATCATATCGTGATGCCACCGCTCACCCGCAATCGCGCGGAAGCCGACTGGAGCCCTAACGAGATGGCGGCGGAATACTATGGCCAGCGCAACACGGCTGGTCTCGTAATCTGCGAAGCGACACAGGTTAGCCCGGAAGCAACAGGCTACCCACGCACCCCCGGCATCTGGACGGAAAAGCAGACAGCCAAGTGGAAGGACGTTGTCGACAACATTCATAAAGGTGGAGCGAAAGCTGTTATTCAGCTGTGGCATTGTGGTCGAATTGCTCACCCAGACAATCAGCCGCCGGGCTGCTTTCCAATTGGTCCATCTGCCGTTCAACCAAAGCCTCTGATCTGGACAGACACAGCAAACGGCCTCGTTGAGAACCCGGTACCGCGCGAAATGACCGAAGAGGACATTCTCGGCGTCATCGAGTCTTACAGGTCCGCCTGCGCGAATGCGAAGAAAGCTGGATTCGACGGCGTTGAGTTGCACGGCGCCAACGGCTACTTGGTGGATCAGTTCGCATCGACGAACAGCAACCAGAGAACGGATAAATGGGGCGGCTCCTTGGAAAAGCGTCTACGCTTCATGGAAGAGGTCCTCAATGCCATGATTAGCGTTTACGGGAAGGAATATGTCGGTGTCCGGCTGTCCCCGTACAGCACGTTCAACGACATTGATGATGAAGATCCCAATGCCAAGTATGAAGGGATGCTTGGCGTAGCTCAAAAACTGGGCGTGGGATACGCTCACGTAATCCGCCCGGTTGTCAGCGGCAACATCGAGCTTCAAGCCAGCTCGCGCGACGCCGAAGTGATAGAAACCGCTCGTCGTATCTACAAAGGTCCGATCATCGGAGCTGCTGGATACACGCCGGAATCGGCCGAGAAGGCGCTACAGGGCGGCGAGATAGACGTTGTCGCATTTGGCCGATTCTATGTCGGCAATCCCGACCTCGTCCGTCGGGTCCGGGAGAATATCCCGATTGTGGGCAGCAACGAGGCCTCCTGGTACACGCCCGGGCTCGAAGGTTACGTCGATTATCCCCCGGCGCCCTGAACACTTCACTCGTGAGGGGGCGATCAACTCGCCCCCAAGCAACACCCGGTGACAACAAGGTCCTCTCGATCTCTGCGGACAGCGGTACGTCGTGATGTGACGCGCGACCAGCAACACAAGGGCTTCAGCCCAATCTTACTTCCGAAAGGATAATGACGTGACTGACCAAAACATAGCCGATCAGCTTCAACGCCTCCTCGACATTGAGGAAATTCGATCTTTGCGTATCCGCTACAGTCACGTTTTGGATAGCGGCAAGGTCGAAGGCTTTCATAATGTTTTCGCGGACGACGCCGTTGTGGCTGTAACAGTCGGTAAGATGGAGGGCATTGAAGCGATCAAGACTGGCCTGGCGGAAGCCTACGAGACGTTCGATTATCGCAAGGCACGAAACTACCCGTTCTTGCATGCGGTTACCAACCACGCAGTGACCATCACCTCCTCATCCGAGGCAGAGGGACTTTGCTACCTTCTCGATTGGGTCACCGGACGCGAAAAGGGCCATCCCGTCCTTCTGCTCGGCCTGTATTCCGACAAGTATCGAAGGGAGAACGGAAAATGGAAAATCTACCACACGCAACTGGACGTCATTTGGCAGCATGAGGAATGAGCAAGCCATTGTGAATGAAAAGCCGCGTGGCGAGCGCGGCTTTTTTCCGCCTACTATGTGTAATGAATAGCTACCCTACCATGCGCCAAGATCTGACTGTTTAGCGTAGCGCTTCAAAGCACATTGCGATTCCCATTCCACCGCCAATGCACAGGGTCGCGAGCCCCTTCTTTGACCCACGACGCTTCATTTCGAAAAGAAGTGTGTTGGCGATCCTGGCTCCGGACGCGCCGATTGGGTGGCCAATCGCGATAGCCCCTCCATTGACGTTCACCACCGACGTGTCCCAACCAAGCTCCTTTCCAACAGCACAGGCTTGTGCGGCGAACGCTTCGTTTGCTTCGATGAGATCGAGGTCGGCAATACGCCAACCTGCTTTTTGCAATGCCTTCCTGGAGGCCGGAGCAGGACCAATGCCCATGATAGAAGGATCGACACCAGCGGTTGCCCATGACGCAATTCGAGCGAGTGGAGTGATGCCCCTTCGCGCCGCTTCGGCTTCGGTCATTAGAACGAGCGCGGCAGCACCGTCATTGAGCCCCGACGAGTTGGCGGCTGTAACGGTTCCCTCTTTATCGAAAGCCGGACGGAGCTTGGTAACGCTTTCCAGTGTTGCTCCATGACGAATGTACTCGTCACTATCTACAATCGTGTCGCCCTTCCTGCCAGAAACGACAACGGAAACTATCTCATCTTTAAAGCGTCCGGACATCTGGGCAGCCTCGGCCTTATTCTGAGACGATACCGCGAACTCATCCTGTACCAGACGAGAAATGTCGAATTGTCTAGCGACATTCTCGGCGGTGATGCCCATGTGGTAGGCGTTGAAAGCGTCAGTCAGCCCATCCTGGATCATAGTATCGACGAGTTTCAGGTCTCCCATCTTCGTGCCTACCCGGAGATGGGCAACATGTGGTGCAAGTGACATTGATTCCTGCCCGCCAGCGACCACAATTGCAGCGTCTCCGGTAAAAATCTGCTGCATTCCCAGAGCAACCGACCGAAGGCCAGAGCCGCAGACTTGGTTGACGCTAAGGGCCGTTGCCTCCTTCGGAATGCCGGCCTTTATCGCCGCTTGTCGCACGGGATTTTGCCCCTCTCCGGCTTGCAAAACCTGCCCAAAGATAACCTCGTTTACGTCGAGAGGATCGATTCCCGCTCGCTTGATAGCCGCTCTGATTGCCGTTGCTCCCAATTCATGGGCCGGAATGCTCGCGAACGCGCCGTTGAATGTGCCAACCGGTGTGCGTGCAGCGCTGGCTATGACGATTGATGGAGTAGTCATGATGTTCTCCCCTTTTACAGGCGCTATCAAGTGGTCGAAGCCGTTCGAATGGCATGCTTAACCTTAGGCGCTCGCTTTGATACAGGCCGGTCAGGCTGCGGCTAAGTTTGCCACGTCCGGGTGAGCAGCTCTAAATGCCTCAAGTTCAAGCAGACGCGAGTTGATCGAATTCGCCAGCGGGCAGGCTGCTAGATCGACACTCCACCGTGCGGCGTTGTAGAGCTGGGGCACGAGGCAGAGGTCAGCGATTGTCACAGCGTCTCCGGCGCAATAACGGCTGGGCGGCCTTTGCTCCAACATTCTTTCAAACCCGCGCAAACCAAGGGCGATAAAATGCTTCATCCAATCGGCCGTTGCAATTGACGAATTCGATTGGTCATTCGCGAACTTCGCGACGCGCTGATTGCATATGGGAGCAATGTCCATCGCAATCGCGTGAGCAAGCGCTCTAACTCGCGACCTCTCTTCGGGCCCTCCGGGAAGAAGGCCCATTTTTCGCGTCTCATCCAAGTATTCGATGATCGACAACGACTGGGTTAGCACGCGTCCGTCGATCTCCAAAGAAGGCACGAGCCCCAGTGGATTTCGCGACAAATTATCATTGCCATCCTGCTCTCCGCTTAGCAGATCGACTTTTATGGTCTCGTACGGAATGCTGGCCAGAGCTAGCGCGATCCTGACCCGATACGTGGAAGATGACCTCCAGTATCCGTACAGCTTGACTTCCGGAGTCATCAAAACCTCCCGCTTTTCGATGGCGCGACATTTAGCTTGACATAGCTGCGCATTCAACTATCCCTAACAAATAAATTCGATAATATCAAATTCATTTGTTGAGGGATGCGACCCCACCCTCACACATGAATGGTCGCGTCTCGGCATTCACATTCGAACGATTGCCTAGTGATCAAAAAAGGGAGGAAGGCCTGAATGCCTTTACTACGGTCTTGGGTAGATAGCGCCAATTCTGCGTCATGCCCTTTTCCACTCAATAACCTGCCCTGCGGCGTTTTCTCTAAAGACGACCGGGCGCCGCATTGTGGTGTCGCCATCGGCTGCAAAGTTCTGGACGTCACTGCTCTCGAAGCTTTCGGTCTCCTAAGGCTCGGTGAGATACCGCTCTTCGACAAGCCGAGCTATAATGCCCTCATGGCGTCCGGGCCTGAGAACTGGCGCAAATTTCGGGAAATTTTGGTCGATCTGCTTCTCGAAGGCTCGAAGTGGGCGTTAGCGGTCCGCCCGCTCCTGCATGATTTGGCGGACGTGCGGTTGCATCTGCCGTTTCAGGTCGTCGAATACACCGACTTCTATGCGGGACGGCATCATGCCTTTAACGTCGGCACTATGTTCCGTGGCCCGGAAAATGCACTTCCACCGAACTGGCTTCATATTCCAATTGGCTACAATGGCCGGGCGTCGTCGGTGGTCGTGTCAGGGACGGAAGTTCGCCGGCCATGGGGTCAGATCAAGGGACCCAACGACAGCGAGCCGAAATTCGCTCCGTCCGAGCGTTTCGACATTGAGCTTGAGCTTGGCGCGATCGTTGGTCTTCCGTCAGAGTACGGCAGGCCAGTTTCTGTTGAACAAGCCGATGCAATGATTTTCGGCTATGTGCTTTTGAACGATTGGTCGGCTCGCGATATCCAGGCTTGGGAGTATCAACCGCTTGGTCCATTTCAGGCTAAGGCGACGGCCACCACGATCTCACCCTGGATCGTGATGAAGGCCGCTCTGGAGCCGTTCCGTGTGTCGACGCCAGAGCGCGAAGTGCCGCTGCTATCTTACCTGAATGAGCCTCGCCCCCTGCTCTACAATATCGATCTGGAGGTCGGCCTCCGGCCGAAGGATGGCGGAGAGTCCGTGATCTCTCGCACGAACTACCGTGAGATGTACTACTCCGCGCCACAGCAGCTCGCGCATCACACGACTTGTGGCTGTTCCATGCGGACCGGCGACCTTTTGGGATCAGGAACCATTTCAGGACCAACAAAAGAAAGTCGTGGTAGCCTGCTGGAGCTGAGCTGGGGGGGTAGAGAACCAATCGAACTCCAGGACGGCACAATAAGAACTTTCATCGAAGATTACGACACGCTTGTCCTTCGAGGCTCATCGCAAGGTGATGGCTTCACCATCGGCTTTGGCGAATGCATTGGCACCGTAACCCCCGCCCTCAACGATCCCTACGCATCTTGAAAGGAACCAGGAATGGCTAAGGCATTTGCTTCGCAAGGCGATATGACGGAAAAGAACATCAGTTTCACGGAGATCGGTGAAGGTCTTTATGCCTTCACCGCCGAAGGCGATCCGAATTCGGGCGTAATTGTCGGCGACGATAGCGTCATGATCGTGGAAGCTCAGGCGACCCCTCGCCTCGCGCAGAAGGTAATAGACTGCGTGCGCACGGTTACTGACAAGCCGATCAGTCACGTCGTACTGACCCATTATCACGCAGTTCGCGTCCTTGGAGCGTCCGCGTTCCGAGCTCCCCAGGTCATCATGAGCGAGAGGGCTCGCTCGATGGTGGTCGAACGTGGCCTGGAAGATTGGGCTAGCGAGTTTCAGCGCTTTCCACGCCTTTTCGAAGGCCATGAGAGCATTCCCGGGCTTACTTGGCCAACGACGACCTTCAATGGCAAGATGACTGTCTTCCTTGGTGACCGACGCGTCGACATCATGCAGCTTGGTCGGGCTCACACGGCTGGGGATACCGTCATCCATGTCCCAGATGAAGATGTAATGTTCACCGGCGACATCGTTGAAGCGCATTCGGCCTGCTACTGTGGCGATGGTCACTTCGCTGACTGGAGCGGCACTCTCGAAACAATCCGCGATTTCAATCTGCACGCAATCGCCCCGGGTCGCGGTGGCGCGCTCATTGGCCACGAATCAGTGAATGAAGCAATAGACAGGACTAAGGACTTTATCGAGTCCACCTACCAACCAGCAAAGCGCGTGGCGGCCCGCAATGGCACCTTGAAGGATGCTTGGAATGCGATCCGTGAGGAATGCGATCCGAAGTTCAAGGACTATGCGATCTACGAGCACTGCCTGCCTTTCAACGTTTCCCGTGCCTACGACGAGGCCCGTGGCATCGACACGCCCCGTATCTGGACGGCGAAGCGCGACATGGAGATGTGGGAAGCCCTGCAAGGCTAATCCCGGCATCGGAGGAGGATAGATGAAGAAGATACATCCCGACGCCGACAGCGCGGTCCAAGGACTGCTCACCGACGGCATGACCATCGCCGCCGGAGGCTTCGGCCTCTGTGGTATCCCGGAGTTGTTGATTTCGGCATTGGCGAAAAGTGGGGTCAAAAATCTCACGATTGCATCCAACAATGCCGGCGTGGACAATTTTGGCCTGGGCTTGCTTCTGCAGAACCTTCAGGTGAAGAAAATGATTTCATCCTATGTCGGAGAAAACGCCGAGTTTATGCGGCAATATCTAAGCGGCATCCTGGAGATCGAATTCAACCCGCAAGGTACGCTCGCAGAACGGATGCGTGCCGGAGGTGCCGGTATCCCTGGGTTCTATACAAAGACCGGCGTTGGCACGCTCGTGGCCGAGGGTAAAGAGCACAAGGAATTCGATGGTCAGACATATATTCTGGAACGGGGCATTGTCGCTGATCTTGCTATCGTGAAGGCATGGAAGGCCGACACCACCGGGAACCTCGTCTTCAGGAAGACAGCTCGCAACTTTAACGTCCCGGCAGCAACGTGCGGAAAGGTCTGCATTGCCGAGGTCGAGGAGATCGTTCCAGTTGGCCAGCTTGCTGCAGACGAGATTCATCTTCCGGGCATTTATGTTCATCGGCTCATCCAGGGCGCTCACGAGAAGCGGATTGAACAGCGGACAACCAGACAGAAGGAAGCTGCGTGATGGCCTGGGATCGCAATGAGATGGCACAGCGGGCTTCCAAGGAATTGGAAGACGGCATGTATGTTAACCTCGGGATTGGTATTCCGACGCTCGTGGCGAACTATATTCCCGAAGACATTCATGTAACGCTGCAGTCCGAGAATGGTATGCTCGGCATGGGACCGTTTCCCATTGAGGGCGAGGAAGATGCCGATTTGATCAACGCTGGTAAGCAGACGATCACTGAACTGCCTCACTCAGCGTTCTTCGACAGCGCCACTTCCTTCGCAATGATCCGAGGCGGCAAGATCGACATGGCGATCCTTGGTGCAATGGAGGTGTCCGAGACCGGCGATCTGGCCAACTGGCTTATTCCGGGTAAGCTCGTCAAAGGAATGGGCGGCGCCATGGACCTAGTGGCCGGTGTTCGCAAGGTTGTAGTTGTCATGGATCACACGAGCAAGACCGGCGAGCCGAAGGTTCTAAAGGACTGTTCCCTGCCATTGACTGGGAAAGGGGTCGTCGACCGGATTATCACGAACCTTGCGGTGCTTGATGTTGTCGATGGAGGACTGAAGCTCATCGAGCTTGCACCCCGCGTAACGCTGGAAGATCTCCGCAAAAGCACACAGGCGAAAATCGTCTAAAGCTGGCTAACTCAAGTCTGTAAATAGATAGGCGTCCCTGTGGGCAAGAGCTTAACAGCTGAGCCGCTCGTGACTGAGGTTCGCGAGCGGGTTTCTTTTGTCGGGTGACAAGATTCCTGACGTACCACCCATGGTCTCAGATGCGCCTCGGGAAGGGGTGAAAGGCCTGATGTCCTCGCGTCACGGGGTTGATGTAGCTAAAAAAGCCTATTGAATTGACTTTCAACGAAAACCATTACGCCGGCACACCACCGCCACCTGCCTGTGATTGAAAAGTGGCATCAAAAGTTATCTAAGCTGCATCATTGTCCTGCTCTATGCCGTCGACAGTGGCGCTTCACTCAAAGTGGCCTCGCGAACCCTCTTTAGAGGCAGCGGCCTGGAGATGCTCTCCGCTGAAATGCTGGCGAACATCGCAACGCCGCTTGTGTCGCTGTCGGCGGGCTGCAAACTGGTCTCGCCGACGTGAGCGTTAACCGGCGACAGCAGAAGCAGAAAGACAAGAGGGTTCTAAAAATTTGCGCAGACCCCTCCGAAAGGCCACCTCCGGCCTCAACGCGTCGCACCTACGTGCGTCGTCAGCGACGAGCGCCCATAGCGTAAGCGGCAGTGGCGTAATCTGTGAAAACTGCATGAATCCAGGCTGTGAACGGATCAAAACGGTGAGCTACAAAAGGAAGCGGACGACGAGGCGAGCCAGATAATTGATGTTTCGTCCGGAAGCTTTAAAAGCCAATCCGCACAGCAAATGCCCTCGTTAGAGTAGCTTTTCCGTGAAAATGCTGGGAGTCCCTCCTTTCGAGGAATGCTCCCTTTTTGATCAGGAGTTTGCGCCCGACATGTGACGCGCGGCGATATAGCCGAAGGTCAGAGCCGGGCCGAGCGTGATGCCACCGCCCGGATAATTGCCACCCATGATGGACGCGGCGTCGTTGCCCGCCGAATACAGGCCTTCGATAGGCCTTCCAACATCGTCAAGAACTTGAGCGTTCTCATTGGTCTTGAGTCCAGCAAACGTTCCAAGGTCGCCTACATAGAGGCGGACAGCGTAGAACGGTCCCTTCTCTATGGGCGCAACGCAGGGGTTGGGCTTGTGCTGAGGATCACCTAGCGATCTGTTATAGCTGGTAGAACCCTTGCCAAACTGAGGGTCGTTGCCCTGCCGAGCGTGGGTGTTAAAGGTCGCGACAGTCGTTTCCAGCGCGGCCGGGTCCGCGCCGATTTGGCGAGCGAGGTCGGCGATAGTTTTGCCACAAAGGAGATAGCCCTGCTTTATCAGCTTTTTGTAAGGCACAGGAGCAGGCTTGGCAAACCCGAGTCCATATTTTCTAAAAGTCCGATGATCTGCAATGAACCACGCCGCATTCTCAGCGCCCTCGCCGCCTTCTTCTCTGCAGCGCTTAATCATTGCTTGGCAAAAGTCATGGTAGCTGTTCGCCTCGTTGACGAAGCGCTTACCGGATCGGGTGACAGCGATGACGCCAGGCTTTGAGCGGTCAACGAAGTGGGGAAAAGTTCCAAGAGTCCCGTCACTCTTCAGCGGCCGAGAAATCGGTACGAGTGCCGAGGAGAACGGCAGGTCGATTTGAACGGTCGCCCCAACGGACTCGCCCATGCGGAGACCGTCGCCGGTGTTACCGGGAGGCGCTGGCGATACGTGCTCGTAGCCGGATGGCGAATGAGGCATCAGCTGCTTTCGGCGAATAGGGTCTTGCGGAAATCCCCCAGCCGCGAGGACGACCCCTTTGCGCGCGATCACCTCAACGGGACCGTCGGGTCGATTCACGATTGCGCCGATCACGCGTCCTTTGGTATCGCGGATAAGTTCCTTCACCGGCGACGATGTCCAGATAGGCACATCCTTGTCGAACGCCGACTTCGCAAGGCGTCCGATCAACGCGTTGCCGTTCGTAAGCCGCATGGGCCTGCCATAGAACGCTACGTCGCGCAGGAATTTTGCAAACAACTTACCGACGTAGAAGGCGGAGATCGGCGACTTCATGACGTTAAAGAAGTGGAGCAATTCTTTCCCCGAGCCGATCATCATGCCAAGGATGGTGATTTCCGCAAGCGGCGGCCGCAGGTACTGGACGTTCTTGCCAAGCTGCCGGGCATCAAAGGGACGCGCCACAATGGACCGCCCACCGTCGATACCGCCTGGAGCGGTTGGATGATAGTCAGCAAACGTCGGCCCAAGATCGAACTCCAGGCTCGTATCCTTCTCGAAGAAATCGACGGCCTTCGGGCCGCTCTCCAGAAAAGCATCCACCTTTCGCTCATCAAAGAACTCACCGGTTTCGTGCTTGAGATAGGTCTTAGCGCGGTCAAACGAGTCTTGGACTCCTGCCCGCTGTGCTGGCGCATTGCAGGGAATCCACATCCAGCCACCTGACCGGGCAGTCGTCCCGCCGAATACAGGCTCTTTTTCTGCTACAACGACGGTGAGCCTGCGATGAGCGGCTGCGACAGCCGTGGAGAGGCCACCAGCCCCCGATCCCACGACCAAGACATCAACTTCGTGACGCTTCATTTTAATACTCCATCAAGATGCAAGATAGCCGCCGTCGACAGGCAGTAATGCACCCGTCACGTAACTCGACGCGGCCGACGATAAGAACAATACCGGCCCCACCAGCTCTTCCGGCTTACCCGGACGGCCAAGGGGCGTGTGAGCCATGAACCGGCCGATGGATTCCGGATTTTCGCGAGTTGTCACAGTCATAGGCGTTTCGATGACGCCTGGCGCAATTGCATTGACACGTATGCCATCTTTGGAAAGGTCGTGGGCGAGTGCTTTCGTTAGCTGCAGGACAGCACCCTTCGAAGCAGCGTAGGCTGTAAGTCCCGGGCCTGCCGAAACGGACATGATCGAAGCTAGATTTACTATCCTACCGCGCGTCTGTTTGAGTTGAGGCAGGAATGCTAGGACCATGTGCATGACCCCCGTCGCATTCACGGCTAATACGGCGTCCCAGTCACTAACAAATGTCTCCGAGTCGGGTGCGGTTCGACGAATGATGCCAGCGTTGTTGACCAATACGCTGACTGGCTGATCAAAAGCTTTGTTGATCTTGGCGGCGGCGGCGGCGCAGCTATCCGCTTTAGTCACATCCAAGGAGACCGCAATTGCTTGGCCATCTTGCGCTTTAATCTCGTTGGCCACCGCCTGGACAGCGTCGTCCTGAATGTCGCAACAAGCGACCTTAGCCCCGGCAGCTGCGAGGCCGATTGCAATAGCTCGACCGTTGCCCTGAGCGGCTCCCGTGACAACGGCAACCGCTCCCTGAATATCAAGCATATTTCCCTCCCTCGCCCAGCAATTTTAAGTGGCAGCGGCGCAAATTCGATATTCACGAACGCTTTTGATTATATACAATAAAACGACTTTGCCAATACCGAATGAGATATCCCAGGTCTCTGATTGCTCAGAAATGGCGATTCATCGAGGGTTAGGCCCCGCGCGACAACGCCTTCGTTTCTCTGGTGAAAGTGCGCTGGGAAATGTCGGGAGATCGAGAAAGCCGCAACTTCATTCGAATCACTGTCGCGAAATCGCGCTAAGTGTTTGTAAGCTCAGCGATTGAATGACGGCGCAATCCCACGGTAGCAAGGGACCTGGGCCGCCACCAATCCACCATCTTATTACGTCGCCATAGCCCTCTCGGCCTCATCGCTTCTGCGCCGAGAAATATCATATTGACAAATTACTTCATTATTAGAGAATGAAAATCGGAGGATGGTCACACGTCGTGGCCAGGCGGTCGTGGAATACGACCGGACGTCGGAGAGATTCGGGAGGAACTCATGAAGCTCCATTCCACCCTAAAAGGGCGCGAAGTCGCCATCCCGTGCGCCACAGGCTTCAATGAGGTGCGATCATGAACAACAACGCCGCCATTTTGCAGATGAAGAATGTAGCGAAGCACTTCGGAGCAGTCCGAGCGCTACAAGGCATTACGTTTGATGTTCGCGCCGGCGAAGTCCACGGTTTGGTCGGCGAGAACGGCGCGGGTAAGTCGACCCTGATGGGTATCGCATCCGGCGCTCTTGCGGCAACAGACGGAAACGTCTGGATATCCGGCGAAGAGGTTCGCGGCGATCCTCAGAAGGCAAGAAACCTTGGTCTAGCGATTGTTCGTCAAGAGCCCGCCTTGATGCCTGATCTTTCGGTTGCGGAGAACCTCTTTCTGGGTCTGCCTGAAGCTCGCAGACCGCGCCTGTCGAACTTGAATCCCTGGGCTAGGAACTTACTCCAGCGCTGGAGCACCAATGTCGCCATCGACGTTCGAGCACCCATCACAACACTTAATCCAGAGCAGCGCTTCATCGTCGAGATCGTCAAGGCTTTGGCGTGCGAACCTAAACTGCTGGTTCTCGATGAGCCGACTGAGCATCTCGCCACCGAAGACGTCGAACGCCTGTTCACACGAATTCGAGAAGTGACGGCTCGCGGGGCATCTGTCATCTACATCTCTCATCGGATCCGAGAAGTGCAGGCAATTGCCGATCGCCTCACCGTTCTGCGCGATGGCGAAGGACAAGGCTCATACGATGCCTCATCTCTGTCCGAAGACCAGATTGTCTCGCTAATCGTCGGTACTTCACTCGACAGAACCTTCCCGCCCAAGTCGACGTGGCATGACGGTCGGGTCATTCTTGAGACCAACAAGTTTTCTGGACCTGGTTTCGCGGATGTCACGCTAAAGGTGCGGGCGGGTGAGATCGTTGGTCTGGCAGGTATCGATGCCAACGGTCAGCGCGAGTTCATGCGAGCACTCGCAGGCATCAATCGAGGCAGCGGAAAGATCGTCATCAATGGTCAGGAAATCCGCATCCCCTCGTCCAAAGTTGCGATGCATCTCGGGATATCCTACCTGCCTGGAGATCGTCACCGCGAAGGCATCTTTGCTGACCTCGCCGTGCGCGAGAACTTCTCGATCCGCAGTCCAAGGCAAGACATACGCGGTGGTTTGATTAGTGCTTCCTCGGAAGAACGCCGCGCCAATGAGGCCGTCAAGCGTTTCAACGTCAAAACGCCTGATATTGACACACCGATCCGGTCTCTGTCCGGCGGCAACCAACAGAAGGTCGTGCTCGCAGGCGTCCTCGCGTCCAACCCAAAAGTTCTGCTCGTAGACGAGCCGACGCAAGGCGTAGACGTTGGCGCACGCGCGGAAATCTACAAGACGTTGAGAGAGGTTGCCGCTAAAGGCATCGCCATCATTCTCGTTTCGTCTGATCAACAAGAAGTCGCTGGTCTCAGCGACAAAGTGGCGATCTTCTCCCGTGGGCGGGTCGTGGAGACACTCTCTGCCGAAAGGGTCACAGAGGACAACATCACTGCATCGGTTCTCAAGGCTACGGGCCAGAGAGACAGACACCATAAAAATGTAGGCGCTATCTGGAGATGGGCTGCCGGCAATAGCGCGCCCCTCATAATGGTGGCAGCCGCAATTCTATTTCTTGGCGCCGCTGCCGCCTCGTACAACCCGTTTTATATCTCGCCGCGCAGTCTGACGGGAATGATGATGATGGTCGCGACCTTGGCGCTTGTCGCCTACGGACAACAGTTGCTCCTCCTTGTCGGAGGGATCGACCTCTCGGTCGGACCGTTAATGGGCCTATGCCAGGTGGTCGCATCTTTCTACCTGTTGGAGGAACTTGGTCCGGAATCTCACTTGATTGGCTGGGCTTTGCTGCTGCTCGTTGCGCTGATCGTCGGCTTGATCAATTGGCTGCTCGTTGAGCCATTGGGATTGCATCCAATGGTCGTGACGCTCGCCACTTTCATGGCAGTGCAGGCAGTTTCGCTTATCCTTCGCCCCGTACCAGACGGCATGATAGACTCCGACATCATGATGAGCCTTGGAACGAGGATCGGCATTTTCCCTGTTATATTCATTGTTGCTTTAGTCATAGCAGTGATCTTGGAGTTTGTCCTATATCGCCGAACTCTTGGTCTATCGCTGCGAGGCCTTGGTTCTCGCCAGGAAGCAGCTCGAACTGCCGGTATCAGGCCAGCAACCACACGACTGCTTGCCTATGTCGGATGCTCTATCCTCGCTGGTATCGCGTCGATCTCGATGATGCCTCAGGTGGGAATCGGTGATCCGCGAGCAGGCATTGGATATACCCTGGGATCAATCGCCGCCGTTGTCATTGGTGGTGCAAGCCTTTTCGGTGGTCGCGGCTCGTTCATTGGTGCATTCCTTGGAGCGGTCTTCATCACTCAGGTCAACTCTGTTACATCGTTTCTCAGCCTTGATCAGGCTTGGCAGTCTTATCTGCTCGGCTTCCTTATTCTTGCAGCAGTGTCGCTCTACTCGAAGAGCCGCCAGAAAGTGGTGCAGGCATGACCCAGGCAGCTATTCGTGAGAAGAACTCCATGACGTTGATCACTGTCGGCGAGCGCGTACGCAGAACGTCCTTCAATGAATTCACTTGGATTTGGGGTGGAACAGCCCTGATTTTCATCGTTAGCGCGATTGTGGCACCCGGCACTATTCGCCTTGCCTCAATATCTTCAATGTTGCCGTTTGCTGCAATTCTCGCAATTGCAGCGGTAGGCCAGACCATCGTGATCCAACAGCGAGGTCTCGACATGTCGCTGGCAGGCATCATGACCCTTTCTGGTTTACTGCTGGCAAAATTCGGTTTCATGACGGGATCACTGTTGCTGGCCGTTCCACTAACGCTGATCTGCGCTTGCCTGTTCGGTATTCTGAATGGCTTGTTGGTTGCCAAGGTTAACATCACCCCCATCGTTACGACCCTTGCGGTCAATGCGATCCTGCTCGGGGCAGTGCGCACTATTTCAGGCGGCAGTCCGATGTCTGCGCCGCCGGAGCTGGCAGCGTTTTCACATTATCAGGTGCTCGGCGTTCCCATGACCCTCATCTTGGCGCTGGTGTTCATCATCTTCATCAGCGTGGCCACCAGACGAACAGTATATGGACGGCGCTTCGTTGCCGTCGGTGCAAACCCAGCGGCCGCTGCGGCGGGTGGCATCTCTGTCCTTCCCTATCAAATTGGAACCTATGCGATTGCTGCGATCTGCTTTGCCGTCGCCGGAATGTTATATACGGGCTTCATCGGTTCAGCTTCCCAAACCGCAGGAAATGACTATCTTCTGCCTGCCATCGCGGCAGTTGTTGTCGGGGGGACGCCGTTTACGGGTGGTAGGGGAAGCGTGGTCGCAAGCGGCATAGCGGCCCTCTTCATGGTGCAGCTAGGTCAGATGGTTCTCGCCTTGGGTGCGGACACGGCTGTCCAGCTTCTGGTTCAGGCACTCTCGATCATCATCGCCGTAACGATCCGCTACATTCCGAACGCTTTGAGTGTGCTGAGGTCCTGACCTCAACCGCAACTACCTTCTGATACGGAATCTAAGATGATCTCAGTCTTTGGTCTGATGCGCTTTAACGAGGGTTACTCCACAGCTGAAGCAAAGGACACCGTTGCCGCAAGAATCGCTGAGAGACCGCAATTGCCGGGTTCAGTGGTGAACTTGGCGACTAGCCGTGGTCAGCTCGGCATCAGTTGCCAGCGCGGAAGCCTGGAAGTCGACGCCATCTCCCAGTTCAAGGTCGCGGATGTGTCTGCTGCCTTCACGGCTGCGGAACTGGGCGAAATGGATGTCGGCGCTGGCCTATCGCAAGGAGAGCTTACGGACATTTTCGTGCTGACTGCCTTTAGGAACACCGTTATCGAGCCGCCAACCACAGGCAAATACGTGAAACTTATGTCTCTGCTCACCAAGAGGACCGATGTAGATCTTGAGCAATTCCGAAGTGAATGGTTCGGTCTCCACGCGGTCCTTCTAAATCGTATGTCCGGCATCTTGGGTTATCGACAGAACTTCATCGTTGATGCTCCTCCCCGTGGCGACCGGACGCCGCTTCATGGCATTGTCGAGTTGTGGTTCGAAAGCGCCGAGGCAATCGAAAGAGCGTTCCGGTCGGACAAGGGCATCACCACGATGACCCACGCGAAAGAGTTCATTGGTGAGATCACTACCTACACGGTCGATCCAATCGACCTCTAAGGCGATCAATCCCTCCTAGAGTTTTCCTTGAAGGGCGTGGTAACGTGTATCCAGACCTGTCGTTTTACATCATCGCGACCACGGCGATTGTCATCTTGGGTCTTTCTAAGGGCGGTTTCGCTGGCGTCGGCATGATCAGTACTCCAATGTTGGCGTTGGTGATGGGTCCCCTTGAGGCCGCAAGTTTCATGTTGCCGGTGATGCTAAGCCAGGACGCTATCGCCGTTTTTATGTACCACCGGATTTTTAATAAAAGATCGTTGGCGGTGCTTTTGCCAGGGGCCGTAGTTGGTGTCATAGCCGCCTACCTACTCGCTTCCACTGTTGCCGAGTGGGTGGTCGAGCTAGTTCTAGGAGTTGTTTCCCTCCTATTCGCCCTGTGGCAGCTTGTTGTGACTTTAAGAGGCGCGCCGATGGTTGCTGACAAGGAAGTCAGGGGAAATCCGACTTTGGGAATTGCCTGCGGCGCTGGCGCTGGTTTCACGAGCACCATCGCGCATGCAGGCTCGCCGCCATTCCAGTTTTATACAATGCCGTTGCGGCTTGGTCGCGACGAGTACGTGGGGACCAGTGTCTATTTCTTCGCGATCCTTAACGTCATGAAACTACCGGTGTTCGTCGCGCTCGGGCAATTTCACGCGTCCGAACTTCCTCTCATCGCGATGTTCATCCCCATCGCAATGATCTCCAGCTGGGCCGGGGGCAAACTGGTGAGATACGTCAGCGTCGAAAAGTTCAATTTGCTGATTATCACGATGCTGATCGGTGTAAGCCTCGCTCTAATCGCTCAAGGTCTGAGCGGCTGATGCAGATCGGTGGAAACTGCACTAGTTCCTTTTTTTTGTGGCTACCGAAAAGCCACGGTTGCTTAACTGCTCTGGGCGGGTTTTTGAATATCCTTCCCAGCATCAAAAGCTGCTTCACTTCTTCCAATAGAAGCTTCCGTGACCGCATCGCCTCGACCACCTAACTCAAAGTGCCCGCCCGAAGGGGCAGACAAGAGCTGCACCTGGAGTAATGGCGAGGTGGGGAAACTAAGAAGGCTGAGATCTAGCGTGACCGTCAGTCGCAGCTTCGAACAATCAGGCGGCTACCTATAGGAGGCCGCCCCAATCGACTAGGGCGGCCCAAGAACCAGCGACGGGACGATCACTGCGCGAAAAGCGCCTTCAGCTTATCCTGCGGCAGAGACGAACCAAGGTCGGCGTCCGGCGGCAGGTCTTTATTGCACGCTGGGTCCTTACCCTGCTCACTGTCGGCAAACGGGAACGCAACAAGAGCGCGTGGCTCCGTGTTCGCGATGCCATTCAACTTAGCAAGCGCAGCGCGGAGAGCGAACCGCGTGTCGGCTGTAGTCCCGCTGAGAGCCAACTGCTTCCACGCTTTGCCACTGGATTTTGCATCCATGTAAACGCACGAATACTCGTTGTTCGTCGCAATAAACGCCATTGCGGGAATCGGCAGACCAGCTGCTTGATATGCCTTGACAGCCGCGAGGCTCGTCACACCGTAATCCGACGCGATTGCATCGATCTTCGGGTATTTTGCGATCAAGCCAGATACCGCCTTCTGCGCATCTGCCGGGTTCCAATTGGTGACAATGAACTTCTCGTCCAATAGCTTGATTTTTGGGTAGTCCTTAAGGCCTTCCTTGTAACCATTCAGAAAGGTGACGGATGACGCCGATCCTGCGAGACCACCAAGGAAGACCGTGTTTCCCTCACCCACAGACTTGCCCACCCATTCGCCAAACATCTTTCCCGCTCGGAAGGCGTCTTCGTATGGATTAACCGAGTAATCGACGCCGACCTTGCCCTTCAAGTTGATGAAGTACGGCGCCATGGTGACACCTGCCTGCGTGGCTGCGCGATAAGCGGGCAGGGCAGCGTCGCCGAAGTCCGTGTAAGTCACGATGATATCGAAACCTTGGGCGGTGTAGCCGTTAATAGCGGAATTGTAAGTTTGAGCGTCGCCTCCCGCGTCCGTGTACTGGACCTCGGTGATGTTGGAGCACTTCGAAGCCTCGTCCTTCAACTCGGCCAGAGCTGTCTTGCGCCAAGAATTGCCCCCATACCCGTCCACCAGCGCGACGCGCAACGGTTTCGTACCGCAAAGTTTGGTGATATCGGCATGCTTATTTACGTAGACGAAATCATCGGCCAGCGCGGTCTCCGCTGCGATTGCAGCAAGCGCCGTCGATGCGGCCGCAAGAACGATCTTCCTCGTTACCCCATTAATCTTCATGATCACTCCTCCCAAGGCCAGTTGGAAAATGCGCCACGCGGCCACGACATGGGCGCACGAACCCACCCCGCATGTTTGGCCATGCGGAGCGGGGGATTGATTTTCAACGCCAAAAAATGAACCTAGCCGCTGTTAGCCCAAGAAGGCCGCGACCGACTTTACCTCGGTGTAGAGGTCGAGTGCAGGCTTGCCCATTTCCCGGCCCCAGCCCGACTCCTTGTAGCCGCCCCAAGGCATGTTGGCGTCGCTCTGATTGTGGGTGTTGATCCAGACGATACCCGCCTTGATCTTCGCTGCGAGTTTGTGTGCTCGTGCCAAGTCCCTTGTCCAAACGCTGGCGCCAAGACCGTAGTTCGTATTATTGGCCTCGCGAGCGAGCGCATCGATATTATCCGACGTGATCTTCATAGCGCTGATAACCGGGCCAAAGATTTCTTCACGATAAACCGTCATCTCGGGATTGATATTCGTCAGCAAAGTCGGCTTGACGAAGTAGCCCTCCCCTCCAAGCGGGCCACCGGTAACAATATTCGCGCCTTCATCGATGCCCTTCTGAAGCAAGCTAGTTACGCGGCTATACTGCTTCTGCGAGATGATCGGTCCAAGGTTTGTTGAAGCGTCGAGACCATGACCCAGCTTTAGACCTTCTGCGTATCGAGCTACACCTTCGACCACCCGATCAAAGACATCTTCATGTATGTAAAGACGTGACCCAGCCGTGCATGCCTGTCCGCTGTTCAAGAACACGGCCTCTGCTACACCTGGGATAGCTGCTTCGATGTCGGCATCAGGGAAGACGAAGACAGGGCTTTTGCCGCCAAGCTCAAGGCTGACGCGCTTCAGGTTACCGGCAGCAACCCGAACAATGGCCTTGCCGGTCGCTGTGCTGCCCGTAAAGCCGATCTTGTCAATGTCATGGTGATCGACCATGGCCGCACCAATCGAGCCGTCACCAGTGACGATGTTGACAACACCTTCAGGGATGCCAGCTTCAATGCAGATTTCTGCCAGGCGTAGAGCCGACAGCGGAGTGTCTTCCGCAGGCTTGACGATAACCGTGCAGCCGGCTGCAAGGGCGGGCGAAAGCTTCCAGGCTGCCATGAGGAAGGGCACGTTCCATGGAAGAATTTGGCCGACCACACCTACCGGTTCACGGAGGGTATAGGCATGCCAATCGCCAGCCATGTTCACACTGAGCGTTTCGCCACCGACCTTATCAGCCCAACCCGCGAAATAACGGAAGTGATCCGCGGCAAGAGCAATGTAGAAGTTTTTAACGACCCCGAATGGCGACCCTTCATCGAGAACGTCGAGTTCAGCGAGTTCCTGCGAATACTTATCGATGAGCTCGCCTACACGGTAGAGAATTTTCGCCCGCTCTTTCGGCTTCATCGTGCGCCACGGACCGTTTTCAAACGCCTCGCGTGCCGACTTGACGGCCGCGTTGACGTCCTCTTTACCCGCATCGGCAACGTTGGCAATCACCTTCCCGGTAGCTGGGTCGACAACATCGCGGCGCCGACCTTCCTTCGGATCATGGAACTGGCCACCGTAAAACAGCTGGTGGCGGCGCTTCAGAAACGACTTTGTCTCCTGGCTGACGCTAGCGAGTGGGTCGGAAATCTTGAACATGGAGTTCATGACGCAGCCTTTCTATTATCTGGATATTGGGCGTCTCGGGAGAGACGTTAGCCTGATCTATTACTTGAAGAGCGCTTCCAGCTTCTCCGGTGGGAGCAGGGAGGACAGGTCAGCGTCGGGAGGCGCGGTGTCGCTGCACTTTGGCTTTACGCCTTGTGTGCTATCTGCGAACACATAAGGGACTACGCCTAGCGGCTCCTTCGTCTGGATCTTGTTGTGATACGCCAGTGCTTGGCGAAGAGCGAACCGAATATCACCGTTCGAACCGTCAAGCGCGAGGTAGGGCCAAGCCTTTCCGTCCTTCAGCTCACTAAGGTACTTGCAGTTCATCTCATTGTTAGTCGCGATTGCCGCGATTGCGGGCACCTTCACACCGGCCTGTTCGAATGCCTTGATCGTTGCAAGAGACGTCACTCCGAAATCGGAGGCAATTGCGTCGATCTGCGAATACTTTGCGATCAGACCTGCGGCAGCCTTCTGGGCATCAGCCGGATTCCAGTTCGTGGTGATATAATTTTGGTCAAGCAGCTTCAGGTCCGGAAACGCCTTCAACCCTTCTTTGTAGCCCTTTAAGAAGTCGGCCGAAGAAGACGCGCCAGCCGGTCCGCCGAGCATCAGAACGTTGCCCTTGCCGTTGAGCGCTTTCCCGACCCACTCTGCAAATGACTTACCGATGGCGATGGAGTCCTGATAGGGGTTTACCGCGAAATCGACGCCCGGCTTTCCCTTGAGAACGCCGAAGAATGGGACCATCGTTACCCCGGCTTGGAGTGCCGAGCGATAGGCCGGAATCGCGGCGTCTCCGAAATCGGTGAAGGCCAAGATAATATCGAAGCCTTGTGCCGAGTAAGAGTTGATCGCCGAATTGTACGCCTGAGGGTCCCCACCGGCATCAGTGTACTGAATGCCGGTGATATTGGTGCACTTGCCCGCTTCGTCTTTAAGTTCGGCAAGCGTGATTTTGCGCCAAGTGTCGCCACCGTACCCGTCGATCAGCGCGATCCGGATCGGCTTGGTGCCGCACAATGGTTTGATGTCGGCGCCCTGATCGACACGAGCGGACTGAGCGTAGCTTCCGGACGCCGCCGATGCGGCAAGTGCGAAAACGGCTGAGAAAAGTGCCAATTTCGAGGTCATCATGCTCATTAGTGTGCGTTCTCCAGCTGGCGTTCCGCAGACGCTCCTGAAGCTGCGGCACGGATCATGTCAGCAGCCTTCTCGCCGATCATGATGGTCGGGGCGTTGGTGTTCCCGCTCGTAAGGGTGGGCATAACCGAGGCGTCGACGACGCGAAGTCCATCGATACCCCGAACGCGAAGCTTGTCATCCACGACAGCCATCGGGTCCGAACCCATCTTGCAGGTGCCGACAGGGTGATAGACGCTTTCACAACGGGTTTTGATGTATTCGTTGAGGCCCTCGTCACTCGTAACATCGGCACCAGGGGCATACTCAGTGCCTCGGATATCATCGAACGCTTTTTGATTGACGATCTCGCGCGACATGCGAAGCGCATCGCGCATTACACGCAGATCGTCTGGTACTGAGAAGAAATTCGGGTCGAGAGCCGGAAGTTCACGCGGGTTAGACGACTTGGCGAGGACGGTTCCCCGGCTCTGTGGGCGCGAGAGGTTGAAGTATGGCATAAAGCCCTCTTCCCAGATGATCTCACGGCCATGATCGTTGTACATACACATGTTCAGGTGCCACTGAACATCTGGAGCGATGACTTCTGGACGAGTCTTCAAGAACGACATAACCTCGACGCCATGCGCAGCGGCCGCGCCAGCTCCTGTAAGAAAATACTGAGCGACGCCAAGAACCTGGCGGTGGAATTTGAGATACTTGAGAACCGAGAGCGGCTTGGTAATGCGGACCTTGAGGCCGCAACCGACGTGATCTTGGAGGTTCTGGCCGACGCCAGGAAGCGAGTGTTCGGCTTTGACGCCGATTTTCTTGAGGTGCTCGGGATCGCCGATCCCCGAAATCTGGAGGAGATGGGGAGAATTAAATGCCCCACCCGATACAATAACTTCCTTGTCAGCATAAATCGACTTGACTTCGCGGCCTTGAAGATACTCAACGCCAACCGCCCGACCATTCTTAAGAATAATCTTGGAGGCCAGCGCTCTCGTAATTACGGTAAGGTTCTTACGATCTTTGATCGGAGTGATATAGCACCGCGAGACGCTCGATCGGATACCGTCAGCTAGCGTGCCATCACACGGCCCGAATCCTTCCTGATTGCCCGAGTTCAAATCGTCGTTGTACTTGTACCCAGCCTGCTTGCCAGCTTCGAGCCAGGCCTTAGAGATCGGGTTGGAAATAGCGGCACGAGACGTCTTCAGCGGACCGTCGTAACCGTGAACATTGGGGTCGCCACCCCCGCACCAGCCTTCAGCTTTCTTAAAGTACGGAAGAATGCTGTCGTAATCCCAGCCGCGATTGCCAAGTTGCGCCCAACCATCATAGTCCGTGTGATCGCCGCGCGTATAAATCATACCGTTCACCGTCGTACACCCGCCGACGCTCTTGGCGCGAGGAACCAGCATAATGCGGTTGTTCACATGCTTCTGAGGGACTGTATAGTAACCCCAGTCAAGCTGGAGCGTCTGCATAAGGCGAAAATAGCCAGCAGGCATATGAATGAAGGGGCTTTTATCCCAGTCGCCGGCTTCAAGAAGCGTCACTTCAACGGCTGGGTCGGCGGACAGTCGGTTCGCCAGTACCGCACCCGCAGAGCCAGCGCCAACGATGATGTAGTCAGTCATTTCAATCCTCCCGAAACGATGCCGATACAGCAGCTTAAGGCCGCAAAAATCGTTCGGCACCTCCCAATGCTTAACGGCGATTATTCATCGCCGAATATTTTTGTCAATAACAAATTTCTCGCGATACCAAGTCAGCGACGATTTAGGGCGCCAATCCTGTCGCCCATGTGAGGATTGAAATTTAATGACAAACTGTCGTAGGCCGCCTATGTCAAACGCTCCCAACAAGCATTAGCGATAGCCGCAGCAATACCGCAGATCGATAAGTTGACGTCAGCAGCATCAGAATGTCGACATCGCTAAGCCTGGGCTAAGCCCCTGCAATCGCCCTACCGTGGTAACTTTTGTTGGCGTCGCTGCCGATGCCGAGTTGATCGCACCGACCCCCCAAGGTCACGCCGAAAAGTGGCTTGGCATCTAACATTGCCAAAGCGCTCCGTTCATATGTAATGTGATAGTGATGGTATGCGACTAGCACCTGAATTATTTTGGACAAGGCAGCTTGTAGAGTCGCAACTGGGAGGACAATGTGGCACGAGACGCACGCGGAATTCAATCCATAGAAGTTGGCGGACGAATTCTCAGTGCCCTGATGCACGCGAGTGGTCCCATGATGCTTAGAGATTTGGCATCAGCGGCCAATCTCGCACCCGCTCAATGTCATGGTTACCTGACGAGTTACAAGAATATCGGCTTGGTCGAGCAGGACAGCAGGTCAGGATTTTACCAGCTTGGCCACTTCGCACTGAGGCTTGGTATCGGCCGCATTCGTGGAGTCGGATTGCTGAATTCTGCGTCCCAAGCCATATATCATCTCTCAGAAGAACTTGGTTTCATGGTGTTGATGGTGGTCTGGGGACCGCACGGTCCGACCATCGTGCAAGTAAGTGAGGGCAGGTCGCCTCTGACTCTGAACATTCGTCAAGGAACGCTCTTTTCGGTGACGGGAACAGCAAGTGGCATCGTCTTTGGCGCGTTCAGCAATCCTGAAGGAATGGACCGAATTGTAGATTCGGAACTGAACGGTCAAACAAGAAGCCATTCTCTCGGAAAAATTCCGCCTCGAAAGACGTATGAACTCGCTGTAAAAAAAGCTCAGGAATACGGCTATTCGGAAACGGTCGGTACGCCAATTCCAGGGATTAATGCTGTTTCAGCTCCGGTCTTCAACCGGCAATCAAAGCTAGAGTTGGTTATCACTCTCATAGGCCGCACGGAAGACATGCCTGTCGACGAGGGATCGGTTGCGGTCACTAAATTGCTCTCCGTTACGACGGGACTGTCTGAAAACACCTCTAGTGTGGGCGAAGCCAACGCTGCCTCCGCTTAATCTATTTGCCTTGACCCGGGGATCAAAGATGAACGTTCGAGTAAATGCTTCAGATAAAAGTGAAGCTAGAGGCATCCAGTCCATTGAGGTCGGTGCAAGACTTCTGAACGTTCTCGTCGAGGAGGAAGAGCCAATGATGCTAAAGGATTTGGCTCGCCTAGCAGGGATCGCTCCCGCCCAGGCTCACGCCTATCTTGTCAGCTACCGGAAACTCGGACTCATCGAACAAGAAGAGGCTGCTGGACGTTATCGTCTCGGTCCCTTCGCTCTAGAACTTGGCATAACTCGCATGCGTACGGTCGACCCCATGAGGATGGCACGGGAAGCCGCCACCGATCTTTCACTAAAAAGCGGTCTGAACGTTGCCCTTGTAGTTTGGGGCTCATTTGGTCCGACAGTCATTCAGGTTCAGGAGAGCGGCAGCCAACTGAACATGAACACGCGCGTTGGAACCGTCTACTCACTGACGGGAACAGCAAGTGGTAGGGCATTCGCAGCATTTATGCCTGAAGGGATGGTGCGCGAAGCTATTCGATCCGAACGCAAAGACGAACCGGGCTCGGGACGTGTTGGAAAGTCGAAGTTTTTGTCACGCTCAGAGATTGAAGCCATACGTACCGCAGGATATGCAACAATTGATGAACCTCCGGTTCCGGGCATCAACGCTTTGTCAGCTCCCGTTTTCGATCACATGGGCCAGATGCAATGCGCCATAACCGCGATCGGATTGGACACGGTTATGAGTAATTCACCTGATAGCGAATATATTCCAATGCTTCTCGAAACTACGCGTCAGCTCTCATTTCAATTGGGATATTCGAGTTCGAAATCGCTGCGAAAGCCATAGAAAGAACGCGTCATGCGGACCCGAAGCTTTCGGATGCGCCCAGGACGGCACCGGCAAAGATCATCAGGCCCGCCTGTAACGCGGATAGTCAATATACCCCTCGACGCCGGTGCCGTAATAGGCTTCTCGCTCCGCTGGAGTTGTCGGCCAGTCATTTGCCAGCCTTTCGACCAAGTCTGGATTGGAAATGAACGGCCGCCCTATGGCGATCAAATCCAGGAGACCGGCGTCCAGCGCTTCCTGTCCCGTCGCTTTGTCAAAGCCACCGGCAGCTATGAGCGTGCCCGCATACATTTTTCGGATCAGTTTTAGGAAATCGGCCGGAATACCAGGCAGACCAGACGTTCCAATGGTGTGCTGGTCACTCAGGTGTAGGTAGGCGAGCGCTCGTTGGTTCAGTTCGCCGATTAGCGCCAACCAAGTCTCTGCTTCCGTATCGTATGGCCTCATGTCGTGAAGTCGGCCGAAAGGTGAGATACGCAACCCGACACGGTGGTCGCCAATGGCGTCGATCGTAGCATCGATGACTTCCAGGGTGAAGCGAAGCCTGTTCTCAATCGATCCACCATATTTGTCTGTTCGATCATTCAGCGCTCCACTAAGGAATTGTTCGAAAATGTAGCCATTCGCGCCATGCAATTCGACACCGTCGAAACCGGCTTCCACTGCATTCAATGCTGCTTGGACAAAATCCTGCACAATACGCGAGACTTCGTCGGTCCCAAGTGCGCGCGGTGCAGAGCACGCCTGTTTACCCGCAACTCCATTTTCATCGTACGCGAACGCGGTGGAATTAGCAGCAACTATAGATGCCGACGAAACGGGTTGCCCCTGTTCCGGCTGGAGTGAGAAATGGGAAATGCGCCCCACATGCCAAAGTTGAGCGAAGATGCGTCCCTTGGCCATATGAACAGCATCGGTGACCAATCGCCACCCGTCTATCTGAGCAGCATCATGGATACCCGGTGTGAACAAATAACCTCGCCCTTCCTGTGATATCTGAGTGCCCTCAGAAATAATCAACCCTGCACTTGCTCGTTGAGCATAGTAGAGGGCGGTCGCCGCATCGGGTATCAAATTTGCCGCGCGCGACCTTGTCATAGGTGCCATTACTATACGGTTCGGAAGGGACATCCCCGATAGGTCGTAGGGTTGAAATAGGCTTGTCATATTTAACTCCTTGGTCCCAAACTAACTGATAGGCTAAATGATTCCCACCTAGGGGCTCACCGTAGCGAAATCAGGCAACGAAGCTATTTGCTGTCGTTCAAATTTCCCAAAGCGGATTCCACCCCAATACATTGCGAAGGCGCTTTCGAGTCAGGCCGCCTTGTGCCGGGAAATCTCACGCTCTGGAATGATCTCGAAAGGTTCAACGACGAACGTCGAAATTTCACCAATAAACTCCTTCGCGTGCATCATTGCCGTTCTTCCCTGGGCCGATTGAAATGCGTGCTCGATGGATGCCTCGTCCTCAAACCAGAGCTCAACGATGCCATCCAAACCTATTGCGTCAGAAATGGTCGCGTCGGAGAACCGATCCGCCTGCCAATCAATAACGAGGTTCTGACGGTAGCCTAATAAACCGGGAAGGCGTTTAACAAGCGGCGTGTGATGGTTGAACCACTGATCTTGAAATTCCTCTGCGGTGATCCCCGACCTGCGCTTTAGCAAAGACATTCGCTTCACCCTATTGGCGGACCTTTCGACTGGAAGGATAGTGTTTTGCAGGGCCGTAACCACGATTAGGTCCTTCAGGAAGTTGTCTTCATCAGCCATCAGCTTCTGGAGAGTGTCCGTGTCTATGCTCCGCCGCATCGCGGCAAGCGTTGGAAAGAACAACTGGGACATACCGTCAAGTTCAAGGCTGCCGCGGTCATAATCAATGCCCTTTTGCGAACGGTCAGTGATTATATTTTGTACATATGCTTCGAGGGTCTTGAGTGAATTTTTCACGAGAGTGCCGTGCTTCCCGCGCCAATAGCTCTTGAACTCCTGTACGCTGAGTTCCGGCTTACGGCGAAAAAGTCCCATGCGAACAATCATAACTTCCTCCAAGATGGCGTCGCCAAATTATAAACATGAAGTTCGATTTATACAAAGGCGTATGTAATTACCAAATAAATTGGTTGCGTTCAATCGGAGTAATGGGCTAAAACTCTATCGGAACGACGAGGGAAATTTTGGCGCTTCTAAGTGACTCGGAAACGTTCCGCGTCCAGCAACGAGAGGATGGAAAATGGGTATGCAAAACCACGAGATCATAGGCGTTGCGAATGGGACTACAATCGGCCAGGCGCTCAAACAGGCGCGTGAGAACGTTGGATACAGTGTCGATGATCTCGCTGTGACATGCGGCCTTACGACCCTTGAAATCGATCAGATTGAGTCCGGCGTGGAGACTGACGAACTTAAAGTCCGTCGGATCAGCATAGCTCTAAGTGTCGACTGGACGAACTTCGTCTGACTCCTTATTCATCGATCGCTCTGCTGGGCCTCATTTCAACAATGCAGCCTTCCATCAACGTCGCGCCCAACGAATTGGAGAGTGCGAGGTCTTCCGGTCGGATACCATAAGTTCTGCATGCCTCGCGTTCGGCGAATTCACCTCCGAAGAGGTTCATCTCGGCCGAGCCGATAAATCCCGCCACGAAGGGATTTGCCAGGTGGTTGTAGAGCGTCATCCGTGAGCCGATCTGTTCGATCTTGCCGTTATTCAGCACGACGATCTTGTCAGCCATGGTCATCGCCTCGACCAGTCATGCGTGATATAGATCATCGTCCCTCCGAGCCTGGCGTGCACAACGGTATCATCGGGGCTTCCCCTCTGGTATCGTGGCAATCGCAATTTCGGCGACCGGCGCACGACGATGCTCCTCGGCCTACGACCGGATCCTTGCGGGAACGCCTCTGCTCTCCACGATTCAACAAAGTGCCCTTCCTCCCGTCAGGCCGGATGCTGCTGGACACTAAGACCGCCATCGACCGTCAGGCAGGTGGCATTGATGAATGGACACTCGTCGGAGATCATGAACACAGCCGCCATCGCGATTTCCTGTGGCATGGCGATCCGTCCACCCGGGTGCAGCTTCATCGTCTCCGCCTTGGCCGCCTCCGGATCGGCAAAACCGTTCCAGTAATCGATGACCTTCTGCGTCGCGACATAGCCCGGCGCCAGCGCATTCACGCGAACATTCTTGGACGCGTATTCGAGGCCGAGGGATTTGGTCATTCCGAGAAGCGCGTGCTTGGCGAGCGGATAGGGAAAGGTATGCGGGATAATGGTGAAGGCATGGGTCGAAGCGATGTTCAGGATAGCACCGCCGCCCTCTCCGATCAGTCCTGGCAGGATGGCCTTCGAGCAGTTCCAGGCACCCTTCAGATTGATATCGAAGCAGCGATTCCATTCCTCGTCGCTGGTTTCCAGCGGCTCGGCAAAGACGTTGACCCCGGCATTGTTGACCAGTGCGTTGATCCGCCCAATCTCACGTTCGGCTTGAGCAACTGCTTCGCTGATCGCCCTCGCGTCGGTGATGTCAGCCGTCATATGACCGACAATCGCGCCTTGTGCCTGAAGCCTTCTGGCCACGGCGGCAAGTAGATCGCCATCCATGTCGATAAGAAAAACGGCAGCCGCTTCGCGAACAAAAGCCTCGGCGATTGCCAGCCCGATGCCCTGTGCCGCACCGGTAATGAACGCGCGCTTGCCCTTCAGTCTAACCATGCTCACCACTCCGCCAAACTTCCGTCTTCATGACGCCAAACGGGATTGCGCCAGCGATGCCCTTCAGTAGCTCGTTGCTTGACGTAAACCTCGTCCACCTCGACCCCAAGACCGGGACCTTGAGGGATTGCCACAAAACCATCGGCATATTTGAAGACCTCCTTATTGGAGATATAGTCCAGGATGTCACTGCTTTCGTTGTAATGAATGCCGAGGCTCTGTTCTTGAATGAACGCATTATAGCTGACAGCATCGATTTGGAGGCAAGCGGCGAGCGCAATCGGACCAAGAGGACAATGGGGAGCGAGAGCGACGTCATACGCTTCCGCCATGCTTGCAATCTTCCGGCACTCGGTTAGGCCGCCCGCGTGGCTGAGGTCCGGTTGTATGATGTCCACATATCCATCGGCCAGCACCGACTTGAACTCCCACCTGGAATATAAGCGCTCCCCGAGCGCGATCGGGGTCGAAGAATGGTTCGCGATCTCCTTCAGCGCTTCCCGGTTTTCGGAAAGCACAGGCTCCTCGATGAACATCAGTTTGAATGCTTCAAGCTCCTTTGCCAAAACCTTCGCCATCGGCCGATGCACTCGACCATGAAAATCGGTGCCGATCCCGATGTGCGGACCGACGGCTTCCCGGACAGCGGCGACATTCGCGAGGATCGCATCGATCTTCGCGTGGGAATCGACGATCTGAAGCTCTTCGGCTCCGTTCATCTTGACGGCTTTGAAGCCTTTGGCAACAACGTCTTTCGCATTCGCTGCTACATCGGACGGGCGGTCGCCGCCGATCCAGCTATAGACCTTGATGCGGTCACGAACTTGGCCGCCAAGTAGCGAGTGAACAGGCTGGCCAAGTGCTTTGCCCTTGATGTCCCAAAGCGCCTGGTCGATCCCTGAGAGAGCGGACATGTGGATGGCGCCGCCTCGGTAGAAACCGCCGCGATACATCACAGTCCAATGGTCTTCGATAAGAAAAGGGTCTTTGCCGACCAAATAATCAGCGAGTTCATGGACCGCAGCTTCCACCGTCAGCGCCCTACCCTCCACGACCGGCTCGCCCCAGCCGACCACTCCCTCGTCCGTCTCGACTTTCAGAAACAGCCAGCGCGGCGGAACGATGTAGGTCGTTAGCTTGGTGATCTTCATGGGACACATCCTTTATGCGAGAATGAGATCAGCGGCTTTGCTCGCTGCAGCCATGACGGCGGCGTTGGTATTGCCGCTGACGATTGTTGGCATGAGCGACGCGTCGACGACGCGCAGCCCTCGCGTCCCGCGAACACGAAGGCTTGTATCGAGGACGGCCTCCGGATCGCTGTCGCGCCCCAGCTTACAGGTACCGACCGGATGGTAGCCCGTCTTCACCGTGCGCTTGCAATGCGCGGCGATAGCCTCATCGCCGGTGACGTCAGCGCCGGGAAATATCTCCTTGTCGATGAGCTCACATAATGGCGATGCTTCGAGGACCGTGCGTGCGAAGCGGAAGCCCGCCATCGTCAGTCGAAGGTCATCCGGGTGCCCGAAAATCTGCGTGTCGACGATCGGGTTTTCGAAAGGATCTTTCGATGCCAACGTTACTGAGCCTCTCGCCTTGGGACGAAGCAGGAGTGAATTGATGGTTACGCCATCGCCGGGTTCGGTGCCCATGACATCACGGTCCAGATAGACCGTGGGCACGCAGAACATCTGGATCGTCGGACGGTCGTTGTTTCCGTCCGGATCGTAGAATGCGCATGTCTCCACGCCCGTGGTCGATACCGGTCCGGATTCGAAGGCGAGGTACTGCAAGCCTGCCTTGATCATCGGCCAGCCACGATCGGCGCCGTAGTAGCCATATGAGCCCTTGGTGGTGGCGACCACTGGGCACTCATAGTGATCCTGGAGGTTCTTCCCAACGCCAGCGACGACGACCCTCTTCGCGATATCATGCTTGGTCAGCTCATCTTCCGGACCGATACCGGAGATCATCAGCAGCTTTGGGGTTTGATACGCCCCTGCTGCGAGAATGACTTCGCCAGCGTTAGCTGTCTTTCGATTGCCGTTTTGAACGTAGGCGACACCGACGGCGCGATCGCCCTCCATATTGATGGCGGCGACGGTTGCCCCGGTCTCGACCGTCAGGAGCGGATTGTTCATGACTGGAGCGAGAAACGCGTCAACGGCACTAGAGCGTCGTCTGGTTTTCCAGTCGATGGTATGCTGCATGAAGCCGACACCGAACTGTCGAGCCCCGTTGAAATCGGGGTTGTACGGAATTCCCATTTCTTGCAATGTTTTCACAAAAGTCCGTGTCATAGGACTCGTGTGACCGAGATGTGAGATCTTTAGCGGTCCGCCGACGCCGTGGAATTCGCCAGCTAGATGGTCATTGTCCTCTTGGGCTTTAAAATGAGGCAGGAGGTCTGCATAGGACCACGCTGGATCGTTTAAACCTTCCGAGGTCGCGATCTCATTCCAGAGATCGAAGTCCGCCGCCTGCCCGCGCATGTAGACCATTGCATTGACGGTACTGCCGCCGCCAAGAACCTTGCCTTGAGGCACGATCGGCCCTCGTCCGTTTAGCTGGGGCTGCGGTTTGGTCTGGTGCATTGCCAGATAGGTGTCCTTCGCCAGGAACTTCATGTATCCGGCTGGGAAGCTCATGATCGGATTGGCTTTGGCAGGCCCACGCTCCAGCAAGAGCACCCTCGCCTTGCCCCCCGTGACGAGCTTGGCCGCGACGACGCAGGCTGAACTTCCTCCGCCGACGATGATGTAGTCGTACCGGTCTTTCGCAGACATTCTGAACTCCAGTTTATAGGGTGCTGGGGCGCATTCTAATGCTGCCGGATAGAGACTGACCTGGGGCCAGGACTTTGAGGTCGCCAAGATCGGGCAAGTTATGACCATTGGCGAGATGGGTCATCGGCTCGAAGCAGAAGTAATCCCGCTGGAAATCTGGGTCGAAGGTTGTGTCAGACACGAAAACGAAAGCATGCTTGAATACTGGGTCAGCGGTGAGCTGCAATTGTGTCTGTCTCTCCGGCCAGCTGATGACCGCCTCTCCCGACCAATCCTGAAAGCCATTATTTACCCATCGGTCAGGAAGACCGATAGGCTCACCGAAGTTCAGGTCCGGAGGTATCTCTTGCGCTTCGCCCGGCAGCCAACCTTCCACTTCCGTCCAGAATTTCCGTGCCGGCGCAAATAGGGTTGTTGCCGGCGTCACCGGGAAATACGGGTGCCAACCAAGCCCAAACGGAAGCGGCTCTTCCCCTGTGTTTTCGACAGTCAGGCGAAGCTCCACTCCGCCGTCAACCAGGCGAAAGTGCTGGTCGGCCCGGTAGATGTAAGGTGTGTGGCCACCTTTGTGGGCGAAGCTCATCTCGAGCTCGTCCTCGGACCAATTTGACACTGTCCACCTTGAATCCCAGCCCTCTCCGTGCAGGTAGTGAGGATCCCATAAGGTGTTGGCTGTGAACCGGTACGTTTTCCCGCCGAATTCAAACTCGTTGCCGCGGACACGGTTGCCGAAGGGTACGAGTGGATAGCAGCTAGAACCGAGAGCATCGACGTCGTCGTTGGCAGACGGTCGCAGTAGAGGAACCGGCTGACCGTGTGCGTTCCAGGAAAAGGCCAAGATCACACCGCCCCGGGTCGAGACACGGAGCATAAGATCTTTCTTTTCGAGCGTGATGATCGCCATGTCGTCAGCCTCGATTGCGTGACATGCTGCGCTTGATCGCCTGGATGTTGGCGAGCACTGCGATCACGATGATCAGGCCTCTTACGACTTGCTGGAAGAACGGGTTGATACCGAGCAGCACCAGGCCATTTCCAATGAGCGTGATGACAAGAACGCCGAGAAGTGTTCCCAGCATCGATCCCCGTCCGCCGGACAACGACGTGCCGCCCACGACAACGGCGGCGATGACGTCGAATTCGAGGCCCGTGGCAGCGGTGGCATTACCTGAACCGAGGCGCGAGACTAGCAAAATGCCTGAGATCGCAGCCATAGCTCCGGCAATCGCGAAGAGAGATACGCGGATCTTGGAGACGCTGATGCCGCTCAGAAAAGCTGCATGCGAATTACCGCCGATCGCAAACACCGACCGCCCGAAGGCCGTCTTGCGACTGATGAAGGTGAACACCACGAAGAAAACGAGCATGACGATCGCCGCAGGGGGGATTCCGAGGAACGAGCGGTCGAGGGCATCCAGGACGTCGTTGCGACCGATCGACACCGGCAGCGCGTCGGTAACGAACAGAGCAGTGCCGCGTAGAGCACTCCAAAGCCCGAGTGTGGCAACAAAAGACGGCACGTCACAGTAAGCTCTGAGTACACCGGCAATGGATCCCAGAAGAGCGCCGACGACAATTGCCAGGGCAAAGGCTATGGGCGTTGGCAATCCCCACTGGAGGAAGAAAGCAAGAATGACTGAAATGAAAGCGACCATCGGTCCGACGCTAACGTCGATCTCACCGGCAATGATGATGAGCGTTGCGGCCCACGCGGCAATACCAATGGTAGCCGCATCCCGAAGAATATTGATCTGGTTGTTAAAGGACAGGAAGCCATTCGCGGTCGATGTGAAAACAACGTAGAGCACGATGATAGCAACAAAAAGGCTCAGCTCGTTCATGTGCTGTGTGAATGAAAACCGGGACCGGGTCCCTGCAGTGGATGCTGGCTTAGCAGCGTGATCGAGCGACATCTGCTGTCTCCCTCAGTGACCGGCGATGCAGGCTGCCATCAAGGCGTCCTGATCGATGTTTGGTGATTTGAATTCTTCGTGGAGGGTGCCGTCGCGGAGAACGAGAACCCTGTCACAGACAAGCGGCAGCTCCTCGATCTCGCTTGATACGAAGATGATGCTACGCCCTTCCGCGGCAAGCTGGCGAATAATTGCGTAGATCTGTGCCTTGGCTTCGACGTCGACGCCGCGCGTCGGTTCGTCGAGCAGGAGAACGCGGCTGTTTGCATAGACCCACCGGCCAATGACAACTTTTTGCTGATTGCCACCCGACAGGGTGCCGATCGGGGTGCTCGTCTCAGCTGTTTTGATATGCAAGCGCTGCACAATCTTGCGCGTCGCATCCGCCATCATTTTCGACGACAGGATGCCGCGCTTGCTCACGCCGGCAAAGTTGGTCGAAAGCGTGTTTTCGTCCACCCCAAGAAGTGGAACAATGCCCTCTTCCTTTCGGCTTTCAGGCGTGTAGCCAAAACCCCTGGAAATCATCTGCTTGTACGCGCCCGGCTTAACTGCACGTCCATCGACCTGGACTTCGCCAAGATCTGGCGTGCGTACGCCCATAATGGCCTGAAGCAGTTCCGTGCGCCCTGAGCCAAGGAGGCCGGCGATACCAAGAACCTCCCCTGCCTTCAACTGAAAGGAAACGGAATTGAGCTTCGGAGCCAGAGCCACCTCGCGAACCTCCAGGACCGTCTTATCCCGCGTCCGGTTTTCGAGTGTCGCCGCCTTCGACCCTTCCACTCCGAGCATTAGTCGGACAATCTCCCGGGTGTCGGCACCCTTCACGTCGACAGTATCGATAATGCGGCCGTCTCGCATGATCGTCGCAGAATGGGCAATCTGGCGGATCTCGTTCATTCGGTGGCTAACATAGATAACCGCGATGCCCTCGGAAGCGATGCGCGTCACGGCGGCCATTACCCTCTCGGCCTCGGCGGCAGCCAACGAGCTGGTCGGTTCATCAAGGATCACAAGCTTGGGCTTGCCAAGGAGGACGCGGGCGATCTCCAGGAGCTGCCGCTCGGCTGGGCTAAGGCTCGCCACCAGTGCATTGGGAGCGCGATCAAGACCGAGACGCCCCATGGCTGCGGATGCCTCGGCTTCCATCTGTGAATAATGGAGAACACCGTTTTTTCGAGGCCAGCGGCCCAGGAAAAGGTTTTCAGCCAGCGTCATGCCCGGGACGAGGCTGAGTTCTTGGTAGACAACGCGGACGCCTTTCTGGAAGGCATCCTGTGCGCGGCTGGAGCCGGAATGCCGCAACTCCTCGCCATCGATCTTAACGGTACCGCTATCGGGGATTTCCGCGCCTGTCAGGAGCCGGATCAACGTCGACTTCCCCGCGCCGTTCTTACCGAGAAGTGCCCTCACCTCGCCGGCCGCGACTTTAAAGGTCGCGTTGTCAAGAGCAAGAACCCCCGGGTACTGGCGAGTGCAGCCTTCAACGAACGCGACCGACCATGACGGAAGCTCTCCTGCACGCAATATTTGTGTCATTCTTTTTCCACCTTCGAAAAGATGCCGCCGGTTTCCCGGCGGCCTCGGTTTTCGTCATCGGGAGGAGACGTCACGGAATGCCGTCAGCATGTGCTTTAAGCCATGCCTTGCCGTCATCGGAAGATTTGTAGAGGTCAATGTCGTAAGCCACCTTAATACCTTTAGGTGGCTGGCCGTCGATAGACTTGATCGCCTGCGCGAGAGCAAGCCTTCCAAGACCCTGACCGGAGATGTCGACGACAGCCTTGATAACGCTGAAGTCAGCCAGCTCCTGCGCGATTTCGGTCGTCATATCGCCACCGAACACGACAACTTTCCCGGTCTTGCCTTGGCTCTTGACCGCACGAGCAGCACCGAGTGTCGCGCCTCCGGCCTCGCCGAAGAACGCGTTGATCTCAGGGTTGGAGGTCAGCATCGTGGCAGCGACCGAAACGGCCTTGTCGAGCGTCGCGCCCTCCTGGTTCGCAACGATGTGAGCGCCGGGCACCTTTGCCTTCAGTGCTTCCTCGAAGCCCTTACGACGCGTGACGCAGACTTCAACAAACTCGCAGTTCAACACACCGATCTTCGGCGCCTCGATTTTTGCCGCGACGAAGTAGTCTGCCGCGGCGTCACCGAGCTTGTGGCCGAAATCATAGGGGTCGCCGACGGCGTATGCGGAAATGTATTCCTTCATGTCAGCGTCGTTAAGACATGTGTTGTAGCAGACGACCGGAATGCCTGCGTCATGTGCACGGCGGATTGCACGCGAAGACCCGTCGGCTGACACCGGCGAGACGATGATTGCCTGGACGCCGGATGAAATCAACGTATCGATAAAGGAGGATTCCTTGCTGGCGTCGCCCTGTGCGTTCGTCTCCACAACATCGAGTTTGCGGCCCGCATCGGACGCGCCATCTTGGATGCCCTTGCGAACGCCAGCGTAAAAACCTTGGGCGTCCATGTAGATGGCGCCGACCTTGAGGTCTTTATCCTGAGCAAATGTTGGCGTGACGAACGTTGTACTGAATGTACTCAACGCAATAATAGCTGCATATTTGATGAGCTTCATTGCTCCCTCCTCCCATTAACCGTTGATTTCGAAGACACGAGATATCGCATCCAGCTACCAAAAGCATATGCACTGTCATATCAATGTCAATATAAATACGATTTATTTTCCCATAAATGTGTTTTTGCTGGAGTTCGTGCTAAAAAGTGGACATACATATCTCCTGACAACAATCGGAAATTTATTTAGAGCACAGACAGAACGGCTTGATTGGGGACTTCGGAGGACTGATGAGAAGCGAACGGAGACTGTCCGAAAGCAGTGACGAAATTGCCGGACGCGGCAAACGGACCGTTCGCGAGGCGCTGCTTTCGAAGTTCGTCGAGCAGATCGTGTCTGGTGAAATCCCCGAGGGATCCACACTTCCGAACGAAGCAGATTTGACAGATAAATTCGGTGTCAGTCGCACCAGTCTGCGCGAAACAATGCAGTACCTGGCTGCCCTTGGCATGATAAGATCACGCACGAGAGCAGGAACGGTCGTATTGTCGCGAGAGAATTGGAATTATCTGGATCCGCTCGTCTTGGACGTAATGTTGTCAGTCGGCGGCGACGAGAATTTCTACTCATCGCTGATTGACGCGAGACAGTTATTGGAGCCGGCCGCTGCTGCGCACGCGGCGACAAAAGCGACTGCCAAACAACTCGCGCGTATCGCTCAAGCCTATGAAGACATGGTCGAGGCCAATGCCCGGGATAATGAAGAATGGAGCCGCGCCGATCTGGACTTTCATACAGCGATTATCAATGCGAGCGGCAACTGGGTCTACCGGCAATTCGGAAGTGCAATCCGAGCAGCGCTCCTAGCCAGCTTCCGCCTTACCAATCGAGCGAGCCAATCGCACGAACAAGCGCTGGAGAAACATCATGCGGTGCTCGATGCAATCCGCCTGAGAAATCCCGAAGCGGCTCGCGCTGCGATGGAAGCCCTGATCGGGGTGGCAAGAATTGAGATCACGGACGCACTAAAGCACCGGACATTGAAGCTATAGACGCTTCGCTTTTCTGATAATTATGGCCGCTGCGAACACTGTAATTTTTGAGTTATTCGCAAGGGCGATCATTCTGACTCGTTCTTTCGATCCAAACCAGCCAAGTGACGAAGCGATGGTCCATAAATGCTTAGCCGTCGTCTCCAGCGCTTGTTGACCGGCTCGCATGTCTGCCGCAGAAGATTTCTTCACGCATATTTCCCGCATCGGCACTCGCTGCGATGATTGAAGGACATGTCCGTTCCAGGGTCCCCTTGCGCCTAAGCGCTGTCGGCCTCAGCCTCGCACTTACAAAAGGTGTGAAGCAGCAGCCCCGTCTGAACAGTCAAACTCATTGAAAATTCCGGCTCTTCACCTTCAGCGTATCGATATGAAGATCAGGTGTGAACATGTCGCGGGGGACAATCGGCTTTGGCCTGTCGCGTGAATCCGGCCCGCCGCCGTGTGCAAACTCGTCGCCGCGCCCGGTTGGAAGCTTGAACTCGCTATCCCGATCAGCCAGATCGACGAGGTCCGCTGAAAGGTCGAACAGTTGCTGTGCCACGAGATGCACGACCTCCCCTTCCCGCTGGATCCGGCCGTGGATCGCCATCATCGAGGATCCCAGCACGACCCGCCGACGCTTCTCAAACAATGACGGCCAGACGACGAGATTGGCCGGACCCGTTTCGTCCTCGATGGTGATGAACATGACGCCCTTGGCCGATCCGGGCTTTTGCCGCACCAGGACAAGCCCGGCCGTATAGACCCACCGCCCGTCCCTAGAATTCATCGCCTCGGCACAGGTTATGATATTGCGCTCCGACAGATCCTTGCGCAGGAAGCCAACCGGATGCTGTCTCAGCGTCAGCCCAGTATGGCTGTAATCCTCGATGACATTGTGCCCGTCCGTCATTTGCCGCAGCGCCACCTCCGGCTCTTGCTGCTCAGCAATAGCCGCCATCTCGCGTTCGGCCGCGGCTGCAAACAAGGGCAATGGCTCATCGCGAAGCGCCTTGATGGCCCAGAGGGCATCGCGCCGTTCGAGTTTGAGCGATGGCAGGAACGCATCGGCCTCTGCAAGCTGAACAAGTGCTTCCGTCGGAACATTGGACCGGCGCCACATGTCATCGACCGACGCGAAAGGGCTGTTCATCCGAGCCGTCACGACCCGGGCCGCATCCGCGACCGCCAGTCCCTTGATCTGCCGAAAACCGAGCCGGACAGCATGCCGATCGCTGCTGCCGATCTGCTCCAGCGTACAGTCCCAGCGCGAGTGGTTGACACAGACCGGCCGTACCTCGACGCTATGCTTGATCGCATCGCCGACGATCTGGGCTGGAGCATAAAAGCCCATGGGCTGACTGTTCAAAAGCGCAGCGCAAAAGACATCCGGGTAATGGCACTTGATGTAGTTCGAGGCGTAGGCGATCAGCGCGAAGGAGGCTGCATGGCTTTCCGGAAAGCCGTAGGAGCCAAAACCTTCGAGCTGTGAGAACGTTTTCTCGGCAAACTCAGGCGAGTAGCCATTCCTCACCATGCCCGACACCAGCTTGTCCTTGAAGCGTGAAACGCCGCCGGTGAACTTGAAGGTGGCCATCGACTTGCGCAACTGGTCGGCCTCACCGCCGGTAAAACCGGCACAGACCATCGCCACCCGCATGGCGCTCTCCTGAAACAGCGGCACGCCGAGCGTCTTGCCGAGCACCGCCTCAAGCTCAGGCGTCGGATACTCTACCGGCTCTTTCCCTTCACGGCGGCGAAGATAGGGATGCACCATGTCGCCCTGGATCGGTCCGGGCCGCACGATCGCCACCTGCACGACCAGATCATAGAAGGTGCGGGGTTTCAGGCGCGGCAGCATCGCCATCTGCGCCCGGCTTTCAATCTGGAAGGTGCCGAGCGTGTCAGCCTTGCGGATCATGGCGTATGTCGCGGCATCCTCCTGCTCGATCTTCGACAGATCGAGATCCTCATCCTTGTGTTCGCGGATAAGATCGAAAGCCTTTGCCATGCAGGTCAGCATGCCCAATGCCAGCACATCCACCTTCATGAACTTCAGCGCCTCGACATCGTCCTTGTCCCATTCGATGATCTGCCGGTCCTTCATCGTCGCCGGCTCGATCGGCACGAGATCGTCCAGCCGGTCATGGGTGAGGACAAAGCCCCCTGGATGCTGACCGAGGTGGCGCGGGGCGCCCATCAGCTGCTGCGCCAGTTTCAGGGTGAGCGCCAGACGCCGGTCGTCAGGATTAAGATTAAGTTCTCGGATGTTGCGATCAGGGACTTCCTCCGACCAGGACCACATGCCCGACGACAGCGCCTTGATCACGTCTTCCGGCACGCCGAGCGCCTTGCCGACATCGCGGATCGCACCCTTGGCGCGGTAGCGGGTGACGGTCGCGCAAAGAGCGGCCTTGTCTCTCGTGTAGGTCTGGTAGATCCATTGGATCACCTCTTCCCGCCGCTCGTGTTCGAAATCGACGTCGATATCCGGCGGTTCGTCACGCTCCTGGCTGACGAAGCGCTCGAACAGGAGATCATTGGTCGACGGATCGATCGAGGTGATGCCGAGGATATAGCAGACGGCGCTGTTGGCCGCCGATCCCCTGCCTTGGCAGAGGATGCCCTGGCTCCGGGCGAAGCGGACGATCGAAAACACCGTCAGGAAGTAAGGGGCGTATTTCATGGTGCGGATGAGATCGAGTTCGTGGCGCACGATCTTCAAGACATCCGGGGGCAGTCCTTCCGGATAGCGATCGGGTACGCACTCCCAGACGTAATGCTCAAGCGACGCCTGGGCATCCTTGCCCGGCACAATCGCCTCCTCCGGATATTGGTAGGTCAGCTCCTCCAGCGAAAATTTGCACCGGCGCACGATCTCCGTGGTCCGGGCCAGCGCTTCCGGATATCGCGGAAACAGGCGTTCCATTTCTTCCGGCGGCTTCAGATACCGATCGGCATGGCGTTCACGCTCGAAGCCGACATCGTCGATCGTGGTGTTGTGCCTGATGCAGGTAACGATGTCCTGCAACTGGCGCCGGCCAGGCTCATGAAACAGAACGTCGTTGGTGACGACGGTCTTCACCTTGAAGCGTGCCGCCATGTTGGAGATCTCATGCAGCCGCATCTGGTCGTTGGGTCGCCGGCGCAGGCACAGCGACACATAGGCGCGGTCGCCGAAAACATGCGCCATCTTGCGCAGCTGCACCGCGCAAGTATCGTCCGGAAGATCCGGCACGAGAACGCCGATCATCCCTTCCGCGTATGCGATAACGTCGTCCCAGTGCAGGATGCAGTTGTTCTTGCCGCCACGCGATTTGCCAAGCGTGATCAGCCGCGTCAGACGCGAATAGGCGGCTCGATCCATCGGATAGACCAGCACGGACATTCCATCCGCGAGATCGAGCCGGCAGCCGACGACCAGGCGCAGACCGGTGGCGCGGGATGCTTCGAGCGCCCGGACGATCCCCGCCAGTGAATTGCGATCGACAATGCCAAGCGCCTGGATACCCAGAGCCTTTGCGGTTTCGAACAGTTCCTGCGCCGACGATGCCCCGCGCAGGAAAGAAAAATGCGTCGTAACCTGCAGCTCGGCGTAACTCATGCGAAAATCCCATGGCAGAACCAGCGGTGGGAACCGGTATCCGGATCGACGCCATCGCCGGAGCGAAAAACCCAGAGGCGCTCGCCCGCCGCATCCTCGATGACAAAGTAGTCGCGCACCGCCTCCATTTCGGCGTCGCGCTGCCACCATTCTCCAAAAATACGTTCCGGGCCATCAGCACGCTTGATCTTGCGGCGCTTGCCACGCCAGACGATCGAAACCGGCGGCCGGTCCGGCATCAGCGCAATCGCCTCGATCACTTCCGGCCGGGCCAGCAGCCGGACTGGCCGGCGCCAATGACTGACCCAGGTCACTGCGACCGGATCGGCAGCAGGACTGATCCTCTGGACGGAGCGTTCCGGTACGTCGGAGGCAACCGGTGCGACCCGATAAACACGCTGGCCGCGATTTCCATAGATATCGATGAGCGGCGTGACGTCGGTAACGTCATCCTCGACCAGAGCGGACGCTTTCTGCGCCTGCTCCAATGGCTCGGCCATGACCGCGACGAGCGTGAGCTTTTCGATCCCGAAGCCCGGCTCGATCTTTTCTGTCCGGTCCCGAAACAGTTTTTTCAGCCAGGCAACATCGCGGGCAGGTTTGGCTGTTCCCGCGCGGATCGCCTGTCTCGTGCCGTCGACTGTCTCAACAACGAGATCGGCTCGGCGCACGCCCAGCCCGCGCTTCTGGAGCTCATCAACCAGCTGGACAACAAGGCGGCCGACATATTTGTTGATCGTCTCGGCCGCGCCGATCGGTTCGGCAAAGGCTTTGGCGACTTCAACCAGCTCAGGCGTGCGGATCGGCTCGATCGGCTCGGCAACACGACAGAGCATCTGGTCAAGGCGGCGGCCGACCTCCGGACCGAAACGAAGCGTCAACGGCGCGCGTGGCGCGTTGGCAACCTCGCCGATCGTTTGGAAACCGAGGATTCGCAGGTCAGAGACAGTCTTTGCCGGCAGGCGCAGCAGCGATATCGGCAGCTTTTCGACGGCACGCACGGTCTCGCCGGGTAGAATGACGATCGTCTCACGATTGACCGCGCGGGCGCAAGCGTGGGCAGCTCCCCAGCTGTCGGCGACCGCCACACGGGCGGTCAGTTTTCTTGCCAGGAACTGGTTGGCGATTTTCGTCACCATGGGAAGCTCGCCGCCCTGCAGATGGTCGGCACCTTCGGTATCCATGACGATGCCGTCGCTTCCGTCCACCGCAACGATTGGCGAATAGATCGTCAGCGCCCAGAGCGTGATGCGTTCAAGGGCCGCGGCGTCCGCTGCAGGATCGGCATCGATGAGCATCAGGCCGCGAAACAGCGACTGCGCCTTTGCGGCCGGCATGCCGACGTGGACACCCGCCTTTTTTGCAGTCGGGTCGGCGGCCGACACCCATCGCTTCGATCCGCTTTTCGCGATCACGGCGATCGGCTGTTCAGGCGGAATAGACGGATCGGCGCGACGAATGCGATCCGTCGGCAGATCCGGAAGATAGATCGAGACGACCCTTGTCATCGCACGCCCTCACGAGAAACTCAGCACACTCACCCGCTTTCACGCGCATCAATTCCAGAAACCATTGAGCCCTTCCCACTCCGGGTACCGGCAGCTCTTCTGATGGCATAACGCTCACCCGCCATCTTGTCGTCGAGGCCGTGGGCTGGCCAAAATCATTCGCCTCCGTCTGTCGCCGCCATCGTCGGACCGCGAGCGCCATCGTGCCGGTTCGCTCGGCCGCCAACTGCAGCCGACGGGAACTGACCATCGGCAGGCGAACGAGCTCGCCGACGACAGCGCCGAGACCGCCGAAGGACAGCCCCTCCTCCATATTGGCGAGCACATCCTCTTCCCGATCGGATTCCACGAAGATCACACGGTCGGGATGGAGGCCAACCTGCGCCAGAGCCGGAAAGAACAGATCAGGTCGCGTCAGGCACCAGACGACGGGCCCTTTGGTTCGCGCGGCAATGCCGGCGACACAGAGGGCGGCAGCCGCGCCATCGACAGTGCCCGAGCCACCGCCGGCGAACTCATGCAGCGCGCCATAGGCAAGGCCGCCGCCAGGCAGCGCCGCATCGATCTCGGGAACACCGAAGGCGAGTGTTCCGGCCCGCTTCGCGGATCCGCCCTCCATGGAGGCGATGCGGTCGCGCAGGTCGCAGATCACCCTCTGGCGGGCAGCAGTCATCGTTCACGGCTCCCTTCGAGGTCGTGTTCAAAGGTTTCGACATCATGTCGCACGGGCTATATGTTCATTGTTTGTTCTTATGCCTTGAAAGAGTCAAGCACCACAGAGTTGAGGAATATTATCCCAGCATTAGCAAAGCCGAAGATTCGAAGAGGATTCAAGGACGTAACCGAAGGCAAGATTTTTATCGGTTCCCTCTTCCCGTTGCGCCGCAGTGGTGGATAGCGGGGATAGACGTTCAGCGTCACACTATTCTTAAGGTTTTTGTGCTGAACTCTCGGCATGACGAAGCCCCCGAGATCAAAGCCGCTTCTTCGCGATACCGAAGCCCCGATCCGCTCGAAGCCACGTCGGAAGCGCAACCCGGCGCAGCCGCAGCTTCTGTTCGACCCCATGCCTGATCGCGTTGAGCCGGCCCTCGCACAATTGAAAGCGCGTCCGCCAAGCGGTGACCAATGGAGCTGGGAGCTGAAATGGGATGGCTATCGACTGGCTGTCCACATCGAGCCAACGGGCATCCGGATCCTCACGCGTGGCGGCCATGACTGGACGCATCGGTTTCCGGCGATCGAACAGGCCGCTCGAGCGCTCGGGCCGGCGACGATGATCATCGATGGCGAGGCGGTGGTGCTCGACGAAAAAGGACGGCCGGATTTCGGGCTGCTGCAGCAGTCGTTGGGAGCCAGCGGCAAGACGGCTGGCAATCGAGCTTCTGATGCGATCCTCTACGCCTTCGACCTTGTCTATCTCGATGGCCATGACCTGCGAAATGTCGAATACCGATCGCGTCGGCATCTTCTCGAGGACACGCTCGATGGCAAAGACGGCGCCATCCGTCTGTCAGAAACACTCGACGCCGAACCCAATGCCTTGCTTGACAACGTCTGCCGCCTCGGTCTGGAAGGCATTGTCGGCAAGCACCTCGATCAGCCCTATCGCTCCGGCCGCACCGGCGATTGGGTGAAGGTCAAATGTGTCCAGAGCGAAGCCTTCATGGTGGTCGGCTATGAGCCATCGACAGCGTCGCCTTCCGGCTTCGCTTCGCTGTTGCTTGCCGCATACCGCGGTGACGACCTCGTCCATGTCGGCAACGTCGGCACAGGCTTCAAAGAGGCCGAGATGATCAGGCTGCGTACGGTACTGGACAAGCTGCGTTGGAAACGAAAACTGCCGCCGGTGCCCTATGCCGGAAAGGCAGATATCGTCTGGGTCGAGCCAACGCTGATCGCCGAGATCGAGTTTCGGGCGTGGACCGGAGACGGCAAATTGCGGCACGCTTCCTACAAGGGCTTGCGGGAACGGCAGGACAATGCCGATGTTTACAAGCTCGACTAGCGAAATCAGTGGCATCCGCTAGATTGTTTCCGCGGTCTGAGCGAAGGGGATGGCGCGGCATGTGTAATCTTTATCGGATGGAAGACAAGGATTGGGTCTCGAAATGGGCCCAGGATGCCGAAAGCCTGATCAATCTAATGCCGGCCTATCAGATGAACCCCGACCAGATGGGGCCGATCGTCCGCAACACAGCTGACGGCAAGAAGCAGCTGGTGCATGCGCGATGGGGACTGCCCTCCCCCCGCTTCGCGCTTGAGAAAGGCGCCAAGGCCAAGGCCGAGAAACTCGCGGCCAAGGGCAAGCCCTTCGATCTTGAGGAACTGATCCGCATGGAGGCCGATCGCGGCACAACCAATGTTCGGAACCTTAATCTTCCCCATTGGAAACGGTGGTTTGGTGTGGAGCATCGATGCCTTGTCCCTGTCACCAGCTTTGCCGAACCGGATCCGGCGAGCAAACAGGAAGGTGGCAATGTACCCAACGCCTGGTTTGCCCGCGATGAAGCAAAGTCGCTGATGTTCTTTGCCGGCATCCACGTGCCGCAATGGAAAAGCGTCCGGAAGGTTCGGGACGGACTCACGACCGACGACCTCTATGGCTTTCTGACTACCGACGCCAACGATCTCGTGAAACCGATACATGAAAAGGCCATGCCGGTCCTGCTGCGGACGAAGGAAGAAACTGAAGTCTGGATGCGGGCGCCGTGGGACGAGGCAAAGCATCTCGCTCGACCACTTCCGAAAGACGCGCTTATCATTTCTTCACGCGAACCATATGGATCGACGATCGTTTCGAAATCTGGCGAGCCGGTGGAACAGGGCACTCTGCTTTGACGCCGGACTAGGCCGTGTCCCCATAACGGGGTTCATGTTGGTGCTGGTGTGTGATTCAATCTCCAGAAAAGGAGATTGCCATGCGCCGTCATGAATTGACCGACGAGGAATGGGCGGTTATCGCGCCGTTGCTGCCGACCAACAGCCGTGGAATTGAGCGCGTAGATGACCGCCGGGTGATCAATGGTATCCTATGGCGCTTGCGGACTGGCTCATCCTGGCGTGATGTGCCGGAGCGCTATGGTCCACGCACAACGCTTTACAATCGGTTCTCGCGCTGGCGTAAAGCGGGCGTCTGGGATCGCCTTCTGGCTGCTGTTTCAAAACGTTATGCCGGCGACATAGTGATGATCGATTCCTCCTGCGTCCGCGTTCACCAACATGGTGCCAATGCAAAAAAGGGGGATCTGCCGATCCTTGCATGGGACGTTCGCGTGGCGGCCTGACAACAAAGATCCACGCGCTCGTCGATGCTGATGGCTTGCCTGTTCGGCTGGAACCGAGCGCGGGTCAAGCCGCCGTGCTCCCATGGCCGAAAAGTTGCTGAGCGATATGCAGCCCGGATCGACACTCCTTGCAGACAAGGCCTATGACACCGACGCGATCCGTAACTTTGCCAAGCAACGCAAGTGCTGGGCAAACATCCCCGCCAAGGCCAACCGCAAACAGACCTTCAGCTTCAGCCGTTGGGTCTATCGCCAGCGCAATCTGGTGGAGCGTTTCTTCAATCGCATCAAACAGATGCGTGGTCTGGCAACACGATACGACAGACGTGCGGACAACTACCTTCCCGGCCTCAAACTCGCCGCAACGAGGATATGGATCGCTTCAGCTAATGAGTCCGCGTCCTAAGGCTGGCGAAATTGGATTTCAAACGAAAAAGCCTGCCGCGGGAGGAGGTGCGCCAGGCTTTTCGAAATATTGTACGACGGCTGGAAGGAGGAGTGCCGCTGTTCTGTCAGGCTTCCCTCTGGGAGGAGGTGCATTGCTTCGTGGGGCTTAAAATACCTGAGACAGCCTTGACCGCCAGCGCTGAGTTCGCAGTGCAGCGATGCGCATGCCGCCACGCAACATGGAGCTGTTGCTCATCTTTCAACCGCTATTTTCAACCGCTATCGTTGCCTACCCCATGAATTCCACCCGTAGATCGCGTCCTTCAGTTTCAATTCACCGCCGCAACGCAGGTGAGTTGTCGTCGGGTCCTACCTTCGCGGCGCTGCGAGACGCGGCTGGCCTAAGGATAAGCTTCAGAAGGCGAGACTTTCGGCGCTGTAACGACAGAAGCGCAGGGATTGTCCTCGGGTTATACGCGTAGTGCATCTACTACCACTTTGAAGGCCGGTGAATTTTGTCTTCGGCTTGGATAATAGAGGTAATATCCCGGGAAAAACGGCGTCCAGTCCTCAAGAACCTGCACCAGCTCTCCGGCTGCGACCAACGACTCCACGAGGTTTTCGGGAACGTAAGCAATGCCGTAGCCCTCCAAGGTTGCGTCGATCATGGCGTATGATGTATTGAAGGTGAGCTGCCCTTCAACACGAACCCGTAGCTCCCTGCCGTCCTTCTCGAACTCCCAAGCGTATAGCCCGCCCAGGTGGGACTGCCGGTGGTTGATACAATCATGACCGACGAGATCCTGCGGCGTTTGGGGAATAGGTTTGGTGGCAAAATATTTTTGAGATCCCACGGCGACTAGTCGCCAATCGGGCCCAATGCGGACCGCTATCATGTCCTTGTCGACACTTTCGCCAAGCCGCACGCCTGCATCGAACTTTTCTTCAACGATATTCCGGAAGCCGTTATCGCTGTTGAGCTCGACCGTGATATCGGGGTAGTTTTTGAGCACCGTGCGTAGTTTCGGCCAAACGACGCTCTGCAAAGCGTGATCAGAGAGCGTTATCCGCACATAGCCAGATGGCTTGTCCCTAATCTCCATAAGCGCGTCGATCTCGGTCTCGATCTCTTCTATGCGAGGTGCCAGTGAACGGATCAGCCTCTCACCCGCCTCGGTCGGAACGACGCTGCGAGTAGTGCGCGTCAAAAGGCGCAATCCCATCCTCGCTTCGAGCTTCTTGATGGTATGGCTGATCGTCGATTGTGACGTGCCGAGTTTAGCGGCCGCCTTGGTGAAACTTCGTTCCTCCGCGACCGCCAGAAACCAAAGCATGTCGTTAAGATCTTCCCTCTTCATGCTCGTCTCCAGAAATGACTCATTGATGTCATAAATCGATAAGTCCAAACGAATTGCAATGACTAATGCGGGAACTGCGTTTGGCCTATATTGCCGTCATGACCCAGCAAGTTCTCACACGCTCCCGCGCCGGCGCCGACGGCATCAAAACCTCAAGCGCGAAAGCCACAGATCCCGCGGTCCCAATCGCAGCCTGGGGCGCGGTCATATCGATGGCCCTCTGTGTTGCCGTCCTTATAGCTTCCGAGTTCATGCCCGTGAGCCTTCTCTCGCCGATCGCCACTGAACTGGGGGTCACGGAGGGTCGCGCTGGGCAGGCTATCTCTATCTCGGGCGTATTCGCGGTCCTCACCAGCATCTTCGTGGCGGGGTTGACCCGTCGATTGGACAGACGTCTGGTACTTTTGTCGTTCTCATTGATCCTGTTGGTATCCGGAACGATCGTCACATTTGCCCCCAACTATCTCGTGCTGATGATCGGCAGAGCTCTATTGGGTATCGCGATCGGCGGCTTCTGGTCGATGTCGACGTCAATCGTGATGCGGCTCGTTCCAACAGACTCAGTCCCCAAGGGCCTTGCGATGCTCAACGCCGGGAACGCCATCGCAGCAACGATTGCCGCGCCTCTTGGGAGTTTACTCGGAAGCTATAT